>NZ_JBGLRI010000004.1:0-464461 GCF_041403025.1 Aeromonas sp. S5(2024) | reverse complement strand
ATGTGTTAGGCCTGCCGCCAGCGTTCAATCTGAGCCATGATCAAACTCTTCAATTTAAGTTTGGTTGCCTGTTAAGGCGGCTCAATGAATTGCTGAATTAACTGCTGCAACTAAAAGTTGCTTTGGTCACTTCATCAGACATTGATATCAAAAATTGTTTTTGATGCTCGATGCTGTGAGTGCCCACACAGATTGCTTGATTCAAATTGTTAAAGAGCAGGGTCGATAACTATAACCCTCACTGGTTTGCTTTGCAAGCCAGACCAGACGCGCACTGCGCCGTGCTGATGGAGGCGCATTATAGGGATATGATTCTCGCTGACAAGCGAAAACTCCGTGTTTTTTTGAAAAAGACGTTCAAGTGTTTAACTAACCATCAATCAGGATGAAAAGCGCCCTAACAGCAACCCAAAGGAAGCCCATCAAGGTCTCTTGAGCATTACTTGCTGGCCCAGAGCGTCCGACTATAGGGATGGGGGGGAAAACGAAAAGGGCCCCTTGGGGCCCTTCGATGTCACGCAGTATCTCTATATCAGATAGAGAAGCTGGAACCACAGCCACAGGTGGTGGTGGCATTGGGGTTGGTCACGGTGAAACGGGAGCCTTCCAGACCTTCGGTGTAATCCACGCTACCGCCAACCAGATATTGCAGGCTCATGGGATCGATCACCATGGTGACCCCGCTCTTCTCGACCACGGTATCTCCTTCGTTGATCTTCTCATCGAAGGTGAAACCATACTGGAAACCGGAGCAGCCACCGCCCGTGATGTACACCCGCAGCTTGAGCTCGGGATTTTCTTCTTCGGTGATCAGGGTCTTCACCTTGTTGGCGGCCGCATCCGTCATCTGGATGGGCAACGGGGCTTCTGCTACTGCACTCATTACTGACCTCACAACCGTTAAATCCACAAACATGGAAACCGCGAAATTATCCAATACCCGACCATTCAGTTCAAGTATTCACCAAGCTTCTTACTGCGCGGCCGGTACGGGTGCCGGTGGAGCGACTACCAGCGGCTTGATTACCTCGCCCCATTCAGCCAGCAGCTCCTGGGCTGGTTGCCGACCATCCTTGCTGATGGTGACCCGCACCCGATCCGGTACAAAGCCTTCCGGCAACTGCCAGTTGCCTTCCAACAGCTGGAAGTAACGCAGTGCATAGCGCCCCTCTCCTACCTTCATACCCAGCTCACGGCTGCCGAGGGTTCTAGGCTTGTCGCCCTGACTGCCTTCCACCTTTATCTGTACCTGACCGCGAAACAGCTCGCGCTTCTTGGCGGGCTGGGTCAACGCCAGCCGATAGTGATAACGGCCGGGGATACTGGTCTCCTGCAGGGTAAGGTTGTCGATCACCACCCCCACCTGCTCGCCGGTGGGGCGCATGATCCGCTCGAAAAAGGCCAGCTGGCGCTTCTGCTCCTGTACCTGGGCTTCCTGATCCTTGAGCGTCTGCTGCAACTGCTCGAACGCCGCCTTCTGGGTAGCCAGCAGCGTCTCCTTGATGCCGAGCTCGCTCTTGAGCTGGCCGATGGCCTTGCCTTGGCGCTCCAGCGTCTCCTGCTGCACCGTCAGCAGGCTGCTCTGGGCCAGCTCCTGGCGATTACCGACGAAATAGCCGATGAGCGCCCCCACCATCAGCACTGCCAACCACTTCATTATCTGGGACATAAGGCCTCTTTTGTTACTACGCATACTGCGGCCACGCTCCCTTCACTATACGCGACTCAAGCAGATTCAGGCCGGCAGACAAAGGGTTAACCGGCGGTGACGCCGCTTTCTCCCCGCTTTTGACGCGCAGCAAGCCGTAAAGTTCGCTCCAGGATCTGGGAATAAATCGGGCGGCCCCCCAGCCACTGAGCCACCAGGGTCGCACCGACCGTGGTGATCATCATGGGCAAGATCAGCTGATAGTTGTCGGTCATCTCGGTGACCAGCACGATCCCCGTGATGGGAGCACGCACGGTGGCGGCAAACAGCGCGCCCATACCGGCAATGGCAAAGGCGCCGGGCTCAATACCCAGCTCCGGGAAAGCCGCATGAAACAGGTGGCCGAACACCACCCCGAACAGGGTGCCCAGCGCCAGGGTCGGGGCAAACACCCCGCCCGGTGCGCCGGAGCAGAAACAGATCAGGGTGGCCACCAGCCGGATGGAGAAGATGAGGAACAGGGTGGCCATCGCATACTCCCCGCCCATCAGATGGGGGATGAGCTCGGTACCCCCGCCGGTCACCGCCGGGGCAACCAGCGACAGCACGCCGAAGGTACCTGCCACCAGCGTCCCGATGGTCACGAAGCGATGGCGTTTGTTTTGATGCAGCGCCAGATAACCATCCTGACAGGCCAGCACCAGCTTGTTGAAAACAAAACCCAGCACGCCGAAAGCGGCCCCCATGAAGAGGAACAGCCAGAGCGCTCTGAGGGCCGGCGCATCGTAGTGAGGCAAGCTGATCACCGCCCCCTGCCCCTTCATGTTCTGCAGCATCAGGGTTGCCATGATGGCGGAGATGCCCACCGCCTTGATGGCCAGAAAGGAGTAACGAAACTGCGGGCGCATCTCCTCCATCACGAACAGGATCCCCGCCAGCGGCGCATTGAAGGCCGCGGCCAGACCACCGGCAGCGCCGGCTGCCAGCAGGGCGTGGCCATGCTCCTTCGGCAGCCGGAAGATATCCGCCACCATCTTGCCGAGGTTACCGCCGATCTGCACCGACGGGCCTTCCCGCCCCAGCACCATGCCGGAGCTCAGGGTGCAGATGCCACCGAAGAACTTGACCGGCAACACCCGCCACCAGCGTACCGGACGCAGCTCGTCCATGGCCCCCTCAATCTCGGGAATGCCGGAGCCACCCGCCTCCGGCGCAAAGGTATGGGTCAGGAAATAACCAATACAACCCAGCAAGGCGCTGAAACCAAAGCCGAGCAGGCCGAGCTGCCACCAGGGGCGATCGGCCAGCAGGTCGACACGCTGCTGTGCCAGCCAGTGCACGCCGGACTCGAACAGTCCGCAGACCAACCCGGCCAGGGTGCCGACCAGCGCCGCCAACAGCAGCACCAGCAGGGGCATCTTGTCTTGATGAATGATCCGCCGCAGGACAGGGCCGCGGGGAGGCGAGAGCGGTTCGGAGGAGGAGAGAGCTTGTTGCGACATGAAAAAACCACATTCGTTTGCTGACGGAGGTGACGATCATCCGGCCTGCTGTCCGGCTGCCCAGCACCGGGCCTTTCTGCTATAGTCGGCCCGTTTCATTTAACACGGGGCAGTCCTTGGCCGGGGTCAAGAGCGCAAGCATACTCCAGCGCCCCCTGACTGCCGAGCCGCAATCGGCCACCTGCGCCTGTGTGACGACCAAAATCCCATTAAGGATGATCCATGTCAAAATCAGATCAGCTGTTTGAACAGGCCCGCCAGACCATTCCGGGCGGCGTCAACTCACCGGTCCGCGCCTTCAATGGGGTCGGCGGCACACCCCGCTTCATCGATCACGCCGATGGCGCCTACCTCTATGACGTGGATGGCCAGGCCTATGTGGATTACATCGGTTCCTGGGGCCCCATGTTGCTGGGTCACAACCACCCGGCCATCAAGGCCGCCGTCATCAAGGCGGTGGAGAAAGGGCTGAGCTACGGCGCCCCGACCGAGATCGAAGTGCTGATGGCCGAGAAGGTGCGCCAGATCGTCCCCTCCATGGAGCAGGTGCGGATGGTCAACTCCGGCACCGAGGCGACCATGAGCGCCATCCGGCTGGCCCGCGGCTACACCGGTCGCGACAAGATCGTCAAATTCGAAGGCTGCTACCACGGCCACGCCGACTCCCTGCTGGTCAAGGCCGGCTCCGGCGCCCTGACCCTGGGTCAGCCCAACAGCCCGGGCGTCCCGGCTGACTTTGCCAAGCACACCCTCACCTGCGTGTTCAACGATCTGGACTCGGTACGCGAAGCCTTCACCCAATACGGCAGCGAGATCGCCTGCATCATCGTCGAGCCGGTGGCCGGCAACATGAACTGCATCCCGCCGGTACCCGGCTTCCTGGAGGGGCTGCGCGCCATCTGTGACGAGTTTGGCGCCCTGCTGATCCTGGATGAGGTGATGACCGGCTTTCGCGTCTCCCTGCGCGGCGCCCAGGGCCACTACAACATCGACCCGGATCTCACCACCCTCGGCAAGATCATCGGTGCCGGCATGCCGGTCGGTGCCTTCGGCGGCAAGAAGAAGGTGATGCAGCACATCGCCCCGACCGGCCCTGTCTATCAGGCCGGCACCCTCTCCGGCAACCCGGTGGCCATGGCCGCCGGCCTCACCATGCTGGATCTGCTGCTGGAGCCGGGCCTCTATGAGCAGCTGAGCGCCAAGACCGCCCGGGTTGCAGAAGGGCTGAAAGCCGCTGCCACCAAGCACGGTATCCCGCTTGCCATCAACTACGTGGGCGGCATGTTCGGCTTCTTCTTCACCGACGAGCCCGAGGTCACCCGCTACGAGCAGGTCACTCGCTGTGACATGGAACGCTTCAAGCGCTTCTATCATCTGATGCTGGAAGAGGGCGTCTACCTGGCGCCGAGTGCCTACGAGGCGGGCTTCCTGTCGCTGGCGCACGGTGACAAGGAGATTGAACACACCCTGGCCGCCGCAGAGCGCAGCTTCGCCAAGCTGGCTGGCTAAGCCGCCGCGTGTCGCAAAAGGGCCCTTCACGGGCCCTTTTTCATTGCAGCTTCGGCGTCCTTCGGCCTCCCCTGATACGCCCGATGTTGGTGCAGACTTTGCGCAAATGGCACGGCTCTGTCACCAAACGGTGCATATCCCGCCCCTCCGTCCGTCATAAAACGGGCCCACAATTTGCACCCTGCAAGTTGGATGCAAACCCGTTTGAGCGAGGTGTATATGGCGGAAATGAGCCCCATCGATGTGCTGCGACGCTATCAGGAGTACGAAGCCGAACTGGCCCCCCTGCTGCTGGGACTGCTCACGGCATCACCCGATTCACTCAGCAGTTATCCCTTCATCCTGAACCAGGCACCCAGCCGGGAACCGCTCGGGATCCTGCCGCCGGTGCCGGCGCCGCAAGCCCGGTTGCATCTAATCGTGAGAGGCCAGGGCCGTGAGCTGACCCTCTGCCTGAACCAGCTCATCGCCTGGCTGATGGGGGACAGGGAACGACGCCGGGCCATGCCCTGGTTCAAGGGGGTTTATGTGGTGTTGAGTCTGGCGCTGTTTCTGATCGTCGCGACGCTCATCTGGCACGGGCTGGAGCAGCTCTATCTGCTGCTGTGCGGGGCGCAGCAGAACCGGCTGGGGGCCTTCAGCGCCATCATCTTCCTGACCTTGGCGCTGGCAGTATTCGACTTGGGCAAGACCATTCTGGAAGAGGAGGTGCTGCTGCATAAGGACATCTTTCGCCACAGCGCCATTCGCCGCACCATTACCCGCTTCATCGCCGCCATCTTGATCGCGGTCTCCATCGAGGGGCTGCTGTTGCTGTTCAAGGGATCATTAGGCCAGAGCGAACTGCTCTGGCCGGCGGTGGGTGTGATGGGGTGCGCCGTGGGGCTGCTGCTGGCCCTCGGCCTCTACGTGTTTCTGGGGGCGAGGGCCGAAGCGGCGCTGGTGCAGGCCAGCCTGCGACCTCTGCCAGCCGGGGTTGTGGCGCCCGCCGTGCCACCCGCCAAGAGGCGGGCATGGTCCAGGAGGTATAGATAACGCCAAAGGCCTGCAATCACGTCAATACTCCACGGCCAGCACCGACTCGCGCCGTACCGGCTAACCAGTGACGCCTGCCAGCCGGGGTGGTGGCGCCCGCCGTGCCGCCCGCCAGGAGGCGTACATGGTCCAGGAGGTATAGATGACGATGAAGGCCACCAGCCATTTGAGCATCGCCATGTCCATCGACTTGACCAGCATGGCCGCCAGCACCACGCCGACAGGGCCGAAGATGGCCACCGCCAGCACCGCCTTGGCATCGAAGGCCCCCTTGCGGATGAAGGTGCCCGCCGAGAAGACGCTGAGCACGGCGGTGGAGCCCATCATGATGGGAAACGCCGCCAGCGGATTCATGCCGAGCAGATAGACCAGGGTCATGCAGGGGGCGAACAAACCGATGCCCACGTTCATCAGCACGCCGAAGATGAAGTTGCCGAGCAGCGCGATCCCGAGCTTGTAACCGGTCAGCCCCATGGCATCGCCGCCGAGGGGGAACAACCCAAGCAGGCCCGCGAAGATGAGGCCGGCCACCACCAGCAGGGAGACCGCCATCACCAGCCGGATGGTCTGGCGATCGAACGAGGCGACGTGACGCGCCCCCCAGGCTGCCCCGGCAGCGGCGGCCACCATCATGCCGATGAGGGTGAGCGGATCCACCTGCACGGCGCCGATGAAAATCAGCGACTGGGTGACCGTCGGCAACACGCACTGGCCGTTGAGGGTGCCCGGCAACAGCCGGTCGTCGATCAGCTTGAACTGCTTGTAGCAGGCAGTCTTCACCGCGAAGCTGCCCACCCCCAGGGTATCGAGAAAATTGGCGACAAAACCGATGGCCGCCACCGGCCAGAAGGGGGTCGACTCCAGCTCCCCCTGTTGCCGTTTGTGCCACCAGGCCCGTACCAGCATGAAGATGAACACCAGGGCGCAGATGATGAATATCAGGCGCAAAAGATTAATTAACATACAGAGTTCTCCAGCAACGGGCGGCGATTCTAAGGCAGCAAAAATAAAAAATCTTGGTCAGGATCAAGCATTCAGCCCATGCAAACGATTATCTGGAGAAAGTCATGACGAGCACGCCCGAACGAATCTGCTAATACTTGTCATGAGGGCCAGCAGGCCTGGGGCCACCGGTGGTAGTCATGGTCATTTCGCGACGACCACAGTCACCGGCGGGAAGTAGCCAAAAAGAAGGCCGGTATGCACCGACCTTCTTTTTTTATTGCTGACTCGCCGGCGTTTTGCCCGCCAGCCACTGCCAGCCCGGCAGGCGTGGCAGCCGCTGGGCGATCCAGCCGATCAGCGCGTCCGACAGCCCGGTCAACAGCAGCAGCGGCAGGCAGAGCAGGGTCAGCGACAGGGCCCCCACATAGACATCCGTCAGCCAGTGAGCACCAGAGAGAATGCGGGGCGCCGAGAACAACGGCACCATCAGCAGCGCGGTCACCCCGGCCCAGCGCGGCAGATGGCGCAGGGCAAAGCCGGCGAAGATCATCAGGAACAGGGCGTGATCGCCGGGGAAGCTGTCGCTGGAGGAGTCCTTGGTCGGGATCCCGCTGAGCTGGGTCACCCGCAGCGCGTCCGTCACCGTCAAGGTCGGGCTCGGCCGGCTGACCGGCAGCAGATGACCGAACTGGTTGATCACCAGCGCCCCCAGCAGCATGACGAGCCCCATGGCCACCAGCCGGTGGCGTCCCTGATCGTCCGCACGCCAGAAGCAGCGAGAGAGGATCAGCCCCATGCAGGAGAGTACTGCCAGATCGAACAGCCGGTTGTTGGTCACGGCCACCAGATCGGCCCACCACTGGGCCTGACCCAGCCAGCCATTGACCAGATGGAAGACGGCGAGATCCCACTGATCCCAGGGGCCGTGATCGGGCAGAGCGGCCCAACTGATGGCGATGAGACCACCCAACAGATAACAGGGTATAAATTTGTGCATACGGACTCTCCTCCCCGAAAAATGGGGTCGTATTTTAAAGCATAAAAAGCGTGACGTGAATCACACAAACGAGGAAGGAAAGGGTCATGCCTCCTATCCGGAAAGCCGGCGCGTCCCCTGCCGGCTTGGCCTGTTGCAGCCTTGCGGCTAGTATGGAGTCCCTCTATTTCGCGAGATGACGAGAGCTATGCGCAGCTACCTTCGGATGATGCTGTTTGCCCTTGGCCTGCTGGCCGGCGTGCAGATCCCGGGTCTGATCGACCTCTACTACCAGCGGCTGGATGCCCGCCTGCAGCAGGCCAGCCTCAGCCTGGCCCCTTTTCAGGAAACGGCGGACCAGCATTTCAACGGCGATCTGATGGCCCTGGTCAACCACTACCGCACCAACCCGGATCCGGTATTCGCCAAGGATGCCGCCAGCCTGCAGCTGCTGGTCAGCCAGCGCCAGACCCTGCAGCAGGAGAGCGTCTACAAGCACCATCCCTGGTATCGGCAACTCTCCCACCTGCTGCTGCGCGCCGAGCCCCAGCTCTGGCAGGATACCCTGCAAAACTACAGCTACGTGGTGCCGCTCAAGCAGGCCGCCATCGTCTGCGGCATGGCGGCAGGCCTGCTCGCAGCCCTGCTTGGCGATCTGCTGCTCAGCCTGGTGTTGCTGCCGTTTCGCCGGCGCCAGCCTCGCACACGCTACGCGCCGCGCTGACGAAACCGACGCGGTGGCGCAGGCAGCCGGAAACAACAAAGGGGCCAATGGCCCCTTTGTTGTTTCCGTCCGGTATCACAGCTCGTATGGCAGCCGAGACTGACTGACCAAACGCTGGAGCGCCTGCACCACCTGGGGATCGAACTGGCTGCCGGAGCGTGACAGGATATATTCCATGGTCTGGGCCAGCGACCAGGGCTCCTTGTAGGGACGCTTGCTGAGCAGGGCATCGAACACGTCGACCACGGCCACGATGCGGGCCGACAGCGGGATCTGCTGGCCGGCCAGCTGCTCCGGGTAGCCCTTGCCATCGAAGTGTTCATGATGGCCGCGAGCAATCTCGGCCCCCAGCGACAGGTAGCTGGTGCCCTCCACCATCTCCCCCGCCTTGTGCAAGATACTGGCGCCGATGTCCGCGTGCTGCTCCATGATGAGCCGTTCATCCGGTTCGAACCGGCCCGGCTTGTGCAGGATGTGGTCCGGCGTGCCCACCTTGCCCACGTCGTGCAGTATGCTGGCCATGCCGATCATGTCGACGAAGCCCGGTGTCAGTTCGTCGGGATAGGCCCCCGCCTGCTGCAGCTCGGCCACGATGGCATCGGAGAGCTTCTGCACCCGCAGCACGTGATCGCCGGTATCCGAATCGCGAAACTCCGCCAGCGCCGCCAACGCCACCACGGTCGCCTCCTGAGCACGCAGCAGCTGGTTGTAGAGATAGAGGTTGTCGTACGCCGCCGAGATCCGCTGGCAGAACACGTCCAGCAGATCGCACTCGAGCGGGTCGAGCGGCTGGGTGGGGGTGAAATTGAGCACGAACTCGCGCCCGTTCTGGGCCGCGATATAGAGCGCATCCTGAGGATGCTCGAAGCGGTTGCAACGGTTGGCCAGCGCACTCATCACCGAATCGTGCAGGGCCGGGAAGGTACTGAGCGGCACATCGCTCAGCAGGGATTCATAGTCGCCGGTGGCCGCCAGGATCTCCAGCTCCTGCGAGCCGGGCCGGCGTTCGGCACAGATGGCACCTTCAGTGCCCACGTCGAGAATGGCGCTGATCTGCTTGAGCACGCCAGAGGCAAACTCCCGCAGCGAATGCAGATGATAGAGATCCCCCGCCCCCTCCAGTATCTTGCCGAGCCCCTGCCGGCTCTTGTCGATGGCGCAGAGGGTCTCGTAGGAGCGCAGGGAAGCGATGACGGTGGTGTAGAGCTTCTGCACCGTCAGCTCGGTCTTGGTCTTGTAGTCGTTGATGTCGTAATCGAGGATCACCCGCTGCTCCGGGGCCTGCCCCGGTTGGCCGGTGCGCAGCACGATGCGCACCAGGCTGTTGTGCATCTCGTTGCGGATCTGGTGCACCAGCCGCAGGCCGGCATCTTCGGTCTCCATCACCACGTCGAGCAGGATCAGGGCGATGCGCGGATTGGCCAGCAGCATGCGGGCCGCTTCGGCGCCACTGTAGGCGTTGAGCAGTTCAAGCGGGCGGGATTTGTACTGAATGTTGGAAAGTGCCAGCCGGGTGGCATGATGAATGTCCGGCTCATCATCGACGATCAACACCTGCCAGGGGTTGATCACCTTGGTCACCACGGCCTCATCGTCATCCAGCTCGATGATGTCGTCATCCAGCCAGAGCTCGTCCTTGTCTTGGGCACTGCTCATATCGTTCACGCCTCCAGGCGCTGCATGAGGGTACTGACAGTATGTACCATCAGGCAGCGATGGATCACAAGCCCCTGCACTTGCCCCCCTCGTGCCCACCTGGCGCCGGCCGGCTTATTCGAACGGTTCGAGATAGGCCTGGATTGCCTTCCTCAGCCACGCCAACACCTTGCCATGATAGGCATTTTCCGACAGATAGACGCCGTAGTCGCGCCACTGCAGGCTGAATTTGTGCTTCAAGGTCAGCAGCTCCCCTTGTCGCAGCTGGCTCTGGATCAGCGGTGACGGCAGCACAGCCCAGCCGAGGCCGTCGAGCACCGCATCGCGCATCAGCTCGAAGCTCGACAGCCCGATGTGGTGGCCGCCGATGGGCAACAGGCTCTTGACCGAAAATTCATCCACATAGGAAAGAGTGACCTGGGTATGACCGGTCAGATCCTGCTGCAATACCCGCTTCAGGCTGGCCAGCGGGTGGCTCGGGGCCACCACCATCAGGGTGCGGATCGGGTTGAGCACCTCGATGTTGAGGCCGCTGCGCTCCTGCTCCTCGGTGATGAGGCCGAAGGCGGCGTCAACAAACCCCTCCTCCACCAGCGCGGGCAGCTCTGGCGGCGAGGCCAGCACCAGCGAGATGCTGGTGCCGGGAAACTGGTGGCGCAGCGCCCCCAACATCTCCCGCCACACCGCCTCGGGAATGGCGTCATCCCGCGCCACCCGCAGCGCCACCTCAGCACCGGAGGCGTAGTGTTCGCACTTGAGTTTGAGGCTGTTGGCGGCCTGCAGCAGCCGCTTGCAGTCGTCCAGCACCTGCTCGCCGATCTCGGTCAATCGGCTCTGGTTGGCACCTCGTTCAAAAAGTTCGACGCCAAGCTCAACCTCAAGCGCCGCTATCGCCGTGCTGACAGCGCTGCGGCTCTTGCCAAGCCGGCGCGCCGTATTGGCAATGGAGCCACTGCTGGCTGATTCCACAAAGAGTTGTATCTGGTAGAGCTTCATGATCTGGGTCGTGAGCAGAGTATCCGATATTCACCTTACCTTGCCCTCTTCTAGCAAGGCAAACCGTCAGCGTCTGAATTGTCGACGCTCAGCGATTCTGCCGCCTGAGCGGGCTGTGGCTATCATGGCCCCGTCGCAGCAACAAAAGGACATTTTATGTTATTCAATCGCATGCTCCTGGCCCGCATCTTCCTGACGGGCGCCATCCTGACCGAGGTCGCCGGGACCTCCAGCATGGCCATGATCCCGGAGAACGAGGCCGGCTGGCTCAACTATCTGCCGATGTGGCTGCTCATCTCCTTCTCCTATCTGTTGTTGGCCAAAGCCGCCAAAACAATCTCCATTGGTATTGCCTTCGCGCTCTGGGAGGGGCTGGGGATCGCGCTGATCACCGTCGTCTCCGTGCTGTTCCTCGACTACCACCTGAATGCTCAGGAGTTGATCGGACTGGCGCTGGCCATAGTGGGTATTGTTCTGGTGACAATGGGTGAAACCCATGACGAACCGACCACAGGCACCGGCAGCATCCGCCGTCTTGGCGCTGCCCATGACAAACCGGCCGCCGGTACCGGCAGCCCCCGCCGTCTTGGCGCTGCCCATGACAAACCGGCCGCAGGTACTGGCAGTACTCGCTGCCTTGGCGCTGCCAAGGAGGCCGTATGCACCCGTTGATCATCGTACTGGGGGCAGCCCTGCTGGATATCGGCGCCAACATGGCGATCAACCGCTCGGTTGGTTTTCGTCACAAAGGCTGGGGATTTCTCGGCATCCTGCTGGTGCTGTGTGCCTTCACCCTGCTGTCGGAAGCGGTGAGCACCGGCAGGATCGATCTGGCCGTGGCCTACGCCACCTGGGGTGCCATCGGCATCCTGGGCACCGCCCTCGGTGGCTTGCTGCTGTTCGGCGAGCGGCTCAAGCCCATCGGCTGGGTCGGCATGCTGGTGATGGCCGTCGCGGTGACCCTGCTCACCACCGCCTGATCGCCCCCTCACGCACTGCACGCCATGAAAGAAGCTGCCCGGCTAACCGGGCGGCTTCTGCTCTTTATGGGGGCAATGCGGGTTCGCGGCAGGTCTGCCTCAGCGTCTTGCTTCGTAGAGCTCCAGCGGCAAGCCGTCGGGGTCGGCGAAGAAGGTAAAGCGCTTGCCGGTCAGCTCGTCCACCCGCACCGGCTCCACCTCGACACCATGACCCTGCAGATGGGCGATGACCCGGTCGAGCTCAGCGACCCGAAAGGCCAGGTGGCGCAAGCCGCACGCCTCCGGCCGGGAGGGGCGCGGCGGCGGCGCCGGGAAGCTGAACAGCTCCAGCTGGCTGCCGTCCGGCAGCGCCAGATCCAGCTTCCACGACTGGCGCTCCTCGCGCAGCGTCTCGGCGATGATGGGCAGCCCCAGCACCTGGTGGTAGAAGTGGCGCGAGCGCGCATAGTCGCTGGCGATGATGGCCACGTGGTGGATGGCATCGAACAGAGGATGTGACATGAGCTCTCCGGGCAAGCGGGCAGCCAGGGCTGCTCGCTGCAATCAGTTGAAGAAACCGTTGAACCAGTTGTCCAGCGCATTGGCCGGGCTGGACACCGGGCTGGCGCAGCCCATGGGCTCGGCCAGCCCGGCCAGCTTGGCCGGCACCTGCAGACTGCCGGGGCAGTCGCTGGTGACCCGGGTGCCGCTGGTGCGGGAGAAGCTGGCCCAGCTCACCCCTTGCGGCATGTTCATGGCCAGGCTGTTGACCCCGCGCTGGCTCATGTAGCCGCTGAACAGCTGCAGGGCACCGCTGGCACCGGTCAGGCCGGCCGGGGTGTTGTCGTCGCGACCGACCCAGATGCTGACCAGCTCGTTGTTGTCGAGCCCGGTGAACCAGGAGTCGCGCAGCTCGTTGGTGGTGCCCGTCTTGGCCGCCATGGTGGCGCCGGGGAACTTGGCACCGAGCGCTCGCGCCGTGCCCTGGCTCACCGTCTTGGTCATGGCGAACAGGGTCAGCCAGCTGGCCTGTTCGTCGGTCACCCGCTTGGCCGCTTCGTCATGCTGATAGAGCTTGCTGCCGTCGCTGTTGACCACCGCCCGGATCGCCGACAGCGGCTGGGTCAGCCCCTGGTTGGCGATGGGCAGGTACATCTGGTTCACCTCCATCGGCGAGAGCGCCACCGCCCCCAGCACCAGCGAGGGATAGGGCTGGATCTCCTGCTCCACCCCCAGCTTGTGCAGGGTGTCCACCACCTTGTCCAGCCCCACCTGCAGCCCCAGATTGACGGTCGGCACGTTGAGGGAGCTCGCCAGCGCATCCATCAGCGGCACGCTCTGGCGGAACTTGCGGTCGTAGTTTTGCGGGGTCCAGATCTGGCCATCCTTGCCGCGAATGCGGATCGGCTGGTCCTTGAGCGGCGTGCCCAGGGTCAGGCCGTTGGAGAGGCCGGTCAGGTAGACTGCTGGCTTCACCAGCGAGCCTATCTGGCGACGGGCATCCAGCGCCCGGTTGAAGCCGGCGTAGCGCGGATCCCGGCCGCCCACCATGGCCACCACCTCGCCCTTGTGCCAGTCGGAGACCACCATGGCCGCCTCCAGCTTCTTCTTGCCGCGCAGCTTCTCGATCTGGGCCAGACCCGACTCCACCGCCTGCTCGGCGGCGTGCTGGGCGATGGGATCCAGACTGGTGAAGATCTTGAGGCCGGACTGCTTGAGCAGATCCGGGCCGAAGCGGCTCTGGATCTCCCGCTTGAGCAGGCCCATGAAGGCCGGGGTGCGGCCATAGCTCATCTGGCCGCGGGTAATGATGCCGAGCGGCTGCTTGCTGGCCAGTTCATACTCGGCCGGTTGCAGGCTGCCGTGATCCATCAGCAGCTTGAGCACCAGATCACGACGCGCCTTGGCTCGCTCCGGGAAGCGCCAGGGATCGTAATAGGAGGGCCCCTTCACCATGCCCACCAGCAGGGCCACCTGATCGATATCCAGCTCGTTGACCGGAATGCCGAAGTAGAAGTAGGAGGCGAGCCCGAAACCATAGACCCCCTGGGAGAAGTTCTGCCCCAGATAGACCTCGTTGAGGTAGGCCTCCAGGATCTCGTCCTTGCTGTAGCGATAGTCGATCAGCACCGCCATGTAGGCTTCCTGCGCCTTGCGCCACAGGCTGCGCTCCCGGGTCAGGAAGAAGTTCTTGGCCAGCTGCTGGGTCAGGGTACTGCCCCCCTGCACGGTGCGACCCGCCAGCAGGTTGGCCGCCATGGCCCGCATGATGGCCACCGGCGAGACGCCGCCGTGCTGGTAGAAGTCGCGATCCTCGGTGGTGAGCAGGGTGATCAGCAGGCTGTCCGGCACCTCGGCGATGCGCACCAGCAGTCGGTCTTCCCGATCCTCGGTGTTGAGGCGATCGAGCAGCACCGGGTCCATCTGGGCGTAGCCGAGCTGACGCTGGTTCTCCAGCGACTGGATCCCCTCCAGCCGCGCGCCGTTGAAGGTGAGGCGCAGGCCACGGGCGGCATCGGCCCCGTCATGGAATTCGAATGGCCGGCGGATAAGCTCGATGCGGTTGCCGCTCACCGCATACTCGCCCGGGGTGTGGGGCTGGCGCACCTGCTTGTAGCTCAGCATGTTGAGCTCGCGCAGCATCTGGGCCTGGGAGAGGCGCTGGCTGGGATAGAGTTCCAGCGGCCGGCTGTAGACCATCACCGGCAACTGCCACTTCTCGCCGTCGAAGCGTTCACGCACCTTGGTATCGAGGTAGATGCCAAACACCACCATGAAGGCCGCTCCCACCAGGGAGAGCTTGAAGCCCAGCCAGAACAGCGTACGCCAGATGGTGTGTTTGGGCGCCGCCTTCTTGGGGGTGCGCTTGCGTCGTTGCGTTGCCATAAATCCTCTTTGCTTTCCTTTCTACTTGTTATGTCGCGTTCGCGAACGTCCGATCGGGCTTAACCAATTGGATCTGGATTCCGGGTTCGCTCCGCCAGACAGATGGATAGATGTCTCCCCCCTCATCCCCGGCCCTTCTCCCACAAGGGGAGAAGGGAGCAAACACCAACCTCGATCAGTTCCCTCTCCCTCTGGGAGAGGGCCAGGGTGAGGGTCATCTGCTGGAGTAGGGCTACGTTATTCCCTGCACCAACCTACATCCCCATCTTCTTCTTGGTGACCCTGGTCGGCATCGCCTCCAGCGGATTGTCCGGCCAGTAGTGGCGGGGGTAGCGTCCCTTCATCTCTTTTTTCACCAGCTCGTAGGAGCCGGCCCAGAAAGCGGCCAGATCGGCGGTGATCTGCAGCGGCCGCTGAGCCGGGGAGAGCAGCTCCACCACCAACGCCACCCGGCCATCGGCCACGCACGGGGTCGCGGCCTGGCCGAACATCTCCTGGATGCGCACCGGGATCACCGGCGCCTGGCCCGGCTGATAACGGATCCGCACCCGGCTGCCGGTCGGCGCGCTAAAGTGGCCGGGCAGCGCCTCGTCCAGCCGCTTGGGCAATGGCCAGGGCAGCGACTGGCGCAGGATGTCGCTCATATCGAGCTTTTTCAACTGCTCCAGCCGGGTCATACCGCTCACCGCCGGCAGCAGCCACTGCTCGAGGTCGGCCAGCAGGCTCGCCTCGTCCATGGCTGGCCACCCTTCATCGGGCAACCAGTCGCGGGCGCAGCGCAATCGGGCCAGCAACCCCTCGCTGGCATCATCCCAGGGCAGCACATGCAACCCCTTGCGCCGGATGCCCTGCAGCAGGCAGCGCCCCTTCTGTTCATCGGAGAGATCGGTCAGCGGCCGCTGGCTCAGCACCAGCTCGCCGAGCACCTGCTGGCGCTCGGCCCGCACCCGCTCCTCACGCTCGTCCCAGTCGAACCACTGGCGCTCGCTCACCAGCTCGGGCAGCTGGCGCACCAGCTCATCCAGCTCTATCGGTTCGGCGATGAAGATGCGGCTGCCGCGCTCGTTCTGACCCATCTCGATGGCAATGAGCGCCCCCTGCCCCTGACAGGGGTGACCTTCTACCAGATCGCAGCTCACCCCGCCACTGAGCTGATAGCGGCTGCCGCTGCGCAGCTTGCCGATGCGATCGGGCCAGGCGAGGGCGCACAGCAACCCCAGCCATTGCCCCTGAGCACTGGCGGGGCGGGCGCCGAGCAGCTCGAACCAGCGGGCTGCACTCTGGCGCAGGGCCCCCTGGCGGCGGTGGAACAGCACGGAGAGCCGCTCCGATCCTCGCAGATCTTCTTCCAGCAGCGCCACCAGGAAAGCCGCATCGGCGACAATCCCTGTCAGACCCTCGGCCTCCAGCTCGCGCGCGCGCAGCAGCATGCGGGCAAGCCGGGGATGGGTACCGAAGGCCGCCATGGCGCGGCCGGCCGGGGTAAGTTGTTGCTCACCCTCCGGCTTCATGGCGCCGAGGCTCACCAGCAGCCGCTGGGCACTGGCGACGGCGGCGGCCGGCGGCATGTCCAGCAGCGGCAGCTCTTCGACCTTGGCTCCCCACTGGGCGGCGTCCAGCAGCAGGCTGGTCAGCTCCTGGGTGAGGATGTCGGGCGGGCTCTGCTCGGCGAGGCGCTCCTGCACCTCGCTGCTCCAGAGCCGGTAGCAGACACCGGGGCCGAGACGACCGGCGCGGCCCGCCCGCTGGGTGGCGGAGGCTTTGGCGATGGGGCGGGTCTCCAGCCGGGTGACGCAGCTCTTGATGTCGAAGGAGGCGCGTCGCTCCAGCCCGCTGTCGACCACCACGGAGATCCCCTCGATGGTGAGCGAGGTCTCCGCCACATTGGTGGTGAGCACCAGCTTACGGCGCCCCGCAGGGGCCGGCTCGATGGCCGCCTGCTGGGCCGCCATGTCGAGGCGACCGTAGAGGGGGGCGAGGGTCACCTCGTCCGGCAGCCGCCCTTCCAGCCACTGCGCCAGCCGCTCGATCTCCCCCTGGCCCGGCAGAAACACCAGCAGGCTGCCGGCGTGGGCGGCCAGCGCCTCCAGTACCACGGCGCCGACCTGGGGCTCCAGCCACTGCTGGCGATTGGCGGGGCGATAGTGGTAGTCGATGGGAAAACCGCGCCCCTCCGAGCGAACCACCGGGGCCTCCGGCAAAAGCCGCTCCAGCGCCATGCCATCCAGGGTGGCGGACATCACCAAGAGCTTGAGGTCATCGCGCAATCCCTGCTGGCTCTCGATGGCGAAGGCCAGCGCGGTATCGGCGTGCAGGCTGCGCTCGTGGAACTCATCGAAGATGACCAGGGAGACGCCGGTGAGCTCGGGATCCTGCTGCAGCATCCGGGTCAGCACCCCTTCGGTGACGATCTCGAGCCGGGTGGCTGCGCTGGTGCGGCTCTCGCCGCGCACCCGCAGACCGATGCGCTCGCCCACCTTCTCCCCGAGCTGACGCGCCAGAAAGGCAGCGATGTTGCGCGCCGCGAGACGTCTGGGCTCCAGCATGATGATCCGTCCGGGCAGCCGGTTCTGGCGCACCAGCTCCAGCGGCAGCAGGGTCGATTTGCCCGCACCGGGCGGCGCCTGCAGGATCACGCTGGCATGGTTGTCGATGGCGGCAAAGAGTGCGGGCAGCACCGACACTATGGGGAGGGAAGACAAAGGGATCTGCACCTTCTTGTTGCAAGTCGTAAAGCGGCGCCTATTCTGCCACAGCCTGGCCGGCCACCGTGAGCGGATGTCGGCCGGCGAGACAGGATGGAGTGGCTGCCCTAGAATGGGCCACCCTGTCTGCATGAAAGAGGCATGCTCACCCGAATGGCCAAACTCTTCTTTGCCCTGCCCGCCGAGGCGCTGGCACCCGATCTCGTCGCCTGGCGCGACCAGCTGCCCTGGCCGGGTCAACCGGTGCCCGCCGCCAATCTCCACCTGACGCTGGCCTTCCTCGGCGAAGCGGATCCGCTCACCACCACCCGCCTGATGGCCGCCGTCGAGCGCCAGCACTGCCCGCCGCTCACCATAGCGCTCAATGAAACCGGCTGGTTCGGCCGCGCCAAGGCCGCCTGGGTTGGCCCGACGGAGTGGCCCAACGAGCTCACCGTGCTGGCCAGGGCGCTGCGTCGCCACGGTGAGAAGCTGGGGCTTGGCAACGGCGAGCAGGGCTATCGCCCCCACGTCACCCTGTCGCGCAAGGCGAGCGAACCGCCGGCGCTGCTGCCCGCCCCCGATTTCGTGCTGCAGGCCGACCGCTTCTGCCTCTATCAATCCCTCTCCACTCCGGACGGGGTGCGCTACGAGCCCCTCGCCTGCTGGCCGCTGCGGGCCAGAGAGAAAATGGCATCCTGACCGGCGGCCATGCCCAGACTCATCGATTAAGAGAGCCATACCATGATCTTCGATCCCCCCCTGCAATCCGGGCAGCTGATCTCCCGTTACAAGCGCTTCCTGACCGACGTGCAGCTCGACAACGGCGAGGTGATCACCATCCACTGCGCCAATACCGGCGCCATGACCGGCTGCGCCGAGCCGGGCACCCGGGTCTGGTACTCCACCTCAGACAATCCCAAGCGCAAGCTGCCCCACAGCTGGGAGATCGCCGAGAGCCCGGCCGGTCACTTCATCTGCGTCAACACGGCCCGCGCCAACCAGCTGGCTCGCGAGCTGATCGAGCAGGATGCCCTCGCCCCGCTGCGCGGCTATGCCAGGCTGCGCACCGAGGTGAAATACGGCGAAGAGAACAGTCGCATCGATCTGCTGCTGGAAGATGACCACCTGCCGGCCTGTTATATCGAGGTGAAATCGGTGACCCTGCTCGACGAGCGGGAGCAAGCCGGCATGGGCTACTTCCCCGATGCGGTCACCACCCGTGGCGCCAAGCACTTGCGTGAATTAATGGCCATGAAGGCGGCAGGCCACAGAGCCGTGCTGTTATTTATGGTTTTGCACTCCGGAATCGTGAGAATGCGCCCGGCAGCGCATATAGATCCGCACTATAGTCTGCTTATTGAGCAAGCAATTACGGCAGGGGTTGAAATTTTATGCTATCGACCCCATGTTGGGGTGCAGAGCATGGTGGCCCAAGATTTTATCCCGTTTGAATCTTGTCACCTGCTACCCGAGGGCAGCGAATAAATGTTGGAGTGGGTAACATTATTGGTACGGCTTGTTTGCCTCCAAGTTACCCTTCTGCTATAGATGTCGCCCTCAATTTATGGATGGCACGGGTAGCGTGCTGAATTAGGAGACAGGGCATGCCAACAGGCGAAAACAGGAAATCTCTGGGCCCCCTGGCCATTGCGGGTGTGGCGCCTTACCAGGAAAAACCGGGTGAGGAGTACATGAATGACCAACAAAAGGCACATTTTCGCAAGATCCTGGGAGCCTGGCGCAACCAACTGATGCAGGAAGTTGACCGCACCGTTGACCATATGAAGGATGAGGCTGCCAACTTTCCGGATCCCGTGGATCGCGCCGCGCAAGAAGAAGAGTTCGCTCTTGAACTGCGTACCCGCGACCGTGAGCGCAAGCTGATCAAGAAGATCGAGAAAACCTTGCTGCTGCTCGAAGACGATGACTTCGGCTACTGCGAACACTGCGGTATCGAGATCGGTATCCGCCGTCTGGAAGCCAGACCCA
Source organism: Aeromonas sp. S5(2024) (assembly GCF_041403025.1). Classification (NCBI taxonomy): domain Bacteria; kingdom Pseudomonadati; phylum Pseudomonadota; class Gammaproteobacteria; order Aeromonadales; family Aeromonadaceae; genus Aeromonas; species Aeromonas sp. S5(2024). Next base: position 444,949 of record NZ_JBGLRI010000004.1, on the reverse strand, counting down.
CCGCCGACCTCTGTGTCGACTGCAAGACCCTGGCTGAAATCAAGGAAAAACAGATGGCCGGTTGATACCGACCTCTGGCATAACAGAAAAAAGGGAGCTCGCGGGCTCCCTTTTTTATTGAGCTTTTGGCCGGGCCGTCCCAGAATGCAGCCTCAATGTCCCGTTTGCCCGAATCCGCATGCCCGTGAATACCATCCCCTCGTCCCAGACCCGCCCTTATATCGGCCGCTTTGCCCCCTCCCCCTCAGGCCCGCTTCACTTCGGCTCCCTGATCGCGGCGCTCGGCAGCTTCCTGCAGGCCAGGGCACGGCAGGGACGCTGGCTGGTGCGCATCGAAGATATCGATCCACCGCGGGAGATGGCGGGGGCCGCCCCGCTCATTTTGCAGACGCTGGAAGCCCATGGCCTGCAGTGGGATGGCGAGGTGATGTACCAGAGCCGGCGCCACGGCCGCTATGACGAGATCATCGACCAGCTCTACCGGGCCGGCGATCTCTACTGGTGTCGCTGTACCCGGCGCGAAATCATGGCGAGCGGCGGCTTTTACAACGGTCACTGCCGCACCCTTGTTCTCACGGCGGAGGGTTGTGCCGCCCGCGTGCGCCAACACCACCCGGTGTACGATTTCGAGGATGGGCTGCAGGGCCGCATTGCGGTGCCGGCGGCGCTGGCCGAGGAAGATTTCATCGTGCGCCGGCGCGATGGGCTCTATGCCTACAACCTGGCGGTGGTGGTGGACGACATGGACTGCGGCATCACCGAGATAGTGCGCGGTGCCGATCTGCTGGAGCCGACGGTGCGCCAGATTGCCCTCTACCAGACGCTGGACGCCCCCGTGCCCGCCTGGGTGCATCTGCCGCTGGCGGTGCAGGCCGACGGCAACAAGCTTTCCAAACAGAATCACGCACCGGCGCTGGCACAGGACGAGGTGCGCCCGGCCCTGTGGCAGGCGCTGCACTTTCTCGGCCAGTGCCCGCCCCCCGAGCTGATGGCGAGCCGGGTGGACGAGATCGTCGACTGGGGCATCGCCCACTGGCAGCTGGCCCGGGTGCCTGCCAGCGAGAAGATCCAGCTGGCTGATTACTGAGTCGCGCAGGCAATTTTGGGTTGATTGAACGTAAATCGCCGCTGTTGGCCGTGATTTTACCGGGATGATCCGTTTCAAACGAGATCAATTGCCAGCACGGTTTTTCATTTGGTTAGGCGTGAGCTATGATAGGCCGCTATTTTTTTGGCCTCCCGTCAATTTGAAGTCATAACGAGGTGTACCATTTTTTCCCAGATCGCAAACTTTTGCCGCAAAGTGCTCGGCAAGGAAGACGGCGAGCAGTCGGCGGAGTCCCCCATTCCGGCCCGTGTCGCCGGACAACGTCGTACCTTGAGCCGTGACCAGCACCCGATTTCGCGCAAAGAGATCAGCGAGAATGCACTCAAGGTGCTCTATCGCCTGAACAAGGGCGGCTACGAAGCCTACCTGGTCGGCGGCGGAGTCCGGGATCTGCTGCTCGGGAAGACGCCCAAGGATTTCGACATCGCCACCGATGCGACGCCGGAGCAGATCAAGTCACTGTTCAGCAACTGCCGCCTGATCGGCCGCCGTTTCCGGCTGGCCCACATCGTCTTTGGTCGTGACGTGATCGAAGTGGCCACCTTCCGCGGTCACCACCATCAGGTCAATACCAGCAAACATGTGTCGGCCCAATCCGATGAAGGCATGCTGCTGCGCGACAACGTCTACGGCACCATCGAAGAGGATGCCGAGCGTCGCGACTTTACCGTCAACGCCCTCTACTACAGTGCCAAGGATTTCACCCTGCACGATTTCGAGGGCGGGCTGGAAGACTTGGCCGAGCGCAAGCTGGAGCTCATTGGCGATCCCGAGACCCGCTACCGCGAAGATCCGGTGCGGATGCTGCGCGCCGTGCGTTTCGCCGCCAAGCTGGACATGACCATCAGCCCGCGCACCGCCGCCCCCATCAAGGAGCTGGCGCCGCTGCTGCAGGATATTCCGGCGGCCCGCCTGTTCGAGGAAACCCTCAAGCTGTTCCTGGCTGGCGATGGCCTGGCCACCTACAAGCTGCTGCGCGAATACGGCCTGTTCCAACAGCTGTTCCCGCAAGTAGCGGCGCTGTTTACCCCGCACGGCAACTCGCCCTACGAGCAGTTCATCGAGCAGGCGCTGATCGATACCGACACCCGGGTCCGGGAAGACAAGCGCGTCACCCCCGCCTTCCTCTACGCCACCCTGTTGTGGGGCTGTGTCGAGGCCCGCGGCCGGGTGCTGGAGAACGAGAGCGGCCTGCCCTGGTATGACGCCTTCATGCTGGCGATCAACGAGGTGCTGGACAACCAGGTGCGGATCATCGCCGTCCCGCGCCGCTTCACCACCGATGTACGCGACATCTGGGCCCTGCAGCAGCGGCTGACCCGCCGTCAGGGCCGCCACCCCGAGCGGGCCATGGAGCATCCCAAGTTCCGCGCGGCGTTTGACTTCCTGTTGCTGCGCAACCGGGTCGAGCGCGGTCTGGGCGAGCTGGCCAGCTGGTGGGAACGCTACGTGGAATCCAATCCGGACGTGCGCCCGCAGCTGCAACGGGAGGCGACCCGCCGCCCGGCAAGCGGTGAGCGCGGTCAGGCCGGTGAGGCCCGCAGCAACGATGGCGAGAAGCGCAGCAGCAACAGCCGCAACCGTCGTCGCCCCCGTCGCCGCAAACCGAAAGCGGCCGAGTGACAACTGACGTGATGACCGAGGTCTTCATCGCCATTGGTTCCAACCTGTCTGACCCGCTCGGTCAGGCTCGTCGCGCCGTCGCCGCTCTGGCAAGGTTGCCGGGATCCGTGCTGGTGCAGGCCTCGTCGTTTTACAGCAGCCGCCCCATGGGCCCTGCTGACCAGCCGGACTACGTCAATGCCGTGGCCCGGCTCAACACCCGGCTGACGCCGCTGGCGCTGCTGGATCAACTACAAAGCATCGAGCTGGAACAAGGACGTGTGCGCAAGGATGAGCGATGGGGGCCAAGAACCCTGGATCTCGATCTGCTGCTGTTTGGCGATCAGATCATCAGGCATGAACGCCTCATCGTTCCCCACTACGGCATGAAGGAGCGGGAGTTCGTGCTGCTGCCCCTGGCCGAGATTGCACCCGCTCTGGTACTGCCTTGCGGCACCCCACTCGCAGAACTGGTTGCCCGCTGCCCGCACAATGATCTTGCCATCATTGCCCCCGGTGCAGACGAACAGGAGCCTCTATGAGCAAGATCACCACCACCAACCTGCTGAAGATGAAGCAGGAAGGCCAACGAATCACCGCCATCACCGCCTATGATGCCACCTTTGCCAAGCTGTTCGATGACGAGGGCGCCCACGTGCTGCTCATCGGCGACTCGCTGGGCATGGTGCTGCAGGGGGGTCAGGATACCCTGGGCGTCAGCATGGATGAGATGGTCTATCACACCCGTTGCGTGGTGCGCGGCACCACCAATGCACTGGTGGTGACCGACATGCCGTTCATGAGCTATGCCACCCCGGAGCAGACCTATCAGAACGCCGCCCGGCTGATGGCGGCCGGTGCCCGCATGGTGAAGATGGAAGGGGGCGACTGGCTGTGCGACTCCATTCGCCACCTGACCCGCAACGGCGTGCCGGTGTGTGGCCACCTCGGCCTCACCCCGCAATCCGTGCACGTATTCGGCGGCTTCAAGGTGCAGGGACGCGACGAATTCCAGGCCCAGGAGATCTACCGTCAGGCCCTCGAACTGCAGGCTGCCGGCATCCAGTTGCTGGTGCTCGAGTGCGTGCCCACTTCGCTGGCCGAGCGCATCAGCAAGGCGCTGCGCATTCCGGTGATCGGCATCGGTGCCGGCCCCGCCACCGACGGCCAGATCCTGGTGATGCACGATGCCTTCGGCATCACCTCCGGCTATGTGCCCAAGTTCACCAAGAACTTCCTGGCCGAGACCGGCGACATGCGCGCCGCCATCCGGCTCTATGTGAAGCAGGTGAGCGAAGGCACCTTCCCGGGCCCGGAACACTGCTTCAACTGATCCGATAGCGTGACGAGAGCGGGGGCCTGCGCCCCCGCTGCGCCCTCTGGTGCTGACTGAGCAACCCGTCTCTTGATGACTCATCCCAAGGTGACCTGCCGATGATGCTGCCCGTTGCCACTCCTCTCTTACCCATGCGGGCCCATAACGCCCGCCTCTCTTTGATCTTTTCGAAGGTGAACTGCTGATGTTGGTCGTTAACAACCCCGCCGCTCTGCGTGAACAGATCGGCCAATGGCGCCGTGAAGGGCTCACAATCGCATTCGTGCCCACCATGGGCAATCTGCATCAGGGCCATCTGACCCTGGTGAAAGAGGCGCACCACCACGCCGACAAGGTGGTGACCAGCATCTTCGTCAACCCGATGCAGTTCGACAAGGCCGAGGATCTCGCCAACTACCCGCGCACCCTGGAGCAGGACTGCGCCGCGCTGGAAGCAGCCGGGGTGGACATGGTGTTCACGCCGACCCCGGAGATCATGTATCCGCAGGGGCTGGCCAGCCACACCTTCGTCGAGGTGCCGGGCCTCTCCGGTCTGCTGGAAGGAGCGCTGCGTCCGGGTCACTTCCGCGGCGTCAGCACAGTGGTGACCAAACTGTTCAATCTGGTGCAGCCGGATGTGGCCTGCTTCGGCCAGAAGGATTTCCAGCAGCTGGCGCTGATCCGCAAGATGGTGGCCGACATGGCGATGCCCATCCAGATCGTCGGCGTGCCCACCGTGCGGGCCGAGGACGGGCTGGCGCTCTCCTCACGCAACGGCTACCTGACCGCGGCCGAGCGGGCCCTGGCCCCTGAGCTTGCGCGCACCATGAACTGGATCGCCGAGCAGATTGAAGCGGGTGACCATCACCTGCCCTCCCTGGTGGCCCAGGCCAGCCAGCGCCTCGACAAGGCCGGTTTTCGGACCGACGCCATCGACATCGTCGATGCCGCCACCCTGGAAGCCGCCACCGACCAGAGCGAGCAGCTGGTGATCCTGATGGCGGCGTATCTCGGCAAGGCCCGCCTCATCGACAACCGGGTGGTGACGCTGGCCCGCTCCTGAGCCGCAACGCCACTGACAACAAAGCCCGCATGTGCGGGCTTTGTTGTTTCTGAGCGTATCCGGCCTACTCGGCGGTGACCGGGTAACCCGCCCCTTTCCAGGCGAAGATGCCGCCCGGCACCCGATAGACCTGCTGATAGCCCTGGGTGACCGCCCAGGCGGCTCCGTTGTGGCTGCGGCCGCACTTGACGAAGCCGCAGTAGAACACCACCGGACGGGTCTTGTCGTCGCCCAACAGGGCCAGCAGCTGCTCGGGCGTGCCGCTCCCCTCGACGATCTGGCTCCAGTCATCGCCGGACTTGGCCTCCTTCACGAAGGCAAAATTCTTGGCCCCCTGGATGTGCTCCTTCTTGTAGGAGTCCTCAAACGGCATGGTGTCGATGATCACCAGCGCCTCGCCTTTATCCATCCGGGTCTTCAGCTCGGCCACGGTCAGCAGCTGATAACCCCCCTGCTGGGTCTCCTGGGAGAGCTGTACCGCCGCCTGCTCCAGCTTGGTCTCCTGCTCGAACTGGTTGTCGCCACAGCCACCGAGGGCAAAGCTGGCCGCAATCAGCGAGGCCATCAGGGTGCGGGATTGCAATCTCATCATGTCACTGCTCCTTTGGAACGGTAAAAATGGGGCGGGAGTGGAGCAGCAAGGCGCCCGCAAGCGTCAACAGCAGCAGATCCCGCAAGAGGGCCTGTGGCAGCGAGCTGAGATCAGCCCTGCCAAGACAGCCGCAAGAGATGTCGAGCCCGATGGCGATGCCATAGCCCAACACCGGAATAAACAGGGCGAGCAGCCCGATCACCAGCCAGAGTCCCCAGCGCCGGTTGGCGATCACCGCAAGTCCGGCGCAGAGCTCCAGCCCGATAAGCCCCCACACGGCAAGGGGAATGAACGGCGACCAGAGCAGGCCGAAGGCGCCGATCTGCTCGGCGAACAGCTCCGGCGCCGCCAGCTTGAACCCGGCGGAGGCGACGAAGAATCCCCCCAGCGCCAACCTGGCCAGCACCCGCAGATAAACGGTCACAGACCATCTCTTTATGGATACTCACCTATTCTGACAATCCCCGATTGAGCCGCAATGGTCTGACCACGAGAGGTGCGACAAATTCTGTTGCTGCTGGCGGCGTACCGGTAAAGCAGGCGTTACACACGGATACCGCCTGCTTGCCGGGCTGACGGTTCAGCCGCGTCATGCTGCTGCCGGTCGTGTTGGTGGGTCAGCAACTCGGCGGCGAGTTCGACGGCTCGCTCCAGCAAGATCAGCAAGCTCTCCGGCGTCAGGTGATCGAGCCACTCGCGAGTCCAGATGAGGGTCTCTCCCTGTTCTGTCTGATCCAGTAGAAAGGCAGGGTCGACACCGAGGTGGTTGAGCAGGGGGGTGTTGGGCATGGCGTGGCCTGGCAGCAACAGATAGATCACCAGATGCCCCTCATCTTCCGCCAACGTCAGTACCAGCTCTTCGTTGATGGCAAGGGTGGTGACGGACTGGTCGCGGGCGGGCAAGGGCAGGCCAAGTTCGGTGAAGAGAGCGGTGATGAGGACGTGATACATGGATGAACCTCTGGCAGGGGGAGAGTCACACCCTAAGTAGCTGGCCCGCAGCTGATTATCACCTGAAGCCAACTTTTTTTAGGCAAGAGTCGGCAGAGGGAGAAAGATGCCGGAATTGTGAGCAGACAGACATCTTTCGAGGGGTTGTCCGAATCCTAAAAAAGGTGGGCCAAGAGTGACAGGGGGCGTATTTGGGCTGGCGTAGGCTGGAGCTCTTTCCTTTCCAAGTTAGGATCACAGCCATGCCCGAGATGAGAATTGCGCCACAGGACTTGAATCCCGCTCGCACGTTACCCTGCGGGGGCGAACCGGCCCAGCCCGCGACCGCACATCTTGGCAACGCCAGATTGCGGCTGCTGAATGCCGGCGACCGCGAATTCGAGCGGGGGATCCGCCGCGGGATCGGACATGTGCAAAGCAGTGAGCTCAAGGCGGTCAGGCAGGCGGTGCGTCAGTACCAGAACGGCAAGAGTCCTTCACTGGCCGGGCTGGCGAAAATCGAGCAGGCGCTGCAATTCTGGCTCGACTCGGGCAAGAACCGCTCCCGCCAGCAGGATCCCGTGTTGCAGAAACTAGTCGATGACATCGCCGCCCGTCGTCAGACCCTGAATCAGGGAGGACGCGCCCCCTCGTTTCAGCTGTCGTGGCTCTGCAACGCACAGGGGCTGGTCAATCAACCTATCGAGAGCAACCAGCAGATCCGCCAGTGGTGCAGCGAGCTCGCCGGTCTGCAAAAAGTGGGGTCACATGATCTGTTCCACCACGAGCTGCAGAGGGGGATCGATCTGGTGTACGGGGTGAGCGAGACCATGACGGCGCAGCGACTAGAGCGTGCCCCTACACGGGAGGAGGTGATCGACAGCCACGAGTGGAAGACCTTCTGCGGCCTCTTGCGGGATCGTTTCCCCGATGAGTTGACACTCAAGCCGCAAGCCACCGCCGAAGAGAATGGCCTCGATATCCTGCTGACCCACAGCCAGCTGCTGGAGCTGGGCCACCTCAAGGAGGTGCTGGAACTCGGCATTGAACAGAAGGTGAGCCAGCAGGGGGAGATCGGATTGCTAAGAACCGAGCTGCTAACTGCGCTGGTGGATGGATTGGAGGAGCCTTGGCTGGCGCGTGAGGCGCAGGAGAAAGCGCTCTGGCAGGGGACGGCCACATCAGGCAAGCACTACCAGACCGGCGTGCGGGCTGAGCTCAAGAGCCCCCTCTCCGCTGCCAGCAAGGAGTTGAAACCGGGCGAACCGTTGAGCCAGAAGGCATTCAGCGGGCTCGGCCTGGTCAGCGCCAGCGCGTTGGTAGAGGCCTTCGCTAAGATCGAGATTGGCAAGTGGGAGGGGAGCCGCGATACACCGGTAGGAGCATTTACCGGCAAGGTGGCCCTGACGCAGGAGAACAAGGCGAGTGCCAAGGCGGAGCTGGTGGTGGGCAAGGCTGAAGGCTCATTGGCGTTCAATCCTGCACCCAAGATCGTCAATGATACCGAAGGGAAACGTTATACCCCGGGTCGCCATGACCTTAATCTGTTGCGCATCGGTGCCAGTGCCGAGCTGGTGAGCAAGCTGGGATTGTCGGCAGAGGGGAGCTGGACCATCGGCAATCTACTCAACGCCAAGCTGGCAGGCTCGGCCGAGGTGGGGGTCAACGCCAGGCTGGAGGCCGGGGCTGCGGCCATCATGACACCCAATGGGCCAGTGGTCAGCGTGACGGCGAACGCCTCGGCCTTTGCCGGCCTGAAGGCGGAGGGGAGTGCCCAGCTTAACCTGCTCAAGAGCCAGTATGCCGATGCCTACAGCCTCTCGGCCAAGGTCCGCGCCTCAGCCAATCTGGGGGTTGGCGCATCGGCCGGGGCCACCGCGGCCGTCGGGCCGGAAGGTGCCAAGTTCCATACCACCCTTGGCGTGACGCTGGGAGTGGGTTCCGATGTTAGCTGGGAGGGGGGCGTCAACGCCATGGCAACCAAGGCCTATGCGCTGGAGCTAGCCGCCCGCGCCATGACGAACTTTGATCAGCGCAAAGGGGAGCGGCTCGATGGACTGGCGATGGCGGCAGGGAATGAAAACCGTCTCCTCGAGCTCGCGCTGCGGATCGATAGCCGGATTAGCACCCTCGGCGGCCAGCTGGATGAACTGCAGCAGGCAGCCAGCGAGAACCGGATCCGTATGCAGGAGAGTCTGAGCGATCCCGATATCGCCGCTGGCCGCACCGCCATGGCGCAGGCCATCGACGATGCCTTCGGGCAGGATCGGGTCGATGAGCAAGGGGGCGTCATGGTGCCCGAGCGGGCTGCCGAGCGCAACGAGAAGCTTGCGCTCACCGCCCGGCTGCTGCGGGATCACGCCATCAAGGTGTAACTGTCCGTTCTGGCTGAGGACAAAAAAGAGGGGCTCCCGCGCGGGGCCCCTCTTTCATTCTGGTGTGTTACCTCAGCATGCAGGGTAGCGGGCCAGCTCCTGATAGTCGCCGTCCGCTTCGCAGCGAAAAACGGCGGCGGTTTCGCCGCACTGGCACCACTGCTGCCACTCCTCGGGCGGGCAGTGCAGGCGGATGGCGAGGCCGCAGCCGGCGCTGAGCCGGCGCGGTACGTCGCAGACCCGAAAGGCGTGGGGCTGCTGCTCCAGCCGCTTGCGCAGCCTGACCGTGCCGAGGGTGGAGTGGAACAGGTAGAGGAACTCTGCGTTCATGATTTGCCTCCCGTGCGGGCACGCGCACCGAACAGGGCCGCCCCCAGCGCACCGGCAAACTGGGCGTCCGGGTGGGTGGCCACGTCGCAGCCCAATCCTTGCGCCAGATAGTGGCGGAAGGTGGCGCAGTGGCTGACGCCACCGGTAAAGAGCACTGTGGGTCTGGCACCGAGGCGGCCGATGAAGTTGGCGCTGCGCCGGGCCATGGAGCGGACGATGCCGGCCAGGATCGACTCGGCGGGAATGCCCGCCGAGCGCAGGCTGATCGCCTCCGATTCGGCAAACACGGTGCACATGCTGCTGATGTCGTGGGGCTCGGCCCCTTGCAGCAGCTCGTCGAGCTGCTCGACCCGCGCCCCCAGGGTGCGGGTGATCACCTCGAGAAAGCGGCCGGTACCGGCGGCGCACTTGTCGTTCATCAGAAAGTCGGTGAGGTTGCCCTCACCATCGAGCTGGATCACCTTGCTGTCCTGGCCGCCGATGTCGATGACGGTGTGTACCGATGGGCAGAGCAGGCGTGCCCCCAGCCCGTGGCAGGAGATCTCGGTGACCCGCCGATCGGCGAACGACGCCAGATCGCGGCCATAACCGGTCAGGGTCAGATGGGGGCGCTCTGGCAGCGCGGCCGAGAGCGTCTCCCAGCCTTGCTCGATGGCGGCCAGCGGACGAAAGGGGGTCGGCACCAGAAAACGGCGGACGATGTGCCCGCCCTCTCTGTGGTCGAACAGGATCCCCTTGGTCGCGGTGGAGCCCGAGTCAATCCCGATGGTGAGTGACACTGCACCTCCTCACAGCATTTCGATAAAGGCCGCCAACCGGGTAGCCAGTTGTCCCTTGTCGGCGCTGGAGTAGTCGGTCTCCACCGCCATGTAGGGGATGCCGTGGCGATCGCGTACGTGGCGCTTGATGGCGAGCGACTCCACCGCATAGGTGTGACAGGCCTGCAGGATCACGTCGATCACCCCGTCCGCCTGATACTCCTCCACCATCTGGCTCAGCAGCTTCATGCGCTGGTGGTTGGGGGAGATGCAGGAGCAGCCGATGGCCAGATACTTGTCGGTCAGCGCATCGAACAAGTCGCCCTCCTCGCTGACGCACTGCTCGGTCGCCTTGGCGCCGGTGCAGTTCTCGTAGCCCACCACCCAGCCGCCGTGCTCCTCGATGAGGCGCACCACCTTGTCGGCGGCGCCACCGATAGGGCAGCCGGTGATGAGGATGCGCGGACGGGCATCGAGCCGTTTGCCCTCGGCGTACTCGGCCTTGATGCGGTGGGTCATATCCTGCAGCTCGCTGATGAGCTGCTCCTTGTCGAAGCGGAAGGTGGCGCCATAGACCACCTTGAGGAGGTCGGTGCCGCTCAGCGCCGGTGGATTGAGCTGGCCCAGCCGGTAGAAATCGGCCAGCGCGCGGCGCTCGCGGTTCTTCAGCACGATGGCGTCGCGCAGCGCCTGCTCGCTGATGGGGTTGCCGAACTGCTGCTCCAGCAATGCCTTGAAGCGAACGATTTCGCTGCGCCACAGGGTGCGGGAGGCCTCGTCATCGGCACGGTTGGGCAGCTGCATCACGTGCACTGGTTTGAACTCGGCCATGTACTCGTACATCTTCTTCTTGCCATCGCAGGTGGTTTCGCCCACCACCAGATCGGAGAAGTAGAAGTAGGGGCACTTGTCGGTCTTGCCGAAACCGTAGCTGCTCTTGATGAGCGGGCAGAGGTTGCGGGGCAGATCTTTCTCGGCCTCCTCGATGGTCTCGTCGCTGGTGGAGCAGAGCGATACCACCACGGCGCCGGCGGCCATCGCCACCTCTTGCGGCATGAAGGTGCAGTAAGTGCCGACCAGGGGGATCTGTCGCTCCTTGAGTGCCATCACGGCCAGAAAGCCCTGACGGCGGGCATCTGAAAAACTGTCGAAAATGGCTGGCAACTCGGTGATCAGTGACATAGGCGATCCTGCCCTGGTGAGAAAAAGAAGAGACGGAGGGCCTCCATGGTGCAGACCTTCCAACCGCGGAAATTATACCTTTGGGGGTAATCTGAAAATTGCGGTGGATCACAAGGTGCCGGATAAAACCTTGATAAGAGAGCGGTTATTGACCCTGTTCGAGAGGGAGCCAGCACAGGAGAGGTAAAAGAGGCGGCAAAAAAACGGGCACCCCAGGGTGCCCGTTGCATTGCATTAGTGGCGCAGCCCGGTGCCGCGGGAAATGAGCCACCAGGCCAGACCGTAGAGAGCCACGATGAAGCCGATGATGATGAGATAGGCGGTACCGAGCGGCACGTCGGAGATCCCGAGGAAGCCGTAACGGAACGCGTTCACCATGTAGATGATCGGGTTCACCTGGGAGACCCCCTGCCAGAAGGACGGCAGCAGGCTGATGGAGTAGAACACCCCGCCCAGGTAGGTGAGCGGCGTCAGCACGAAGGTGGGGATGATACTGATGTCGTCGAAGGTCTTGGCAAACACCGCGTTGATGAGGCCGCCCAGTGAGAAGAGGATCGCGGTCAGCAGCACGGTGAAGCAGACGCTGAACAGGTGGTGGATCTGAAGCGGCACGAAGAACAGCGACACCAGGGTGACGATGAGACCGACGCAGAGGCCGCGCGCCACGCCACCGCCCACGTAGCCGGCGATGATGACGTAGTTGGGCACCGGTGCTACCAGCAGCTCCTCCACGTTGCGCTGGAACTTGGCGCTGAAGAAGGAGGAGGCGACGTTGGAGTAGGAGTTGGTGATCACCGACATCATGATGAGGCCGGGCACGATGAACTCCATGTAGCTGAAGCCCCCCATATCACCGATGCGGCCGCCGATGAGGTTGCCGAAGATGACGAAGTAGAGGCTCATGGTGATGGCGGGCGGCACCAGGGTCTGGATCCAGATCCGGGTGAAGCGGCTGATCTCCTTGGCCAGAATACTCTTGAAGGCGATGTAGTAAGTGGTCAGGTTCATGCTTTTCTCCCCTCCTCGACCAGGGTGACGAACAGCTCTTCCAGCCGGTTGGCCTTGTTGCGCATGCTCAATACCTGCACCTGCTGGCTCGACAACTGATCGAACAGGCTGTTGAGGGACTGGCTCTTGTCCAGATCCACCTCCAGGGTGCGTTCGTCTTGCATGCGGCCGTTGAACTCGGGCACGTTCGGCACGGCGGAGCCCGGCGCTAGATCCAGCATGAAGGTCTCGCGGCCCAGCTTGCCCAGCAGATTCTTCATGCTGGTGTTCTCGATCAGGCGGCCCTTGTCGATGATGCCGATGTTGCGGCACAGCATCTCGGCCTCTTCCAGATAGTGGGTGGTGAGGATGATGGTGACCCCCTGCTCGTTGAGATCCTTGAGGAAACTCCACATGGAACGGCGGATCTCGATGTCCACCCCGGCGGTCGGTTCGTCGAGGATCAACAGCCTGGGCTCGTGCATCAGGGCGCGGGCGATCATCAGCCGGCGCTTCATGCCACCGGAGAGAGTACGGGCCGGCATGTCGCGCTTGTCCCACAGGTCGAGCTGGCGCAGGTACTTCTCGGCGCGGATCTTGGCCTCGGCCCGCGGCACGCCATAGAAGCCGGCCTGATGGGTGACTATCTGGATCACCTTCTCGAACTGGCTGAAGTTGAACTCCTGCGGCACCAGCCCGAGCTGGGCCTTGGCCTCTTCCAGGTGAGTGTCGATGTCGTAGCCGAACACCTTCACCTTGCCGGCGCTCTTGTTCACCAGCGAGCTGATGATGCCGATGGTGGTGGACTTGCCCGCCCCGTTGGGGCCGAGCAGCGCGAAGAAATCCCCCTGCTTGACGGTGAGATCGATGCCTTTAAGGGCTTCGACGCCCCCCTGATAGGTCTTTTTCAGGCCGCTGATTTCCAGTGCGTTCATTGCAACCCCTGTGATGGCGCATCCCATCTCGAGACAGAAAAGGCGGCCAAGGCCGCCTGCAGACAGAAAATGGCGCTCTGCCACCTCGCCCGTGATATTCCTGAACCTTGCTTACTCTTGCGGTACTACCTTGCCGATGAACTTCAGATTGCGGTACTTCTGGGCATAGTCGATGCCGCAACCCACCACGAATTCATCGGGAATGGAGAAACCGATCCAGTCTACCGGCACCTGCACTTCGCGGCGGGACGGCTTGTCCAGCAGGGTGCAGATAGCCAGGGATTTCGGCTCGCGCAGAGAGAGGATCTCACGCACCTTGTTGAGGGTGTAGCCGGTATCGATGATGTCTTCGACGATCACCACGTCCTTCCCTTTGATGTCGTCATCCAGATCTTTGAGGATGCGCACGTCACGGGTGCTGTGCATGCCGGAGCCATAGCTGGAGGCGGTCATAAAATCCAGGGTGATGGGCAGCTGGGTCTGGCGGCACAGGTCGGCCAGGAAGATGCAGGAACCACGCAGCAGGCCGATCATGACCACTTCGTCAGAGCCCTGATAACGGGCGGTGATCTCTTCACCCAATTTGGCGATCCGGGCGGCAACTTCAGCCTCGGAGATCATCACCTCGACAGTGTGTTTCATCACTTACTCCATAATGGCCAAAGCGAATTTGGCCGTTCATTAACGTCAAAACCGATGATTCTACCATTCAAGCCGAAGGGCGTCAGGCATACGTGATGCTTTTATCGGCTTATTTTAATTGATAGAGTTAGCAGGCCCTCGGGCATTATCGGTGACAATACTATAAACACCATAATCAATAACTATTAGATGAAAAAACTATGGAACCACGCGCAGAAATAAGACGTCGAACCCGGCTTTCGCCGGAGGCCCGACGCAATCAATTGATGGAATGTGCCATCGAGGTGTTCTCCCGTCGCGGCATTGGCCGTGCGGGTCACGCCGAAATCGCAGAACAGGCCAAGGTCTCGGTTGCTACCGTGTTCAACTATTTCAACACCCGTGAAGAGCTGGTGGATGAAGTGTTGGCCGAGATCGAACGTTTCGTGCATCAGATGCTGGAACAGGCCTACACCGGCCAGGGCCCGGTCAGCGACAGCATTCGCCGCCACGTGAAGCTGTTTGTCGACGCCGCCTACGATCAGCCTGACCACGCCAGCATCTGGCTGGAGTGGAGCTCATCGGTGCGGGAAGAGGTCTGGCCCCGTTACGCCAAGCTGCTGGACAAGGCACTGGAGCGCATTGCACCCCACCTGCAACGCGCCATGGATGCCGGCGAGATCCAGAGCGTGCTGTCCGCCCAGGACTTGGCCCGCTCCCTGACCGGTTTTGGTTACGTCATGATGCAGATGATCAATCAGCCACAACGCCCGGACCGGGAAGAAGTGACCGATTTTCTGTTCAAGTACGTGACGGCCCCGATCCAGGCAGCCTAACCCGCTCCGTCAAAATAAAGCGGCGCCGAACTGTTCAGGTCGGCGCCGCTTTTGTTTGTCCGCAATCTCTCAGCTCACCCTTTGGCGTAGCCCCAGCGGCGGGTCAGATCGTGCTCGATCTCCAGATGATCGAGGATCCTCGCCACCATGAAGTCCACCAGATCCGCGATGCTCTTTGGCTCATGATAAAAGCCCGGCGCCGCCGGCATGATGGTCACCCCGAGCCGCGCCAGTTTCAGCATGTTCTCCAGGTGGATCGCCGAGAAGGGGCTCTCGCGGGGCACCAGAATGAGCTGGCCACGCTCCTTGATCACCACGTCCGCCGCCCGCTCCAGCAGGTTGTCGGAGGTGCCGTTGGCAATGGCCGACACGGTCCCCATGGAGCAGGGACAGACCACCATCTGCCTGGGCGCCGCCGAGCCGGAAGCCACCGGCGAGAACCACTCCTCCTTGCCGCAGGCCACTATCTGCCCCTCCTTGGCGCCATATTGACGACAGAGATAGGCAGAGAGCTCTTTGGGCGAGCCGGGCCACTCCTGCTGCTGTTCGGTCTTGAGCACCACACGAGCCGCCGAGGAGGCGAGCAGGTAGACCCGATAATCCGCCTGCACCAGGCATTCCAGCAGGCGCAGGGCATAAGGGGCGCCGGAGGCGCCGGTCAGCGCCAGGGTGATCGCTTTGTTCATAGCTGGCCGTGATAGTCCTTGAGGCGGGCGATCAGCTTGTCATGAATGCCGCCGAAGCCACCGTTGCTCATGATCAGAATATGATCGCCATCGCGGCACTCGGCCACCAGTCGGTTGATCAGAGTTTCCAGATCGTTGAACACCTTGGCCGGTCGGGTCATATGGGCGGTCACCTCGCCAAGATCCCAGCCGATGTTGGGCGGCTGGAAGAAGAACACCTCGTCGGCGCCATCGAAACAGCCGGCCAGCTCCTCCTTGTGAACCCCCAGCTTCATGGTGTTGGATCGGGGCTCCAGCACCGCCAGGATGCGGGCCTTGCCCACCTTGGCGCGCAGTCCGCCAAGGGTAGTCTCGATGGCGGTGGGGTGGTGAGCGAAATCGTCATAGACGCTGATGCCGGCCACCTCGCCTTTGAGCTCCATCCGCCGCTTGGGGGACTTGAACTGGCAGAGGGCCGCAATGCCGTGCTCCACCATGACGCCGGCGTGGCGGGCGGCGGCAATGGCCATCAGACCGTTGTTGACGTTGTGCTCGCCGATGCACTCCCAGTGCACCTCGCCCTGCTTCACTCCGTCCAGCCACACCTCGAAGGCGGAGCCGTCGTCTGCCAGTTTGACCGCCTTCCACTGGGCATCGTCCTGACCCACCAGCTCCACTTCGCTCCAGCAGCCCATCTTGCGCACGGCAGCGAGGTTCTCATCCCCCTTGGGGAAGAGCACCCGGCCGTTGCTCGGCACGGTGCGCATCAGGTGGTGGAACTGACGCTGGATGGCGGCGAGATCCGGGAAGATATCCGCGTGGTCGAACTCCAGGTTGTTCATCACCAGAGTGCGCGGGTGGTAGTGGACGAACTTGGAGCGCTTGTCGAAGAAGGCGCAGTCATATTCGTCCGCCTCAATGACGAAGAAGGGGGCGGAGCCGAGGCGGGCGGAGACCGGGAAGTTGCCGGGCACGCCGCCGATGAGGAAGCCGGGCTCCAGCTTGGCGTATTCGAGCACCCAGGCCAGCATGCTGGCGGTGGTGGTCTTGCCGTGGGTGCCAGCGACGGCCAGTACCCAGCGATCCTGCAGCACGTGTTCCAGCAGCCACTGGGGGCCGGAGATGTAGGGCAGATTGCGGTCCAGCACATACTCCACACAGGGGTTGCCGCGGCTCATGGCATTGCCGACCACCACCAGATCCGGCGCCGGATCGAGCTGGGAAGGGTCATAGCCTTCGGTCAGTTCGATGCCCTGTTGCTCGAGCTGAGTACTCATGGGGGGATAGACGTTGGCATCCGAACCGGTCACCCGGTAACCAAGCTGTTTTGCCAACACCGCCAGACCACCCATGAAGGTGCCGCAGATCCCGAGGATGTGAATGTGCATACCGCTGCCTTTTCCAGTAAAGGGAGTGCGCATTCTAGCAAGGTGACGGCAATTTGGCAGACCCAAGCTGTGCGGTATCCACCAACTCTGTCGCAGTGGCCCTGAAATATGGTCATTTGACGCGACATCGCTATAATATCGGCCTGCAAACTTGACTCCAACACTCAAAGGAAACGTCATGAGCCTGAACCTGGTCCCGGCTGGCAAGAGCCTGCCCGACGACATCTACGTCATCATCGAAATCCCGCAGAATGCCGACCCGATCAAATACGAAGTCGACAAGGACAGCGGTGCCATCTTCGTTGATCGCTTCATGTCTACCCCGATGTTCTACCCGTGCAACTACGGTTACGTGAACGCCACCCTGTCTCTGGATGGTGATCCGGTCGACGTGCTGGTGCCGACTCCCTACCCGCTGCTGGCCGGCTCCGTCATTCGCTGCCGCCCGGTTGGCGTGCTGAAGATGACCGACGAATCCGGTGAAGATGCCAAGATCGTGGCCGTTCCGCACTCCAAGCTGACCAAGCAGTACGATCACATCAAGGATGTGAACGACCTGCCCGAGCTGCTGCGCGCCCAGATCCAGCACTTCTTTGAGCGCTACAAAGAGCTGGAAGCAGGCAAGTGGGTCAAGGTTGAAGGCTGGGGCGACAAGGCCGCTGCCGAAGCCGAGATCATCAGCTCTGCCGAGCGTTACGCTGCCAAGTAAGCGTATCTCTCGTGAAAAAGGCGCCTCAGGGCGCCTTTTTTATGGGCTGTTGCGGGCGCTGACCCGGCGTCACACCCGCAGGCTCCCCCTGGATATAGATGTCGCGCCCATCCTGTCGATAGGACCGATAGTAATCTCCTCCGCAGCGATAGCTGCCATCCTGATCGCTCATCAGCTCGCAGTTCACCGGCAGCACCTCCAGCCACTTGATGGCCTGCTGGAAACGCAGCCACTCCTGCCACTCATGCTCCCGCGCCAACTTGTCCCGCAGGGCAAAGGTATCCGCACTGGACATCCCCTGGTTGACGATGACCGGCCCCGCCGCGGCCGGCAAGGCGGCCAACAGCAGCAACAACGGTGTGATTCGCTTCATGACGGTTTCCTGCATGACTTATTTCCAGAATTAAATTAAAAGCCCGATCAATCTGTTATCAAAATCACAAATGCCAGACTCATCCAAAATCGGCCAGCTCACCTAGTTGTTTATTATCACCCTGAGCAGGATGCACATCATGAAACTGGCACAAGGTCTGTTGTTGAGTCTAGTGTTCGCGTCCATGGCCGGGGCCAACGAGGTCACCCTGAGCTGGCAGTGGCAATCGGCCGACGGCCAGCAGAAGCATCTGCTACTGAACACGGATGAGCGGGTCATCTCCGCCAGCCGCCACGAGATGAGCCTGCTCGATGCTTCCCTCAACTATCCGCTGGAGACCCTCTACTCCTACATCAGCCCACGGCTCTACAACAGCATCAATCTGATCAATCAGACCAGCCCGGAGACCGCCACCAAGTTTCGCAATCTGGAGCAGGCTTTCACCCTGCACGACGACAGCATGGAGTCGACCCTGTTCTGGCAGGCCTATCAGCAATATCAGGACGACGCCTTTTATCAGATGCGGGTGGTGCCCTGCGTTCATCCCGCCAATCGCAAGCTGCCCTGCGTGCGTCCCAACTATTCGCAGCTGTTCTACCAGTTCAAGGGCGACCTGAGGCCCCTGGCGAAACAGTTCCTGGCCAAGGATCTGGCCACCAGCATCGGCCTGCTGCAGGAGTGGCTGAGCGGCATTCCGACCCCGCCCGAGCAGATGGACCACTTCGCGCCGCCGCTGCAAGCCTTGCAGAGCAACAAGGCCGACAGCGACGAGAAGGCATTGCTGATGGCCAGCCTGCTGGCCGAGCTGGCCCCCCAGTACATGCTCAGCATCATCTACCCGAACATCAGCATCGGCAGCGTCTCGCCGGCCTGGCTGGCCATCACCGCCGACAGCGGCCTGAAAGGGGATACCGTGGTGATCGGCAACCAGCGCCACGTTCTGCTGACCGGCTCGCCCCTGCTGGCCCAACAGATGACCATGGCCAAGATCCCGCTGGTAAGCGAACCGCTCTACTGAACCCTCCCCCTCACCTCCTGTCTGGCTGCAGGCCGCAGCCAGACTCCTCAAACCAGTTGATAAGCAATTGATTTTTATCGACTGCGTGCCATCCTAGCCGCCTTTGCCAGCCAGGTCCCGCGCTGGCGGGCAGGCAAGCGGGCCAATCACACGTTTATTTAACACTTCTTAAACAGATCCGATCAGTTTAGGATGAGTACTGCCCCATTCCCTCAATGCAAAAATCGTTATAACATAACAAAAGGAGTGTCATCAGGATGAAACATCTCGTACTTACTCTGGCGCTGCTGCCAACGCTGGCTCTGGCTCACAACATCAAGGAGTCAGCCCAGGTGCCGCTGGTCAACATCAGCGACAAGGGTGAACTGGTTCTGAAAGAGAAAGAGATCAGCTATCAGCCCTGGCAAAGCAAGGTGCTGGCCGGCAAGGTCTTTCTGATCCAGCACATCGCCGGTCGTTCCAGCGCCAAGGAGCTCAACGCCCCCATGATCGAAGCGATCAAGGCGGCCAAGCTGCCCCACGACAAGTACCAGACCGTCACCATCATCAACAGCAATGACGCCATCTGGGGCACCTCCGGCTTTGTGAAGAGCAGTGCCGAGGACAGCAAGAAGGAATTCCCCTGGTCCGCCATGGTGCTGGATGCCAAGGGCATGGCCCGCAACGCCTGGGATCTGGCGCCGGAAAGCTCGGCCATCATCCTGCTGGACAAAGAAGGCAAGGTGCTGTTTGCCAAAGATGGCCAGCTCGATGCCAACAATATCGCTACCGTGATGGGGCTCATCAAGTCCCATCTCTAAGTCAGAGAGAAGGGGCGCTGATGGCGCCCCTTTGATAGGGGTCTATGGGTCGTACCAAGCTGAAAATCTGGTTGTTGCTGCTGGGCTGGTTGTGGTTGCAACCGGTGCTGGCACAACATCCGCTGGAAGCCGACCTGCCCGGCCACAACCACGCCTGCGTCCTCTGCGCCCTGCATCTGGATGGCAAGCTGGCACTCACCCCAACCCTGGTCATCCCGTCTTCACAAGTGGTCATCGGCAAGCTCGTTGATGCCGCCTTCCCCAAACCTCATGCCACCCCGTCAGGCCAGTGCCGCATTCGCGCGCCGCCACTGTTTCATCGCTTATCCGGCTAAATCCATTTTTCAATAAATTTTTCAAAGGATTAACGATGAAAGCAGTCACCCTGTTACTGGCGGCCGCCGCATTTGGCGTGCAGGCAAACCACGATGAACACGACGGTCACGGCCACGGCGCCCACGAGCACGGCCACGGCCACCTCAATCTGGTGCTCGATGGCAACCAGCTGATGATCGAGCTGCAGGCCCCCGCCGCCGATCTGGTGGGCTTCGAGCACGCCGCCAAGAGCGACGAGGAGAAGGCGCAATACGCCAAGGCCATGGCTCAACTCAAGCAACCCGACGCCCTGTTTCGCTTCGACCCGGCCGCTGGCTGCAAGCTGACCCAGCAGGAGCTGCAGGCCGCCAAGGAAGATCACGACCACGATCATGACCATGACCATGACCATGACCATGACCATGACCACCAGAAGTCTGACGGCAAGCACGACGAACACCAGCACGACGACGCCGGTCACGCCGACATGGGCGCCATGTACACCTACACCTGCGCTACCCCGGCCAAGCTGACCGGGCTGGAGGCCACCCTGTTCAGCGTCTATCCGAGCCTGGAGAAGCTGAGCGTGCAGGGTATCCTGCCCAGCGGCCAGACGGCAGCCGAGCTGACCCCCTCCGCCAACAAACTGAGCTGGTAACGCCATGAAAAATGCCGTGGTTGAGATCCGCGATCTGGCCTTTGCCTGGCCGGGTCACGAGGTTGTACTCGATCTGCCCGCCCTCACCATCAGCAAGGGAGAGCGGGTGTTCATCAAGGGACCGTCGGGCTCCGGCAAGTCGACCCTGCTCGGCCTGCTGGCCGGGATCCAGACCGCCAACCACGGCACCCTGGAGGTGCTGGGCCAGCCGCTGGCCCGGCTCTCCGGCCGTGCCCGTGACCACTTCCGGGCGGCCAATCTGGGTTACATCTTCCAGCAGTTCAACCTGCTGCCGTTTTTATCCGTGCAGGACAACGTCACCAGCGCCCTCACCTTCTCCCCCGAGAAGCGGGCCCGGCTGCAGGGCAGCCCGGCCGACGAGGCGCGCCGCCTGCTGCGGGAATTGCAACTGCCCGAGGAGGCGCTGCACAGACCCGTTCATGCCCTCAGCATCGGCCAGCAGCAACGGGTGGCCGCCGCCCGCGCGCTGATCGGCTCACCGCCGCTGGTGATCGCCGACGAGCCCACCTCGGCCCTCGATACCGACAACCGGGCCGCCTTCATCAAGCTGTTGTTCGAGGAGTGCGACAAGCAGGGCTCGACCCTGGTCTTCGTCAGCCACGACCCCTACCTCGAACCGCTCTTCCCGCGGGTGGAAAACCTGCAACAACTGAACAGGAGGGCCGCATGCTGATCCCCCTTCCTCACTGCATCGCCCCGCTCAACGCCAGGCGCCCCCATGCGGCACGACCACAAAACCGGAGGGCATCATGCTGAAACTCGCCCTGCAAAGCCTCTGGGCCCGCCGCCTCACCGCCGGGCTCACCCTGCTGGCCGTCGCCATCAGCGTCACCCTGCTGCTCGGGGTGGAGCGGGTACGCAACCAGGCGCGCGAGAGCTTCGCCAATACGGTGTCGGGCACGGATCTCATCGTCGGCGCCCGCTCCGGCCAGGTGAACCTGCTGCTCTACTCGGTGTTTCGCATCGGCAATCCCACCAACAACGTGGGCTGGGATGCCTATCAGGCCATCAAGAACCAACGCGGCATCGCCTGGACCATCCCGCTTTCCCTTGGCGACTCCCACAAGGGGTTTCGCGTGCTTGGCACCAATGGCGACTACTTCACCCACCTGAAGTACGGCCAGCAGCAGGCGCTGGAGCTGCGTGAAGGGCGAGCGTTCGACACCCCGTTCGAGGCGGTGCTCGGCGCCCAGGTGGCCGAGAAGCTCGGTTATCATCTGGGGCAGTCCATCGTCATCGCCCACGGCGCGGGCAACACCTCCTTCAGCCAGCACGACAACCTGCCATTCAAGGTGGTGGGGATCCTGGCACCGACCGGTACCCCCATCGATCGCACCATCCACGTGCCGCTGGCCGGCATCGAGGCGATCCACCTGGGCTGGGACACCGGCCGTCACAGCAAGAACGTGACCGCCGAGCAGGCGCTGGCCCAGGATCTCACCCCCAAGACCATCACCGCCTTCATGGTGGGGCTCAGCAACCGGATATTGGCGTTCCAGCTGCAGCGCAGCGTCAACACCTACCGGGGTGAGCCGCTGATGGCGATCCTGCCGGGGGCCGCCCTGCAGGAGCTGTGGAGCCTGATGAGCGTGGCGGAGACGGCACTGTCGGTGATCGCCGGCTTCGTGGTGGTGGCGGGCCTCATCGGCATGCTGACCACCCTGCTGGCCGGTCTCAACGAGCGGCGCCGGGAGCTCGCCATCTTGCGCTCTCTCGGCGCTGGCCCCGCTCACCTGTTCCTGCTGCTGGCGCTGGAGGCGATGGCTCTCACCACCGCCGGCATCGCGCTCGGGGTGGCGGTGCTCTACCTGGGGCAGGGGCTTGCCACCCCCTGGCTGCTCAGCCACTATGGCCTGCAATTGAGCCTGGGGCTGCCGAGCGCCCACGAGTGGCTGCTGCTGGGGCTGGTCTGGCTGGCCGGCATGGTGATCGGCCTGTTGCCTGCGGCCCGCGCCTATCGCTACAGCCTGAGCGACGGCATGAGCATTCGCGTCTAACCAGACGCCCATAAAAACGAGAAGGACAGATGATGAAGTGGAAAATTGTGGCGCTGCTGGCCGCCCTGCTGGCGCTGCCGGCCATGGCCGTGGAGTACAAGACCATCGACTGGGATGTGCTCATTCCCGCAGGTGAAAAACTGCTGCCGCCCCCCCAGGTGAGCCACGACGGCAATCTTGCATCGGTGCCGCAGCCGGTGGGCGGGGTCAACCAGAAGCTGGACAACCAAGCGGTGCGCATCCCGGGCTTCGTGGTGCCGCTGGAGGGGGATGCCAAGAAGATCACCGCCTTCCTGCTGGTGCCCTACTTCGGCGCCTGCATCCATGTGCCGCCCCCGCCTACCAACCAGGTAGTCTACGTGAGCTACCCCAAGGGGGCGCCGGTGGACGACCTGTGGGACGCCATCTGGGTGAAGGGCAAGATGCGCACGGTCAGCTCCAGCCACGAGATGGCCACCGCCTCCTACTCCATGGAGGCGGTCGAGGTGAGCGTCTACGAGGAGCAGTAACCAGCCACACACGGCCTCCCTCGGGAGGCCGTTTTGTTATCCGCGACGACCAGATCCCGGCCAGCCCCTGCCTGAGGGATTGCCCGCCATCCCGGTTGGAGTAACATTCAAGGCTAGACCTTGCGATCACGGAGCCAGCATGGCTGACCTGCCCCCGCCCAAGAAAGAGAGTTCCATCCTGAGCAGCCAGGAGCAGACCCTGCGCCTGGCCCGCAGCCGCGGTATCGACGGCATGCTCACTCGCAACAGCGACAGCACCTTCGAGCAGCGCGCCACCTTTCGCCAGCTGGCGGATCAGGCCGCCCGCCAGCGCAACCTGGAAGCCATCATGGTGATGGCCTCCCGCCACTGCGAGGAGACAGCCGCCGGCGGCGAGATGGACAGCGACTGGCTGACCCGCTTCCTGCAACTGGCGGAAGATATCAGCATGGTGCCCATGCAACAGCTGTGGGGCCGCATCTTCGCCATCGAGATCGCCACCCCGGGCCGCTTCTCCATCCGCGCGCTCTCCACCCTCAAGGAGATGACCCAGCGCGAGGCCCAGCTGTTCCAGCGCATCTGCTCCCTCTCCTGCCACTACGTGGGCAGCGACGAGCAGCGCCTGCTGTTGGGGCTGCACAAGGGGGCCAGCCTGCTCAGCCGCGCCCGGGTGACCCGGCTCGGCCTTGGCAAGTACCGCATCCCTTACAACGCCCTGCTGCAGCTGTTTGAACTCGGCCTGCTGCACCGGGGCGAGCTGGAGTCCGGCCCGCTGCCCGCTGACGGGGTGGAGCTGGAGTTCGGCGATCAGCGCTGGCGGCTGCAGCGCAAGCAGGCCAACATCACCCTGCTCTACTACCGGCTGACCCCGGTCGGCAACGAGATCGCCCAGCTGCTGCAGGAGCCGCCGCTGGAGGAGTACCTGCAGGATCTGAAAACCGTGCTGGTGCAGGGACTGCAGATCGAGACCATGATGCTGACCCCGCCCGCCGGACCGGAGCCTGCCCCGGTCGACCCTGCCCCCTGATCCCCTGGAGCCCGCCCCGGGCTCCGTGGTTTCGCACACCGCCGCAGCATCTTGCGAAATATCGACCAGCCGTTGCCAAAACGGTTCTCGAAATGCGAATCCTTCTCCATTTCGCTGCCAATAATTGCCCTCCTGGCTGAGCCAGGCTGACTCGTTTCACCTTCATCACCCGCTATTCATAAAATAATCATCAATCTCTGCGCGCTGGCTCATGACTTGCATTTGTCATACATCTTTCCAGCAACCCTGTTCCGGAGCCACCATGAGAATCAATCAACCCGTTACCCAGCGCGAACGCCTCTATCCGGAGCACCAGAGCCTGATCTCCACCACGGATCTGGAGAGCCGCATCACCTATGCCAACGACGAGTTTTGCCATATCGCCGGCTTCAATCTGGAGGAGCTGCAAGGGGAGCACCACAACCTGGTGCGCCACCCGGATATGCCCAAGCAGGCCTTCGCCGATCTCTGGCACCATATTCGGGCCGGCAAAAGCTGGATGGGGCCGGTGAAGAATCGCTGCAAGAATGGCGATCACTACTGGGTCAGCGCCTTCGTCACGCCGATCAAGGATGCCCACGGCAAGGTGGTGGAGTATCAATCGGTGCGTACCGCCCCCAGTGAGGAGATCAAGCAGCGGGCCGAGCGTATCTATGCTGGGCTGCGCGCTGACAAGGCCCCGCTGGCGCTCCGGCTGCCGACCTTCTCCCACACCCTGGCGATCGGGCTCTGCCTGCTGCTGAGCCTGACGGCCATGGTTGCGCTGGGGTATCAACAGGCAGCGCTCTGGCAGCTGGCCCTGGCGGCCGTACCGCTGCTGCAGGCAGCCATGATCACCCATGCCCTGGCCCGTCGCCTCGGCAAGCTCGACAAGATGGCCCGCAGCCGTTTCGACAACCCGCTGATGCAGTTGCTCTACACCAACAAGGTCGACAACATCGCCGCCATCGAGCTCGCCATGCTGATGAATCAGGCCGAGTTCAACGCCGTGCTGGCACGCACCCAGCAGACCTGCAGCCGGATCCTTCGTTCGGCCGAAGGCGATCTGCGCAATGCCGAGTCCATCACCAGCAACCTGCAGCAACAGCAGGCCGAGACCAATCAGGTCGCCACCGCCATCACCCAGATGGCCGAGTCAATCCACGAGGTCTCCCACAGCTCCACCGCCGCCTCCGGCCTGCTCGATGAAACCGCCGAGCTGTTCCGGGAGGGCAACCGCAGCGTGCAGGAGACCATAGGGGCGGTCGAGGGGATGCACAGCGAGCTCACCACCTCAAAAACGGTGATCCACACTCTGGCGGCACAGTGCCGGGACATCGACGGCATTCTCGATGTCATCAACAGCATCGCCAACCAGACCAATCTGCTCGCCCTCAATGCAGCCATCGAGGCAGCCCGGGCCGGCGAGGCGGGCCGCGGCTTCTCGGTGGTGGCGGATGAGATCAGATCCTTGGCCATCAAGACCCAGTCCTCCACCGGCGAAATCCAGAAGATGATCACCCTGCTGCAGGCCAGTGCAGGCAATGCCGAACTGGCGATGGAGAAAGGGGGGCAACTCTCCGCCAGCTGCCAGCAGAAGGCCTCCGCCACCGGCACCATACTGCAGCAGATCAACAGCATGTTGCAGCAGGTCGCCTCCGGCAGCAGCCAGATAGCCCAGGCCGTGCAGGAGCAGTCCCAGGTCACCGCCGATATCGATCGCAACGTGCTCAGCATCAAGACCCTGGCCGATGACTCAAGCCAAGGCAGCCAGCATGCCGTACAGGGCATCAACCAGCTGGTACGACAGCTGAGTGACCTGGATCGGCTGGTACGCCAGTTCCAGCAGCAGCCCGTCCCCCATCAATTCGACAACCCCAGACCCAGCGGCCAGGTAGTGCTGGCCCGCTGACCCCAAGACCGTGCGCTAACAACAAAAAAAGGCCCCTGTCGTCACCGGCAGCGGGCCCATTTATCTCTTGTGGATCATGCAGAGCTGACCGCATGGAGACACCCACCCCATCACTGGCCCAACCTTGATGCCCTCACCCTGGCATCTGTGCTGCGCCTCACTCAACAGCGTCACGGCCCCGCAGTTCATTCCCCCGTCCAAATGCGCAGCGAGCATTTAACAAACAAGGGCGCGGAGCTCCCCCATCGCTCGACCGCCACCCCATGCAGCTCAATTTATTGATCCTGCTCGAGAAAGCACTCACTCCCCCTTCCCTAAAAGGCTCCGTTCGGTAACATAACCATCAGATCACCTCTTGTCGGAGTCAGCCATGTACCAGACCAGAGCAACACCGCAGGGAAAGCGCAGCAGACTGGAGGCTGAAATTCAGGGGCGGTAGCCTTGCCCGATGAAATAGATAAACGAGTGGCAGCACAAATACATTCAGATACCAGGGAATGTGAGTTTTCAGCCGCTGCTATAAAAGCGATAAAATTATTCAAGTTGTCGGGTTATCGGATCATTAATAACTTCCATCTTATTACTGCCAGGGGCCAAAATGAAAATTCGAGCGATATTTTTACTTTTGCTCTTTTTGACATTCACTAGTAATGCTGAAGATATCACCACCCGCACAGCCAGCAGGTGGGATGGCTCGCCTATCTCCTATTATTTGGCCCAACATTCCCACGATGCAGAGACACTGCTGTTGATTCTGCAAGGCTCTGATTGCAACAGTGTGCTTAACATTGATTCGATACTTTCCGACTATAAAAATGTTTGGCCAGAAGCTGACCTGTTGTTAATCGAAAAATATGGCATTGATAGCAAATTAAAATACAGTACCGATCCGGCACGCAAGGATTGTCCTGCTCAGTACCTTGAAAAGGACAGCCCTGCGCAGCGGGTAGCAGATATCAAGGTTGTGCTCGATACCGTTCGAAAAGATGGTCAATATAAGAAATTAATTCTCCTGGGCGGCAGTGAAGGGGCTGTGATCGCCAACCTGGTGACCGCAGATGTTAACTATATCGATGCCACCATCGCATTTAATGGTGGTGGCCGCTGGTTTATCGATGACGTCTCACACAGCATCGCGGTAAAGCATAAAAACCCCGCAGCGGCGAGAAAAGAGGTCGATGACTTTAAAGGGTTTGCCGAGCATGTTCTTAACAGCAAACCCTTTGAGCTTGAGGTGAGCGGACATGGCTATCATTGGTGGCAGCAGATGCTCTCCATCGATCAGCTTGATACCCTGCAAAACATAAAATCTCCTTTGCTGATCATTCAGGGTGGAATGGATACCTCGGTATCACCGCAAAAAACAGATGAAATGATGCAGCGCCTTAAAGAACTCGGGAAGAACAATATCGAGTATCGGCGTTATGAAAAACTCGATCATGGATTGAAGAACAGTGACGGGAAAAGTCAGCGCAAAGAGGTCGTCAGCGATATGAATATGTGGTTAAAGTCGAAGTTAAGTAACCCTAACCAATAAACTTGGTGGGGCTGCCTGGTAAATCACCTCTTTATACTGGCGATAAGCCACTTATTAATACACTACTCTCTTTGCCATCACTTATTGTCGATTTATAACATAAAATGGAAAACCTAACAAAAAGCAATGCGGGCCACTTCGTGGCCCAAAAATTAAAAACTGGCCTCTTAAGGATAAATCTGTGTCAAAACTTAAAATGACTCTACTCGAAAACTCAGTGAGTTTTTTCATTGAATCAGTCAAAAAAGCAATTAATGCAGAAACTGCAACGCAAGATTGGAAGCTGGCTATATTTTTACTCGTGCAAGCAATAGAGTTAATCCTTAAGGAAAAACTTAAAAACACTCATGAAATTCTCATCTATAGCAATATTGATTCACCAAAAAATACTGTAGACTTAAATTCAGCAATTAATAGATTAGCAAAAATTGATAACATTACATTGACAGCTGCCGATAAAGAAACATTAGAAAGTGCGGCAAAAATTCGCAATCAGATCGTACATTTTGAGTTTGAAGTCCCACTAGAACAAATTAAATCGCACTATATAATCCTTATGGGTTTTTACACTTCATTCTGTAATTCTCATCTTGACGTTGATGTGCTTGCAGAGTTAACTACTGGATTACACAAAAAACTATTGGCATTATCTAAATATCTTGATGAATTAGAAGCAAGGGCAATGCAACGATTTAAGCATGAAAATATTTCATCTGCTTCAATCTGCCAATGCCCTGCTTGTCAGCGTGAAACATTTAATCTGGAAAATAGAAAGTGTTATGTATGTTCCATAGAAAGATGGACATACCAATGCATTTATTGTTCTAAATTATCAATCGAAGATAATTGGAGTGTATACATACCTTTCGAAGAAATACCTGGCAAAATAAATAGATTCAAAAACATCTGCCCTGAATGTGAAATACATGTTCACTTAGGGAAAAAGTGAATGTGTATCCTATGAACAAAATATTATAATTTTAGCTATTTAACATCAACGGATTACCGGTGGGTGTTTCCGTGTTATGTGACTTGTTCGCAACTTACCAAGGGAAATATTTGGTAGGCAATAAACCAGGGAGCAAACGCCCCCTTATTTATCAATATTCGGTGCAGACAATCGACCTTAATCGATCAAGCCCCGCTGCCGCAGGGCGGTCAGCAGCTCATCCACCAGCGCGGCGACCGGCTTGCCGGCGTTGAGCAGATGGATTTCCGGCTGCTCCGGTGCCTCATAGGCGGAGTCGATACCGGTAAAGTTGCGAATTTCCCCTGCCCGCGCCTTCTTATAGAGCCCCTTGGGGTCGCGCTCCTCACAGACAGCGAGCGGCGCATCGACAAAGACCTCGACAAACTCCCCCTCGCCCAAGAGACTGCGCACCAGCTCGCGCTCGGCACGGAACGGCGAGATAAAGGCGGTGAGCACGATAAGGCCCGCATCCACCATCAGTTTTGCCACCTCGCCGACCCGGCGGATATTCTCCTGACGGGCGGCGTCATCGAAGCCGAGATCGCCGCAGAGGCCGTGGCGCACATTGTCCCCATCCAGCAGATAGGTGTGCTTGCCTTGCGCGGCCAGCGCCTGCTCCAGTGCCCCCGCCAGGGTGGACTTGCCCGCCCCGGAGAGCCCGGTAAACCAGATCACCAGCGGCTTTTGTCCCTTCTGCTCGGCCCGGCTCTGTTTGTCGACGGCATGGGCATGCCACACGATATTGCTCATTCACACTCCTTGCTTGGCGCGCGCGCCTCAATGCTGAAACGGTCTGGCTCCTTGAGCTCAGCCTCTGGCCACTTGCCACAGACGGGGCCATGGTCGTCGTGTATTCCTATTTCCTGCAAGGTACCAGGCCCCCAGTTGCGGCGCCTTAAAACGGAAACAGCAGGGGCACCATGACGATCACCCCGATGCTGTAGGCCAGGGAGACCGGCAGGGCCAGCTTGAGATAATCCGGCATCTTGTAGTTGCCCGCCGCATAGACCATCAGGTTGGTCTGGTAGCCGTAGGGCAGAATAAAGCTGGAGCTCGCCCCAAACAGCACCGCCAGAATGAACGGCATGGTGGAGACATCCATGCTGAGCGCCAGCTGATAACCCATGGGAAAGGCCAGCGCCGCGGCGGCGTTGTTGCTCATCAGCTCGGTCAGCACCAGGGTGAACAGGTAGATGCCGATAAAGGCGATCAAGGGGCTGGCCCCGTTGAACTCTCCCATCAGCCAGTCGGCGATGACCCGGGCCAGCCCGCTTTTTTCCAGCTGATCGGCGATGGCCAGCGCCCCGCCCACCACCAGCCAGATATCCAGCGGAAAGCGGCGGCGGATCTCGTCCAGGGTCAGGATGCGGGAGAACAGCAGCACCACCAGCATCACCAGCAGCCCCTTGAACAGCGGCACCAGGTCGAACACCGACAGCGCCAGCACCCCGAGAAAACCACCCACCACGGCGGCGCTGCGCGTGGCATCGAGCCGGGTGGAGGCTTCCAGCCCGCTCACCACCACGAACTCGCGGGAGAGGGACTTGTTGCCGGCAAACTTGGGGCCGGGGGCCAGCAGCAATGTGTCCCCTGCGTGCAGCTCAATCAGGCCGAGGCCACCGGTGAGCTGGGTCTCGCCCCGGCGCACCGCCAGCACCACCGCATCGAAGTGGGTGCGAAACTCCGCATCCTTGATGGTCTGGCCCACCAGCCGCGAACTGTGGCTGACGATCACCTCCACCAGGTGCTGGCCGTTGAGGCGGTGCTGGCCGTAGAGATCCAGCCCCTTGAGCTCCTGCAGCACGCCGACACTCTCCACATCGCCGCAAAACAGCAGCATGTCCCCCTCGTGCAACTCGTGTTCCGGCTGCACCGGGCAGATCACCTGGTTGCCGCGAATGATCTCGGCGAGATAGAGGCTTTTCAGGCTACGCAGGCCGTTCTCCTTGACGCTGCGCCCGGCCATGGGCGAGCCGGGGCCCACCTTGGCCTCGAGAAAGTAACCAGATTCGCGGCTCATCTCGGTGTCCTGCTCCGGCAGGTGGCGGGCAAACAGCAGCACGGCAATGAGGCCGGTCAGCAGGGTCCCCGCCCCCACCATAAAGAAGTCGAACATGCCGAGCGGCTTGGCCCCCATCTTGATGAGGAAGCTGTTGACGATGAGGTTGGTGGAGGTGCCGATCAGGGTCAGCACGCCACCAAAGGTCGCCGCGAAGCACATGGGCAACAGCAGCCGGGACGGCGCATGGTTGGGGTTGCGTTTGACTGCCCCCAACATGGAAGCCACCACGGCGGTGTTGTTGACGAAGGCCGACAAAAAGGCGGTGGAGAACCACACCTTGACCAGCACCTTGTTGAACGAGCCGGTGCCCACCAGGTTGGCGAACCAGCTCATGACCCGGGTCTTCTCCACCGCGAGCGATACCAGCAGCAACAGCACCAGGGTCAGCAGGGCGCTGTTGGTGTAGCCCGCCACCACGGCGTTGATGTCCGCCAGGCCGCTCAGATAGGTGATGAGCACGGCGCCCGAGAAGAGCAGCGCCGGCCTGAGTTTGCCCTGGATCAGCAGGACGACGAGGGCAGCCAGCAGACCCAGCACCAGGGATTGTTGCCAGGTCATGGGCTTATTCCTTGCTTGCGTCGTTGCTGATGGTCAGCGCCTGCCAGTGGGGGAAGTGCTTGCGCACCAGGGCGTTGAACTCGACTTCGAACTCGCTGTAGTGCCCTGTTGCCACTTTAGCGGCCAAGCCCTCCACTATCATGCCGGCACCGACGGTGACGTTGGTCAGCCGGTCAATGAGGATGAAGCTGCCGGTATCGCGGATCTCCTGATACGGGTCGAACGCCACCGGGTCGGTCAGGCTCAGCTCGCACAGGCCGATCTCGTTGAGCTTGAGTTCGCTCGCATCCAGCTCATCGAGCTTGTTGATCTCGATGCGGTGGCGGATGGCCTCCACCTGGCCGCGACTCTTCTTGGTGGCCAGCTTGACGTCGTAGACCCGGCCCGGTTGCAGGGACTCCTCCCCCATCCAGACGATGTGGGCCAGCAGGTTCTGGGTCACCAGCGGCTTTCTGGCGGCATCCACCAGCAGATCGCCACGGCTGATGTCAATTTCGTCGGCAAAGGTGACCGTGATGGCCTGACCCGGCAGGGCGTACTCCAGATCCCCGTCGAAGGTGACGATGCGGGTCACCGTACTCTCTTTGCCGGATGGCAGCACCGCCAGCTTGTCGCCGACCCGCAGGATGCCGGAGGCCAAGGTCCCCGCGAAACCGCGAAAATCGAGGTTGGGGCGGTTGACGTACTGCACCGGCAGGCGCACCGGGTGGCGTTCCAGCTCGCGCTCCACTTCAGCTGTTTCAAGCAGGGCGAGCAGGGTTTCGCCCTGATACCAGGCCAGCTTGTCGCTTGGGTTCACCACGTTGTCACCGTCCAGCGCCGAGACCGGCACGATATGGATGGTGTCGACGCTGAGCTTCTTGGCGAATTCGCGGTACTCCAAGCTGATACGCTCGAACACCTCCTGGCTGAACTCCACCAGATCCATCTTGTTGACCGCCACCACGAACTGCTTGATGCCAAGGAGGCTCGCGATAAAGCTGTGGCGGCGGGTCTGATCCAGCACCCCCTTGCGGGCGTCGATCAATATGATGGCCAGATCGCAGGTGGAGGCGCCGGTGGCCATGTTGCGAGTGTACTGCTCGTGGCCCGGGGTATCCGAGATGATAAATTTGCGCTTGGCGGTGGAGAAATAGCGGTAGGCCACGTCGATGGTGATGCCCTGCTCGCGCTCCGCCTGCAGGCCGTCTACCAGCAGCGCCAAGTCCAGCTTCTCGCCGGTGGTGCCGAGTTTCTGGCTGTCGGACTCCAGCGCTTTCAACTGATCTTCATAGATCTGCTGGGAGTCGTGCAGCAGGCGGCCGATGAGGGTGCTTTTGCCGTCGTCGACGCTGCCGCAGGTGAGAAAGCGCAGCAGGCTCTTGTGTTGCTGGGCGTGCAGGTAGGCTTCAATGCCCTGTTCGCTGATGGCGGTCTGAATGTGGTTGTTCATGTTGCGATTCCTTAGAACATTTTTTTAGAAATAGCCCTGACGCTTCTTCTGCTCCATGGAGCCGGCCTGATCGTGGTCGATGAGCCGCCCCTGCCGCTCGCTCGAGGTGGTGAGCAGCATCTCTTCGATGATCTCCGGCAGGGTGGTGGCAGCGGATTCGATGGCACCGGTCAGCGGGTAGCAGCCGAGGGTACGGAAGCGCACCAACTCTTGCTTCACCTCATCTTCAGGGCCGATGGGCATGCGCTCGTCATCCACCATGATCTTGATGCCGTTGCGCTCCACCACCGGGCGATGGGCCGCAAAGTAGAGCGGCACTATGTCGATGTTCTCGAGGTAGATGTATTGCCAGATGTCGAGCTCGGTCCAGTTGGAGAGCGGGAACACCCGGATACTCTCCCCCTTGTTGACCTGGCTGTTGTAGACGCGCCACAGCTCCGGGCGCTGGTTTTTCGGATCCCAGCGGTGAGACTTGTCGCGGAAGGAGTAGACCCGCTCCTTGGCACGGGACTTCTCCTCGTCGCGGCGGGCACCACCGAAGGCGGCGTCGAAGCCGTATTTGTTGAGCGCCTGCTTGAGCCCCTCGGTCTTCATGATGTCGGTGTGCTTGCCGCTGCCGTGCACAAAGGGGTTGATGCCCATGGCGAGGCCGTCCGGGTTCTTGTGGACGATCAGATCCAGCCCGTACTTTTTGGCGGTCTCATCGCGAAACTTGATCATTTCCTTGAACTTCCAGTCGGTGTCGACGTGCAGCAAGGGGAACGGGATCTTGCCCGGATAGAAGGCCTTGCGGGCCAGGTGCAGCATGACGGAGGAGTCCTTGCCGATGGAGTACATCATCACCGGGTTTTCAAATTCGGCAGCCACCTCGCGGATGATGTGGATGCTCTCGGCTTCCAGCTGCTGCAAGTGGGTCAGTCTTTCACGGTCCATGTCTGGGTCCTCGGTTCATTGCTAACGCGCTTGGTCAGGGCGCGGTGTTGGTTCAGGTCGGTGCCGCCATGGCCGCACCGTCAAATCGATGGATGTCGCTGCCAGCGCTCAGGCCAGGCTCACCAGCTTGAGGTCGCTGGTGCCCTGCTGTTGCCCCTCGCCAAACCAGGCGAGCCGCTCGCGCAGGGCGACCACTTCGCCGATGACGATAAGGGACGGGCTCACCGCCTGTTTGGCCAGCTCCGCCAGATCCGCCAGCGTGCCGGTCAGCACCCGCTGGCGGGATGTGGTGCCGCGCTCGATGATGGCGATGGGAGTAGCGCTGCTGCGGCCATGGCTCACCAGCTGCTGCTGGATGTGCTCGGAGCGCATCAGCCCCATGTAGATCACCAGGGTCTGGCTGGTGGCGGCGAGCTGCTGCCAGTCGGGCTCCTTGCCCTCTTTCTGACAATGGCCAGTGATGAAGACGGCGCTCTGGGCATGGTCGCGGTGGGTAAGCGGAATGCCGGCATAGGCGGTGGCACCGGCAGCCGCCGTGATGCCGGGCACTACCGAGAAGGGGATGCCTTCGTCGGCCAGCACTTCCAGCTCTTCGCCGCCACGGCCGAACATGAAGGGATCGCCCCCCTTGAGCCGCACCACCCGGTTGCCCGCTTTGGCGAACGTAACCAGCAGGCGATTGGTCTCCTCCTGCGGCACGCTGTGGGCGCCGGCCTTCTTGCCAACCGACACCAGGGTGGCGTCGCGGCGCACCAGATCCAGGATCTCTGGCGAGACCAGCTGGTCATAGAGCACCACTTCAGCCTGCTGAATTTGTTGCAGCGCCTTGAGGGTCAGCAGGCCCGGATCGCCGGGGCCCGCCCCCACCAGCACCACCTCGCCCACTTCGCTTGTCGCCTGGTCGAGGCCATCGTTCAGCCACTGCTCGGCCCCCTGCCAATCCTCTTTCTCAATCAGACCGGCCAGGGTGTTGGAGGCAAAGGCGCGCTCCCAGAAGCGGCGACGATCGGAGATCGAGGAAAGCACCCGCTTGGCCTGATCGCGCACCCGGCCGGAGAGCTCGGCCAGCCCACCAAGATGGCGCGGCAGCAGGCTCTCGAGCCGCTCGCGCAACAGGCGTACCAGCACCGGCGCCTTGCCGCCGCTGGAGACGGCCACCATGATGGGGCTGCGATCGATGATGGAAGGGAAGATGAAGCTGGAGCGCTTGGGGTCGTCCACCACGTTGACGAACAGACCGAGCTGGTTGGCGCTCTGATAGACCAGGGCGTTCACCTCGAGATCGTCGGTAGCGGCCACCACCAGGATCTGGCCGGTCAGGTGGGCCGGGGTGAAGCGCTCCGCCAGATGGGTGAAGCGACCGGCAAATTGATGGAAGTCGGGTTCAAGCTCGGGGGAGACCAGGGTCAGCCTGGCACCGGCCGCCAGCAGCAGGCGCGCCTTGCGCAGGGCCACTTCGCCCCCGCCCACCAGCAGCACCGGGCGACCGTCCAATTTGGCAAACATCGGCAAATAATCCATTTCGGCCCATCCCTCGGAACACGACTAATATGGGGCGACTATAGGCAGGGCTGCTTATCCCTCAAAATAATAAAAAATGCTTTTTAATGCGTTTTAGTAATTAACAAAGCCGTATGATGACAAAGGTGAAGCAAGGCGCTTGTGGTGCCAGGCGCAAGGCCATAGGCTAGTGAAAGTGTTTCATAAGGAGCTTAATAATGAATGAGTCATTGATTGTGCTGGGGATCTTCGTGTTTCTGGTGCTCGCGACCCTGAGCGCCGGCATCAAGATAGTGCCGCAGGGCTACAACTGGACCGTGGAGCGCTTCGGCCGCTACACCCGCACTCTGGTGCCGGGCCTCAACCTGCTGATCCCCTATGTGGACAGGGTCGGCCACAAGATCATCATGATGGAGCAGGTGCTGGACATCCCGGCGCAGGAGGTGATCTCTCGCGACAACGCCAACGTCACCATCGACGCCATCAGCTTCGTGCAGGTGGTGGATGCCCGCAAGGCGGGCTATGAGGTCAACGATCTCACCAGCGCCATCCGCAATCTCACCATGACCAACATGCGGACCGTGCTCGGCGCCATGGAGCTGGACGAGATGCTCTCCCAGCGCGACACCATCAACGAGAAGCTGCTGCGCACCATGGATGCCGCCACCGCCCCCTGGGGCATCAAGGTGACCCGGATCGAAATCAAGGATGTACGTCCGCCGCTGGCACTGGTCGAAGCCATGAACGCCCAGATGAAGGCCGAGCGCCAGAAACGGGCCGAGGTACTGGAAGCGGAAGGGGTGCGCCAGTCCAAGATCCTGAAAGCGGAAGGGGAGAAGCAGTCCCAGATCCTCAAGGCCGAGGGTGAGCGTCAGGCCGCCTTCCTCGCCGCAGAAGCGCGCGAGCGGGCCGCCGAAGCGGAAGCCAAGGCGACCCACATGGTCTCCAAGGCCATCGCCGAAGGGGATCTGCAGGCCATCAACTACTTCGTGGCCCAGAAATACACCGAGGCGCTGGCCCGCATCGGCGAAGGCCCCAACAGCAAGGTGGTGATGATGCCCTTGGAGGCGGGCAGCCTGATCGGCGCCGTCGCCGGCATGGCCGAGCTGTTCAAGGATGGCAAGGGCGGCAAGTCATGACAGCCCTGTTCGAGGGGCTGACCCACTGGCACTGGCTGGGGCTCGGCTTCGCGCTGCTGGCCATCGAGGTGCTGGGCTCGGTGGGCTTTCTGCTCTGGACCGGCATCGCCGCGCTGGAAGTGGGCCTGCTGCTGCTGGTCTGGCCCTTCGGCTGGCAGGCGCAGCTGCTGCTGTTTGGCCTGCAATCCCTGCTCACCACCTGGGCCTGGTGGCGCTGGCAGCATCGCCGGGATCGCTCCAGCCGGGATGCCGCCGCCCCCATCAACGAGCGGATGCAGGGCTATCTGGGCCGCGAGCTGGTGCTGCTGGATGACGTGTCTCAGGGGATGAGCCGGGTGCACCTGGACGACACCGCCTGGACGGTGCGCTGCAACCAGCCACTGCTCGCCGGC
Source organism: Aeromonas sp. S5(2024) (assembly GCF_041403025.1). NCBI lineage: Bacteria > Pseudomonadati > Pseudomonadota > Gammaproteobacteria > Aeromonadales > Aeromonadaceae > Aeromonas > Aeromonas sp. S5(2024). The sequence continues at coordinate 408,442 of NZ_JBGLRI010000004.1, read as the reverse complement.
AGCAAGGTGCGGGTGACGGGGCATGACTCCCATATCCTGCTGGTGGAACCGCTGCCCTGACACAGGGGCAAGGCGCCATGACCGCCAACAATAAAGGGCTCCTCAGAGCCCTTTTCGCTGTCTTGCAAACTGTGCCGGCGGGCCTAGAAGGCGTCGCTGTCGAGGGCGGCGCGCAGCAGATCCTTCCAGCTGATGATGCCGACCAGGGCGCCGTTTTCCAGCACCGGCAGGCAGGAGACGTTCTTCTCCAGCATCATCTTGACCCCGTCCCGCACCGTGAGCTGGGGGGCGATGGTGATGGGATGGCGGCTCATGATCTGGTGGGCGCGCCGGTTGAGGGTCTCGGTGTCGCGGCTCATCTCGGCCTCGGAGTCCAGATAGGGGCTGATGGCGCGGAACAGATCCCGGTCTGAAATGACCCCCACCAGCTCCTCCTCTTCCAGCACCAGCAGGTGGCGAAAGTGAGCCTGCTCGAAGATCTCCTTGATGACATTGAGCCGGTCATCCATGGAAACGGTGGCGACCCGGGTCGTCATGATGTCCCTGATAAGCATGCTAACCTCCCCAACCCTGACTGATTGCTCTGTTATGGCATGTTTTTGCCCCCCCAGCCAGTGGTTGCCCCCCGCCTCAAGTGCAAATCTGCGCCGTTTCACGTAAGATCCGCGCCAGTTTTTCTCCTCCATTTGAGCCAAGCAGACCAATCCATGATAGTTGCCAGTCAAATCGAACTGATCCGCGGCGGCCGCAAGCTGCTGGACAACGCATCCGCCACCATTCATCCCGGCCACAAGGTGGGTCTGGTGGGCAAGAACGGCTGTGGCAAGTCCACCTTTTTTGCACTGGTACGGGGCGAGCTGGCCATCGACAGCGGCACCTTCAGCCTGCCCACCGGCTGGCAGATTGCCGGCGTGGCGCAGGAGACCCCGGCGCTGGACTGCTCCGCCCTCGACTACGTGATTGACGGCGACAAGGAGTTCCGCGCGCTGGAAGCCCAGCTGGCCCAGGCCGAGCAGGATGACAACGGCCTGCTGGTGGCCGAGCTGCACGGCAAGCTCGACACCATCGGCGCCTACAGCATTCGTGCCCGCGCCTCCGAGCTGCTGCACGGCCTCGGTTTCAGCGACGAGCAGCTGAGTTCGCCGGTACGCAGCTTCTCCGGTGGCTGGCGCATGCGCCTGAACCTCGCCCAGGCGCTGCTGTGCCGTTCCGATCTGCTGCTGCTCGATGAACCGACCAACCACCTGGATCTCGACGCCGTCATCTGGCTGGAGAAGTGGCTCAAGGCCTATCAGGGCACGCTGGTGCTGATCTCCCACGACCGCGACTTCCTCGATTCGGTCATCAGCCGCATCATCCACATCGAGAACGGCAAGCTCAACGAATACACCGGCGGCTACTCCGACTTCGAACTGCAGCGCGCCGAACACCTGGCCCAGCAGCAATCCATGTACGAGAAGCAGCAGCGCGAGATGTCCCACATGCAGGCGTATGTGGACCGCTTCCGCTACAAGGCTTCCAAGGCCCGCCAGGCCCAGAGCCGGCTCAAAGCGATGGAGCGGATGGAGAAGATCCTGCCGGCCCACGCCGACTCCGAGTTCAGCTTCGAGTTTCGCGAGCCGTCGGCCCTGCCGACCCCGCTGATTGCCATGGAGAACCTCAGCGCCGGTTATGGCGACAAGGTGATCCTGGAGAAGATCAAACTCAACCTGGTGCCCGGTTCGCGCATCGGCCTGCTCGGTCGCAACGGCGCCGGCAAATCCACCTTCATCAAGATGCTGTCGGGCTCCAACCCGCCGCTCTCCGGCAAGCTCGAGGTGAGCGCCGGGGTCAGCATCGGCTACTTCGCCCAGCATCAGCTGGAGACCCTGCGTCTGGACGACTCGCCCCTCGATCATCTGGTGCGCCTCGCGCCGGACAAGACCGAGCAGGAGCTGCGCAACTATCTGGGCAGCTTTGGCTTTCACGGTGACAAGGCGCTCGACAAGGTGGCTCCCTTCTCCGGCGGCGAGAAGGCGCGGCTGGTGCTGGCCCTCATCACCTGGCAAAAGCCCAACCTGCTGCTGCTGGATGAACCGACCAACCACCTGGATCTGGAGATGCGCCACGCCCTGACCATGGCGCTGCAAGGCTTCGAGGGCGCCATGGTGGTGGTCTCCCACGACCGGCACCTGCTGCGTACCACCACCGACGACTTCTATCTGGTGCACGGTGGCCGGGTCGAGCCGTTCGACGGCGATCTGGACGACTACCACAAGTGGCTCGGCGAGCAGGAGAAAGAGGCCAACGCCAAACCGGACGACGGCCCTGTCTCCGCCAACTCGGCGGTAGCGCGCAAGGATCAGAAGCGGCGCGAGGCGGAGTTCCGGCAAGCGACCCGGCCGCTGCGCCAGAAGCTCGAAAAGCTCGAAACCAGCATGGAGAAACTGCAGGCCAAGCTGGCCGCGGTGGAAGAGCAGCTGGCCGATCCCGCCATCTATGAAGAGAGCGCCAAGCAGAAGCTCTCCGAGCTGCTCAAGTCCCAGGGCCCCATCAAGGAGGAGCTGGAAGGGGTGGAGCTGGAGTGGATGAGCCTCTCCGAGGAGCTGGAAACCATGGAGCAGGCCTTCTTTGCGTGACGAACAGCTGATGGCGAGTGAGCGGATCGCCGCCCACGAACTGCCGGGCCCGCTCGACTTCTGGCAGTGGAGCGGCGAGGTGTACGGTGCGCGCAGCCAGGACTGGCTCAGCGTGCAGGCGCAGGGGGGCAACGTCAATCTGGCCCTGCTGCTGCACCGGCTGGATCTGTGCGGGATCCCGGTCGATCTGACCGACCTGCAACCGGCGCTGGTGCAGACCGAGGCGGTGCTCGGCCCCTGGCGCACCCTGCGCTCGAGCGCCAAGGCGCGGCTCGGCGAGCAGGAGTATCAGGCCATACTGGCCCATGAGCTGGAGCTGGAGCGGCTGCAACAAGGGGTGCTGCTGCAGACCCTGCGCAGCCTCACCCTGTTTCGCGGCAACAGCCGAAACTTGTTGAACTATCTATTGTTACTGGGGGCCCAGCAGGGCCCCCTCAGAGACCTAATATGCTGAGTTATCGCCACGCCTTTCACGCCGGCAACCACGCCGACGTGCTGAAACACACCGTTCAGGCCCTGATCATCGAGTCCCTCAAGAAGAAGGAGAAACCCTTCATCGTGCTGGACACCCACGCCGGCGGCGGTCTCTACGACCTGCGCGGCGACAGGTCCCAGAAGAAGGCGGAATATGCCGACGGCATTGGCCGGCTGTGGGACGAGCGGGCCCAGTGGTCTGCCATGGCCCCCTATCTCGGCGTCATCGAGGAGATGAACAGCGATGGCCAGCTGCACTACTACCCCGGCTCGCCGGAGCTGTCGCGCCGCCTCGCCCGCGAGCAGGACAAGCTGGCGCTGATGGAGCTGCACAACAACGAGGTGGAAGACCTGCGCGCCAACATGGGTTACGACCCCCGCGTCGCCGTGCACCATAGGGACGGCTTCGAGGGGCTGGTGGCCCTGCTGCCGCCCACGCCGCGCCGCGGCCTGGTACTGATCGACCCGCCCTATGAGCTCAAAGAAGATTACTTCGCGGTGGTCGATACCCTGAAAAAGGCGCAAAAACGCTGGGCCACCGGCATCTACGCCCTCTGGTATCCCATTCTGGGGGAAGAGGCGGACAAGTCTCGCGACATGCTGCGCGCCATCAAGCGCGAGAACTTCGGCAACGTCCTGGTGGCCGAACTGGAAGTGGCCGGCCAGACCAAGGACTGGGGCATGAACGGCTCAGGCATGCTGATAGTGAGCCCCCCCTGGCTGCTGGACGAGCAGATCGAAGCCTTCCTCAAACCCCTCTGCGCCAAGCTGGCGCAGGGCGCCGGTGCCCAGTACAAGGTCGAGTGGCTCAACAAGGTTGAAGCGTAACGCCTTGCATCACTCGCACACCGCCAAGGGCCTGCCACTGCAGGCCCTTTTTATTGGTCATGGCTGCCCGCCCCCGCCACGCTGGCAAGCCGCTCCGGCAGCCGGCTCGCCAACCAGTCGATGGCCATTCTGGTCTTGAGCGGCAGGTGCGGGCTGTGGGGCCAGAGGGCATTAATGGGGTAGCTCCGCCCCTTGAGCGAACCCAGCACTTCGCGCAGTTCGCCTCGCTCAAGGTGCGGGCGCGCCAGCCAGGTCGGCAACCAGGCCAGGCCAAAGCCCGCGATGGCCGCCTGGGTGATGACGTGCAGATCGTCCAGCTGCAGGCGCCCCGTCGGCCGCACCGATTGCCACTGGCCATCCAGTTGCCACTGCCACGCCAGCACCCGCCCCTGTCGCAGATAGGCGATGCCTTCGTGCTCGGCCAGATCCGCCAGCGTCATCGGTTCGCCCCGCTCGGCCAGATAGCTGGGCGCGGCGCAGAGCGTCATGCCGTGCTCGCCGAGCCGGCGCGCCGCCAGATCCAGGCTGTCCGGCGGCTCCCCGTTGCGGATCACCAGATCGAGCCCCTCCTCCACCAGATCCACCTTGCGATCGCTGAACGACAGCGACAGCGCCAGCCCGGGATGGGCCTGCGCCAGCTCCAGCAGCAGGGGCGCCACGCACAGCTGACCGAACAGCACCGGCATGGAGACCTTGAGGCTGCCGTTGAGGGTGAGCTTGTTGCTGGCCAGCGCCGCCTCACCGAGGCGCACCTCCTCCAACGCCCGCAGGCAGTGGCGATGGAACAGTGCCCCCTCCTCGGTCAGGCTCTGGCTGCGAGTGGTGCGGTGAAACAGCTGGACGCCGAGACGCTGCTCGAGTCGGGCAATCCCCTTGCCCACCGCCGAGCGGGTGAGGTGAAGCCGCTCGGCGGCCTGAGCGAAACTGCCCGCCTCCACCACGCTGGCGAACAGATCGAGGCCATTGAGGCTGTTTGCCATCTATTGCATACCTTGTGGAACCAATATGGCGAAATAGTATCAGCACTGCGGAAAAAAATGACTGATAAGCTCCCTCCATCCCCACACTTTGTCAGATGGAGTTCACCTCATGAGTCAGATCCTGCTGCTGCAATCCAGCCTCAACGGCCCCGCGTCCCGTACCAACCAGTTGATGGAGCGCTTTCTGCAAGCCCGCCGGGAGCAGGGCTACCAGGACCAGGTGGTGGTACGCGACCTGCCCGCCCTCGCCCTGCCGCCACTGGACAGCGCGCTGTTTCACGCCCTACGGGGCAGCGAGCCGGCCAGCGAGGCCATCCGCCAGGCGGTGGCGCTGTCGGATCAACTGATTGCCGAGCTCAAGGCCGCCGACCTGCTGCTGATCGGCGCCCCCATGTACAACCTCAACGTGCCGACCCCGCTCAAGAACTGGTTCGATCTGGTGGCACGAGCCAGGGTCACCTTTCGCTACACCGACAGCTACCCCATGGGGCTGGTGGAGGGGGTAAAAGCCCTGGTGTTCAGCAGCCGCGGCGGCGTACATCAGGGACAGGCAACGGATGCGGTCACCCCCTACCTCGAGTCCGTGCTCGGCCTGATGGGCATTGCGGAGGTGGAGTTCATCTACGCGGAAGGGATGGACCTGCGCCCCCACGGCGTGGAGCAGGGCATGCGCCAGGCCCATGAGCGGATCGCCGCCCTCAGCCGGTGAGCCCCTCCCCCGCCTCTTGCCACCCCAACCGTCAGCTGCGCGGGAGACGCCCAAATAAAAAAGCCCCGTCACGGGGCTTTTTGCATGCCGGCCAGCCTCACGTTTTGCCTGGGAGATCCCGCCAGAGCGCCAGAATGAGCAGCGCCAGCAGGGCGAAAGGCGGGGCCAGACTAAGCAGCATGCACAGCACGGTGATCAGCGCCGGATGCTTGCTCTTGCGGCGGGCCAGTCGCCAGGCCACGACGCCGACGATGATCATCAGCAACAGGATGAACTGCCCCAACAGGGTGGCGTTGATATTCATATGCATGAAAGCTCCTTTTTCATGGCAAAGGCTCACTCTAGCGCCGCTGTGGCCCCAGGCAACTCCCAATCCGGTGAGGGCGTTCTCACTTGATAGGCTCTCCCTATTCGATCATTAGATGAGAATAGTTTTCATTTAATGCAATTTAGGGGGATACTCTGCTCATCACCAGAGGGAGCCGCCATCATGAAAAAGACCATCAGCTTTGCCGTTTTGCACTTCACCGTGGCCTTCACCGTGGCTTACCTGCTGACCGGTGAACTGCTCACCGCCAGCCTGATCGCCTTGATCGAACCCGCCGTCAACACGGTCGCCTTCTACTTCCACGATCTCGGCTGGCACAAGCTCAAGCCCGACCACAGCCTGCAGGCCAAGACCAGCAGCTTCGCCCTGGTGCACTTTTCGGTGGCCTTCGGCGTCGCCTATCTGCTGAGCGGCGAGCTGCTCACCGGCGGCGTGATGGCGATGATCGAGCCTGCCATCAACACCGTCGTTTTCTTCTTCCACGAGCGGCTGTGGCGCGCCCGCCAGTCGCTGGCACTGGCCTGAGGGAGGGGCTGCGGCCCTTCCCCACGCCTGAACAAGCTTCTCTCCCCCGGCAAGGGCCCCCCTTGCCGTACTGACCAATTTGTTGATCCCGCCCCAACATTTATCACCTCGCCCTTCCCCTGCGCCCCTCTCTCGCTACCATACCCGAATGGCAATCCAAGCCTCATCGGAGTCATCCATGAGCCCTCTCCGCCACCCCGTTGGTTACAAAGCAGCAGACTGGAGGCTGTAATTCAGGGGCGGTAGCAATTCCGATGTTTAAACACAATATTCTCGTACAGGGATATTCCCTAGAGACACTCCATTAGAATGGAGCCACAACAAATCAATTAGTTACATGAGTACACGTTAGAATATCTCCCCCCCACAACACTAAGTAATTAGTTTCAGAAAGTCATCATATTAGCTAAAAATCACCCGTTAACAGATATAATTTTAGATACCATAGGTTTAATAAATGAAAAGCATAAATATCTTATCTCTTATACAGGCCTACTCATCCCTTTCCTCTGATGAATACAATAGTTTTATAAAAAACTATAACATTGATATAAAAAGAAATGAGGTTGACGATCTAAAAACATTATCAGCTGAAATGTATGAAATTCTTCCATTTGTGAGTATATTTAACAACTTCTACATAGGATATAAAATACAACACATCAGCAAAGAATTTGATTTATTAAGGTTTGGAAGCAACTATATAATTAACGTTGAGATCAAAAAAATTAGTACGACAGAAAAAATAAAACGACAACTTAAAAGAAATAATTACTATCTTGGTCACATAAATAAAGTCATACATAACTTTTGTTTTATCTCCCAAAAAAAGACACTTTACAAGTTAAATTCTGTCGGTGAGATAGAGGTTGTTGAGTTAACACATTTAGTTAAGTTGTTAACCCAGCAAAACTTGATGAACCTAGACAATCCTGACAATTTATTCAATCCATCAGAATACCTAGTGTCACCGTTCAACTCCACAGATAAGTTTATAAACAATCAATACTTTTTGACGAGTCAGCAGGAGGTAATCAAAGATAAAGTTATCGATGCAATAGAAAATAATACAACAAAATTCATGGCTATTACTGGTGGACCAGGCACAGGAAAAACGCTATTAACATATGATGTTATAAAAACCATTAGGAAGAAAAAACGCACATTAATAGTACATTGTGGACAATTAAATGATGGGCATGCTCGCTTAATAACAAAAGGATGGAATATTACAGCCATAAAGGAATTAAAAAATCATGATTTAAGTAGTTTAGATCTAGTTCTAATAGATGAAACACAACGGATATATATATCCCAATTTAATAAAATACTTGATGATGCCGAAACTAGTAACTTTCAATGTATCTTTTCGTATGATAAACAGCAAACTTTATCTGTATCAGAAACCAATACAGATATTGACAGCAAAATAAATTCCATCAGAGGCATAGTTAAATATGCTCTATCAGATAAAATCAGAACAAACAAAGAGATCGCAAATTTTATTAAGTTATTATTCAACAATCAGAGGAATGATGTCGTCCTATCAAGTTGTGAAAATATAAGCTTTGATTATTTCACTGATTTAGAAAATGTCAGGGACTATATTTCACTAATAAGTGATGATGGATGGGAAGTTCTGAGACTGACCCCGTCACAATATAAGAGAGAACATCATGAATCATATTCTCACATAGAAAGTAAAACATCACACAAAGTAATTGGACAAGAATTTGACAATGTTGCTGTCGTTATAGACAAGCATTTTTATTACCATAAAACAGGTAGACTTCTATACAATTCAAATACCTACTACGACACTGTAAAAATGTTATTTCAGAATATAACCAGAACGAGAAAAAAGCTAAAACTAATTGTCATAGATAACAAACAAGTATTGAGCAGATGTTTATCCATTCTAAATTAAAAAATATAGCTAGCAGGACAATCGAAAATAACCCCACCACAACATAAGCAGGGATCGGAAGATCCCCTTACTAAGTTGATATCGACCGTTTTGGTTCGACCCAAGGCGCACCGATGCCACTATAAGCTGGATTTATGGGTTTTTCGATAATGACCCAACTTTTTCTTATAGTGGCTATCGCCAGCCTGAAAGAGCCCACTTACCGGCAGCAGGGCGTTTATCATATACCTTCCCGATCCTGTGACACGCCGGGACAGCGTGGATATGCAGTCACAGACTCACTCTTTTATCGTCAACGGCAGCGGGCAGGCAGCTTTTGCCAATACGTTGCAGGAGTGGCTGACAAAACAGTAAATAACAGCAGCCTCATGGTTCCGGTTTGACGTTATCGGTTTGGGGACAAATATGAGAACAGCAAAGCAGGCATTGGTCATTCCCTATGTTATTCGGGATGCCATGTTGCAGATGGTGATTTTAAAACGTGCCGATCTCGATATATGGCAGTGGGTAGCTGGAGGTGTCGAGGAGAACGAATCTCTTGATGAGGCCGCGCGACGCGAGTGCAGCGAAGAGCTCGGTATAGCATGCAGTGACAATCCACTCTTGCCACTCGAATCTCACTGCACAATCCCCAAGTGTCACTTTGATTTACAGGGCGCAGATTATGAACATCTATATACCGTCACCGAGTATGCCTTTGCTATCGAGTTAAAGGTGAGTGACAAGATTACGCTGAGTGAAGAACATGCAGAATATCTGTTGATCACTTACCCGCAGTTAAGAGACCTAAAAACATGGGACAGCAATAGAACCGCCGCTTGGGAATTACACCAGCGTTTGCTGGATAACCATCTCATTGTGGCCTGATATCATCTTGGATAATCGCGAATACACCCACCATCACATAAGCAAAGATCGGAAGATCCCCTGGTGGCGCTGCTGCCGACCTATTTGGCACGGCTCAAGGCGCACCGGAGCCACTATAAGCTGGATTTATGGGTTTTCCGATAATGACCCAACATTTGCTTATAGTGGCTATCGCCAGCCTTAAAGCGCCTACTTACCAGCCGCAGAGCGCTTGTCATATACTCTTCCGCTCTTACGACACGCCGAGGAGGCGTTGATATGCAGTCACAGACTCACACCTTTATCATCAATGGCAGCCCAATGCCCTGCCTGCAGGCCGGTTCGGGTGAGCCGCTGCTGCTGATCCATGGCGCGCTGGCTAACCACACCCTCTGGGTCGAACATATCGAGCAGCTCTCACAGCACTACACCGTCTATGCTCCCACCCTGCGCCACTTTGGCGAGGCGGGCAAAGAGGGACCTTTCGGTCTTGAGACCCATGCCGGCGACCTGCTGGCGCTGTTGGCACAGCTGGCGTGCGGGCCTGTCCATCTGGTCGGCTGGTCTTATGGCGCAGATGTAGCGCTGACCGCCGCCTTGCAAGCACCGGAGCACGTCCGAAGCCTCTATCTGGTGGAGCCGGGCTGCCCGGGGGCGCTGGATGAGCAGGGGCTCGCCGCCTTTATGGCCGATGCCGGCGCCATGTTCGGCCCCGTGTTTGGTCAGGTTGAAGCTGGACAGTTGCAAGAGGCGGTGGCCACCCTGATCGATGGCTCAGGGGGGCGTCAGGGCTATTTTGCCGCGCAACCCCTCAAGTGGCAGCAGGCCCAACTGGCGGAGGCCGCCAGCCTGCCCAAGCAGCTGAGCCAGAGCGAGCGGCCGGATTGGTCGCCGTCGCGCCTTGCCGCGCTCAGCGTGCCCACCTGCATCGTGCAGGGCGCACAGACCAGAGCGCTGTTTGCGCAAGTGTGCGAGGCACTTGGCAACGCCATTCCCGCCTGCCAGCGCCTGCAGGTGGCGGATGTTGGCCATCTCTACCCCATCGAGCAGCCCGCGCTGTTTATGCAGCAGCTGCAACGCTGGCTCGCCGCGCAAGGGTAGGCAGAGATCCCTGCAGACCGGTCTGCTATACACCAGTCGCACCTCAGGCAGGCTATGCTCACCTGAGCGCCATAAAAAAGCCCCGCATTGCGGGGCTTTTTTGTTATGCATAGTATCCAACTCAGTTGACGGCAACCGGCTGACCCAGCGCATCCGGCGGGGTCTGGAACTCGCGCTCGGCGTCGTCGAAGCGCTCCAGCATGGCCTTGGAGGGGGCCTTGTCCAGCAGGCTGAATACCAGGATCGCCAGGCCGGAGAAGAGGAAGCCTGGGATGATTTCATAGAGCCCCAGCCAGCCAAACTGCTTCCAGACGATGACGGTCAGGGCACCCACCAGCATGCCCGCCAGGGCGCCGTTGCGGGTCATGCGCGACCAGAGCACGGAGAGCAGCACCACGGGGCCGAAGGCGGCACCAAAGCCGGCCCAGGCGTAGCTCACCAGCCCCAGCACCCGGTTCTCCGGGTTCATGGCGACGGCGATGGCGATGAGCGCAATCACCAGCACCATCATGCGACCGACCCACACCAGCTCTTTCTGGGAGGCGTTCTTGCGCAGGAACGGCTTGTAGAGATCCTCGGTGATAGCGCTGGAGCAGACCAGCAGCTGGCAACTGAGGGTACTCATCACCGCCGCCAGGATGGCGGAGAGCAGCACGCCGGCGATCCAGGGGTTGAACAGGATCTTGGACAGCTCGATGAAGACCCGCTCCGGGTTGCCGGTAACGCCGGCCGCCTGCTCGGTGAAGGTGGAGAAATAGGCCAGGCCGAAGAAGCCGATGGCCACGGCGCCACCCAGGCAGAGCACCATCCAGGTCATGCTGATGCGGCGGGCATTGGCCATGGAGTGGTGGGAATCCGCCGCCATGAAGCGCGCCAGGATGTGGGGCTGACCGAAGTAGCCCAGGCCCCAGGCCATCAGCGAGATGATGGCGATGAAGTCCAGGTTCTTGAACATGTCGAGGTTGCTGGCGTTCTGCGCCGCCACCTGCACCATGGCGGTGTCGATGCCGCCCACCGCGATGATGACGAACACCGGGGTGAGGATCAGGGCGAAGATCATCAGGGTGGCCTGCACCGTATCGGTCCAGCTCACCGCGAGGAAGCCGCCGAAGAAGGTGTAGGTGATGGTGGCCGCAGCGCCGACCCAGAGGGCGGTGTCATAGCTCATGCCGAAGGTGCTCTCGAACAGGCGGGCACCGGCCACCACGCCGGAGGCGCAGTAGATGGTGAAGAACAGCAGTATCACCAGGGCGGAGAGGATGCGCAGCACCCGGCTCTTGTCCTCGAAGCGGTAGGTGAAGTAGTCCGGCAGGGTCAGGGCGTTGCGGTTCTTCTCGGTATGCACCCGCAGCCGGCCGGCGACCCAGCGCCAGTTGAGGTAGGCACCCAGGGTGAGGCCGATGGCGATCCAGCTCTCGGAGATGCCGCCGATGAAGACGGCGCCCGGCAAGCCCATCAGGAGCCAGCCGCTCATGTCGGAGGCGCCGGCGGAGAGGGCGGTCACCCAGCTCCCCATCCGGCGGCCGCCGAGAATGTAGTCGTCAAAGTTGCGGGTGGCGCGATAGGCGATAAAGCCGATCAGGACCATCCCGAGGATGTACACCAGAAAGGTGATGAGCATGGGTGTGCTGGCTGTCATTCAAAACTCCGTTATGTGACGTGTGTACCCGTTCTGACGACGGGCTCTTCCTTAAAAAAACCGCCCTAGCTTAATCAGCAGATCCCATGACCTCAACCTTTTTTAACAAACAGAAAACACAATATAAACGTTTCATCTTTAACCAACAGACCAGCTTTGCCCCGTTCCGCCAGATTTTATCCTGACGCAGCAACTGCTTATCCGCCGGGCACGAGCAGCGGCAGAGCCCCGCCACGACCGCAAAAAAAAAAGCCCCGACCAGAGGTCGGGGCCATGTCGGCAAGCACCAATCAGCGATTGATCGCGATCGGCATGCCGCTGCGCTGCTCCAGCGCCTGCTTGACCAGCTGGGAGTCGCTGTCGGCATGGGCGATGAAGCGGGTCACTGCCGGGGTCATCGGCAGCGGCGCAGGCAGGCTGGAGTTGAACTCCTCCTGATTGCGGGAGAGCGGCTGATGCACTTCCAGGTAGCGGCGGCCATCCGGCTCGACACTGGCCTTGATCGGCTGGTTGACGAACTGGACGCGGGTACCGACCGGTACCTTCTTGAACAGGTACTCGATGTCGTCGTTGCGCAGCCGCACGCAGCCATGGCTCACCCGCAGGCCGATGCCGAACTGGGCGTTGGTGCCGTGGATGGCGTACATCTTGCCGATGTAGAGCGCGAACAGCCCCATGGGGTTGTCCGGGCCGGCCGGCCACACCGCCGGCAGGCTTTCGCCACGGGCGGCATATTCGGCATGCATCTTGGCGGTCGGGGTCCAGGTCGGGCCCGCCTTCTTGCGCTGCACGCTGGTCACCCAGTTTTCCGGGGTGTCGGTGCCGAGCTGGCCGATGCCGATGGGCAGCACTTCTACTACCTTCTTGCCTTTCGGGTAGTAGTAGAGGCGCATCTCGGCCACGTTCAGCACGATGCCTTCACGGGGCGCATCCGGCAGGATCAGCTGGTGCGGCACGATCAGCTTCTCGCCGGTCTGCAGCAGCAGGGGATCCGCCTTGGGGTTGGCCTCCAGCATGTTGGTCAGCCCCAGCTGGAATTTGGCGGCGGCGGCCTCCAGCGGCTGGCCGTTTTCTTCGGCCGGGACCACGTATTCCAGATTTTCACCCACCAGGCGGCTGTTGGCCGCAGGCAGGGCGTATTCAACAGCGAGCGCAGGCGCGGCGCCCAAGAGGAGGCTGCAGCACAGCGCGGCCGCAGTAGTGTGGAGGAGCTTCATAACTTTCCTGTAATGGATGACGTGGTTCAAGACTCTGGGCTGACCCGGGAGCGGCAGGCGATCCGGGGGGCGAAGAGAAGGCCGCCATTTTTCTCCTCTGCCGGACAAATTTCAACTGACAAGTGGCGGCGGGTCGGCGATTAATATCGCTTTTTTTATCCGCCGCCAGCCCCTGCCTATCGGTGGTTTACCCCTTTTGCCAGGCGCGCATATCGTAACCTGTGGGAGATTGGTGCAACCGCAGATGAAATTGCTCAATGATGGCAAAGATGTGGTCGAAAATGTCGGCCTGGATCCCTTCGTAATCGGCCCAGGCGGTGGTCGCCGTGAAGCAGTAAATCTCCAGCGGCAGGCCGTCCGAGGTCGGTGCCAGCTGGCGCACCATCAGGGTCATGTCCTTGCGGATGCCGGGGTGAGCGCGCAGGTAGGCGTCCAGATAGGCGCGCAGGGTGCCGAGGTTGGTGAGGTGACGACCGTTGATGGGGCAGCTGATGGCGTCGCTCAACTGCTGGTTGTAGGCGCTCAGCTCCTGCTCCTTGCGGCTCAGATAGGGCGCCAGCAGCTGGGCCTGCTTGAGCTGCAGCTGCTCCTCCGCCGTCAGGAAGCGCACGCTGGTCATGTCGATGTTGACGCTGCGCTTGATGCGCCGGCCACCCGACTCCGTCATCCCCTGCCAGTTCTTGAAGGAGTCGGAGATGAGGGCATAGGTGGGGATGGTGGTGATGGTCTTGTCCCAGTTCGACACCTTGACCGTGGTGAGACCGATGTCGGTCACCTCGCCATCGGCGCCGTACTTGTCCATCTGCAGCCAGTCACCGACGCTCAGCATGCGGTTGGCGGAGAGCTGGATGCCGGCCACCAGCCCGAGGATGGGATCCTTGAACACCAACATCAACACCGCAGTCATGGCACCCAGACCGCTGAACAGGAACAGCGGCGACTTGCCGAGCAGCAGGGCGATCATCAGGATGCCCACCAGGATGCTGCCCACCAGCTTCACCCCCTGGAAGATGCCGCGCAGGGGCAGATCCCGCCCGAGCCGGGTATAGCGGCTCACCGACAGCATGCAGTCGAGCAGGGCGAACAGGGAGAGCAGCAGGAACAGCAGGATCCAGAGCTGGGCCACCATCTCGATCAGTTGCAGGCTGTCGGAGTTGCGCGGCAGCCAGATCTCGGCCTGACCGAGCAGCACGGCCCCCTGCAGCACGAAGGCGAGCCGGTAGAACAAGCGTTGCTGCAACTGGGGCGGCAGCCACACCTGCTTGGTCTTGCCGAGCACCCCCACCAGCCGCACCAGCAGCACCCGGTGCAGCAGCATGTGCAGCAACAGCGAGGTAAGCACGATAAAGCCCAGAGCGATCACCAGCCCCATCATGCCGGTTACCTCCAGCCCGAGCCCGGCCAGCCAGCGAAAAAACATCTCCTTCATCCCATCCTCCTGTGCGTGAAACTGCGGTCAGGGTACGTATCTGCCACCCCATGTCAAATGACAGCCGGCGCCACGGCCGCCACAAACGACAACGCCCGGCAGGGGCCGGGCGTTGTCTGGGAGCGAGGGGCGTTAGCCGACCAGGCTCAGGGCATCGCGGGCGATGACCAGCTCTTCGTTGGTGGGCATCACCAGCGCCAGGCGGCTGCCTTCGGCCGTGATGGGGCCTTCACCACCCAGCACCGCGGCGTTGTTGGCTTCCTTGTCGATCTTGAAGCCGAACAGGGCCAGACGGGCCAGCACCATCTCGCGCACCATGGCGGCGTTTTCACCGATGCCGCCGGTGAACACCAGGGCGTCCAGACGACCATCCATGGCGGCAGCGTAGGCGCCGACATACTTGGCCACCCGGTAGGTGAACACGTCCAGCGCACGCTTGGCACCGGCGTCGGTGGCGTAGTTGGTGGTGACGTAGCGGCAGTCGCTGCTCGCCTCGGTCATGCCCAGCAGGCCGGACTCGCGGGTCAGGGTGTGGTTGATCTGCTCCACGCTGTAACCGAGCTGGTCGTGCATGAAGAAGACTACAGCGGGGTCTATGTCGCCGGAGCGGGTACCCATCGCCAGCCCTTCCAGCGGGGTCAGACCCATGGAGGTGTCGACGGATTCGCCGCCACGGATGGCGCAGACGGAGGCGCCGTTACCCAGGTGGCAGTTGATGATGTTGAGCTCGGAGAGCGGCTTGCCCAGCGCCTTGGCGGTCTCTTCCGCGATGAAGCGGTGGGAGGTGCCGTGGGCGCCGTAACGACGGATGCCGTTCTCTTTGTAGAGCTTGTAGGGCAGCGCGTAGAGGTAGGCTTCCTGTGGCAGGGTCTGGTGGAAGGCGGTGTCGAACACGGCCACGTTCTTCTCTGCCAGCGCCGGGAACACCTTGAGCGCGGCACGGATGCCGATCAGGTGCGCCGGGTTGTGCAGGGGGGCGAACGGAATGGCGGCTTCGATGCCGGCAATCACGCCGTCATCGATGCGAACGGAACGGGAGAACTGCTCGCCACCGTGCACGATGCGGTGACCGATGGCCACCAGCTGCTCGGCCAGGGTCGGATCCTGCGGCAGGATGTGACCCACGATGTGGTCGAGGGCCTCCTGGTGCGCGGCGCCCGCGCCCAGCATGGCTTCGCCCTTGACCCCGTGGAGTTTCCATTTGATACGTGCATCATCCAGATTGAAGCATTCGGCCAGGCCGGACAGCATGTCCTCACCTGTTTCGGCGTCCATTACGGCAAATTTCAGGGAAGAGCTACCGCAGTTAAGGATCAATACCAACTTGCTCATGTTCTACATCTTCCTGTGCTTCGGCTTTATGCCGACAGTGTCGTGTCATCCAAAATGGATGGGATTCCCCTGCCGGGGGCTTATGGTCGCAGGAAAGTGCGCCCAATTTTTCAATATGTTAAGTGCAAATCCGGATCATTCCGGGCACTCGTCTCAGCCAGGCTGCGCCAGCGGTTACAGGCCGACCAGCAGATCCCGGTGCACCTTGACCACCAGCTTCTTCACCTGAGCCGGCTGGTTGGGGGTACAGAGGGGGCGATGCAGTTCTCCCGGCCAGAAGATGGCGAAGTCGCCGGGCTGCAACGCCAGATAACTGGTCTGTTCGTCCTCGACGAACCAGAGGTCGGGATGGGGATGATCGGCGCCTTCGGCAACATAGCCATGGGGCCCGACCCCGATCCACTCTTCACCACGCAGCAGCAGCTGGATGTCCAGATACTGCTGATGGAACTCGCCACGGCGATCCGCGGCCGGCTCG
The DNA here is from genome assembly GCF_041403025.1 of Aeromonas sp. S5(2024). NCBI lineage: Bacteria > Pseudomonadati > Pseudomonadota > Gammaproteobacteria > Aeromonadales > Aeromonadaceae > Aeromonas > Aeromonas sp. S5(2024). Next base: position 392,011 of record NZ_JBGLRI010000004.1, on the reverse strand, counting down.
GTCAGCTCTTCGCTCACCAGGCAGAACAGCGTGAGACCGTCGATCTCCTGCTTGCCGAGCGGCGCCTGCAGCCACTGTTCGACGCTTTGCACCACCTCGACCATGATGCGGTCCAGCGGGGCGGGCAGCGGCGTGCGCTGCAGGGTGTTCAGACTGCCGGTGATCATGGCGCTTCCTTAGGTGTATTCAGGCGACATCTTAGCCGCAAAATGAAAAAGGACCCTGTTGAGGTCCTTGTGTCACACCGCCTGCAATCCGTGCAGACAGAGATAGAGCATTTGCTCGTATCAAGCGGGATGAGTGCACTGTTACACACTCATCTGCGGCTTGCCAAGAGGCGCAAGCGCGTTCGCCCAGTGATCGTACCAGCTGAAACAATATTATTCACTACTCCAGCACCGCCGACTTTGACCAGACGCAAAAACGGGAGCATCTGCTCCCGTTTTTTTCGCATCACCTGGTGGTAACCGGTGCCATTCAAGCCTTGCCGGCGTTCTCCACCGGCTTGGCGTACATGGCGCGCCAGATGGCCTTGTGCTCTTCCGGCACCTCCGACTGACGGCTCAGGAAGGCAGCCTGCTCGATGGTGTTGGCCTTGCCGGACACATCTGCAGCCAGGTAGTTGCCCGGGAAGAGGCGGTAGTTGCCCCAGATCGCCTTGTCGATGAGCGCAGCCAGTTCGTCCGGATCGCTGAAGCCCTCGGTGATGGGGGCGCCGAAGGAGACATGTACCCGCCCCTTCTGGCCGACGATGCCGGCGACGATGCTCTCGATGTCCTCGAACTCGCCCTTCTCGTAGCTGCCGTTGACCGACTTCTCGTACAGCTCGCGCGCCTTGGCCTTGTCGGTGGGATCCAGCTCGTAGCTGATGCTGACCGGCACGATATTGAGGCTGCGCATGTAGTCGACGAACTCGATCTTCTGCTTCTTGCCGTCCACGTAGAACATCTTGAGGATGGCTGGATCTGTCTTGTCATCGCCGTTCTTGGCGCGCCCTTCCTTCTGGGCGATCCAGATGGAGTGGCCTTCGTGCACCGACTGGCCGATGTAGGCCGACAGCTCGCCGAGGGCCTTCATCATCTCCCGCGGCCCCTTGGCGGAGCGCTTGACGATGAAGCTCTTGTTGAGCTTCATCAGCTCGGTGGCGCAGGGTTTGCGCAGCAGGTTGTCGCCGATGGCAATGCGCACGGTATCGAAACCGTGGGTGTGCAGCCCCCAGTTGACGAACGCCGGATCCATGGCGATGTCCCTGTGGTTGGAGACGAACAGGTAGCCCTGCTCCTTCTTCAGATGCTCGAGCCCGGAGAAGGTCACCCCCTGGGTGGAGGTGGCGATCATCCGGCTCATGTAGCGGGTCACCCCCATCTGCACCTGATGGATGGTGGTCACCTTGGACCACTTGTAGCGCAGGAACTGGCGGATCAGCGGGCGGATGGCCCAGCCCAGCCAGCTCATCAGGGAGCCGAAACGATACTTGGCGATGGCGCCGACAAATTCATCATCCCGGATCAGCCGTTCGATGGCTGCCGGCACTTCCTCATCGCGGTAGGGGCGAATGTCCGCGAATCTATCTACTTCAGTCACAGTGTCAGCCTTGCAGGTAAGGAGTCGCGGCCAGCGCGCGCTGGCCGGAAAATTCAGGGCGCAATTTTACACGCTTTTATGCCGAGGGGTATGTGGCGTGCGTAGATAGTGAGATCTGACCAGTGAAATGAACAAATGGCCCCGTTCGGGCCATTCTTTTTTACTCTTCCACCGTGAACGAGAGCATCATGCCGGTATCTTCGTGCTCCAGCAGATGGCAGTGGGCCATGTAGGCCCGCTCCTTGGGCGCCGTGTGATCGAAACGCACCAGCACCTCGCTGCGCCCGCCCTCCACCTTGACGATATCCTTCCAGCCGGCGCGATGCGGGGCCACCGGCTGACCGTTCTCGCTCAGGATCCGCAAGCGGGTGCCATGGATATGGAAGGGGTGCAGCATCATGTCCCCCTCCCCCGAGATGATCCAGCGCTCGGTGCGGCCGCGCTTGACCGCAAACTGCGGGTCGTTCATGGCGAAGGGCTGGCCGTTGATGCGGTTGCCGCCGTGCAGATCCAGCGGCTTGACACTGCCCTTGTCCTCCTGCATCCCGGCCATGGTGTCGTGCTGCATCTCGCCCGCTGGCATGACCATGTCGCCATGATCCATCCCCGCCATCCCGTCGCCCTGCCCGTCCATCTTCATCCCGGCCATGGCGCCCGTATCGCCGTGGGCCATGCTCATGCCCGCCATGGCGCCGTGGCCGTAGCGGCTCATCAGCGCCTGCATCCCCTGCCGATCCAGCTCGGGATCCATCGACAGGGCCAGGGTGCGGCTCGGCAAGCCTTGGGTGGCGGGCAGCGCCGGCAGCCGGGCCAGGCTGTCCGGCAAGCGGCCCTTGCCCTCGATCAGGGAGGGCCGGATCCGCAGCAGCGGCAGGGCCACATCGAACGGCGCCAGGGTCATCCCCATCTGGCGTACCGGCAGGGTGAGCAGGTCGAACACCTTGCCGTTGCGGGCATCCACCATCACCTCGAAGCGCTCCCCCGGCAGCAGCGCCAGCTCGCTCAGTGCCACCGGCTCCGCCAGCAGGCCGCCATCGCTGCCGACCACATACAAAGGGCGGCCGTCACTGATCGCCAGCGTGAGGGAGCGGGCATTGCAGCCATTGAGCAGCCGCAACCGCAGCCAGCCGCGAGGCGCGTCGTGGGTCGGATAAACGGCGCCGTTGGTCAGCATCAGATCGCCGAACCAGCCGACCGCGGCGCTCATCACGTCCAGCCGGTAATCCACCTGATCCCGCCCATCGAGCCGTTTGTCCTGCAGCACCAGCGGGATGTCGTCCACGCCCCAGCGCTGGGGCAGCGGCAGCCGCAAGCTCTCCTCGTCGTCGAGGATGAAAAGCCCGGCCAGCCCCATGGCCACCTGATGGCCGGTCTGCCCGTGGGTATGGGGGTGATACCAGCAGGTGGCCGCCGGCTGCTCGATGCGAAACGCCGCCTGCCACTCTTTGCCGGAAGGGATGCTGGCCTGCGGGCCGCCATCGGCGGTGCCGGGCACCTCCAGCCCGTGCCAGTGCACCGTGGTGGTCTCCGCCAGCTGGTTGGCGACCCGGACTCGCACCGCCTGCCCCTGACGGGCACGCAAAGTGGGGCCAAGCAGGTTGCCGTTGTAGCCCCAGCTGTGGGTCGGCTGGCGTCGCCACTGCATCTGGCCCGGCTGGGCCCTGAGCTGGAACACGCCGCTGGCATCCGCCTCCAGCAGCGCGGGAATCGGCAGGGCTGGGCGCTCGGCGGCAACCGCCCGACCCCACCAGGGCAGGGCGCTGGCAATACCGACGGCGGTGGAGAATTTGAGAAAATCGCGACGCTGCATGAGTCGTTCCTCGTTGGCCAAAGCGGACCTTCAGCCTAAGCAGCAACCCTGCGGCAAGGTCAAGCCCTGTCGAGCCGGCGGCCGGACAATTTCTGGCTTATCCGCTTGCCAGCAGCCCCCTGTCGTCAAGCCAGCGCCAGGGTTACCGCTGCCTCGGCGTGAATCGCCATGGTTGTGTCGTAGAGAGGCACCCTGGTGGCGGCATATTCCAACCCACTGTCTGCCTCACCTGCTTGCCAGCAGGCCCCTGTCGTCAAGCCAGCGCCAGGGTTACTGCCGCCTCGGCGTGAATGGCAGTGGTGTCGTAGAGCGGCACCGCGGCCTCGGCCTCCCCCACCAGCAGGGCTATCTCGGTGCAACCGAGGATCACCGCTTGGGCTCCCGCGTCGGCCAGCCCCTCGATAATGGCCAGGTACTCGGCCCGCGATGCATCGCGAATGTCGCCAAGGCACAGCTCGTCATAGATGATGCGGTGTACCCGCTCCCGCTGCGCCTCGCCGGGCACCAGCACCTCCAGCCCGAACTTGTCCTGCAGACGCCCCTTGTAGAAATCCTGCTCCATGGTGAAGCGGGTGCCGAGCAGACCGACCCTTTGGACTCCGTCCGCTTGCAGCTGACGCGCGGTGGCATCGGCGATATGGAGCAGCGGGATGTCGATGGCGGCCTCGATCTCGGGCGCCACCTTGTGCATGGTGTTGGTGCCGATCAGCAGAAAATCGGCGCCGCCGGCCTGGATGGCCCGCGCCTCGGCCGCCAGCAGGCGGGCGGTGGCGGGCCAGTCCCCGATGTGCTGCAGCCGCTCTATCTCGGCAAAGTCGACGCTGCTCAGCAGCACCCGCGCCGAGTGCAGGCCACCGAGCCGCTCGCGCACGCCCCGGTTGAGCGCCTGATAGTAGCTGACGGTGGACTCCCAGCTCATGCCACCCAGCAGACCGATACATTTCATGGGACCTCCTTGTGTAAAACGATCATGCAAACCGAGTGTGTGAATCGATCGTGCAAACCGAGCGAAGGGCGGCGCGCGTCATCGCGCCGCCCCGTGAATAAAAAAGGCCCCGCAGGGCCAACAAGACAGCCGGTAAAGGCCCGGGCGCAGGCCCGGACTAAATCCAGATCATCAGCACGCAGGCCGCCGTGGCGACCCCCATGCCGAGATTGAAACGACGCCAGCCTCTGGCGGTGCGGATGAGGCGGCGCACCTGGGCACCGAACAGCACCCAGAAGGCCCCGGTATAGAGGCCGGTCACGAAGAAGATGCCGAGTACCCAGATGGCGGAGGGCCAGTAGGCCTCCCCCGCCAGGGTAAAGCCGCTGATGGCGGAGAGCGCCATCATCCACGCCTTGGGGTTGAGCAACTGCAGCATGGCCCCCTGATGGGCCGGGATCAGCGGCCGGTTGCCCTCGGCCGGGCCGCTGGCGGTCGCCACCTTCCAGGCCAGCCAGAGCAGGTAGGCCGAGCCGATGAGCTTGAGCCCGTCGTGCAGCAGCGGCAGCTGCTCGAACATCACTCCCAGCCCGAGCGCCGTGGCCAGGATCATCAGGTTGATCCCCCCCACCACCCCCACCAACAGGGGCACGCTGCGGCGAAAGCCCTGGGCCGCACCGGCGCTGGTGAGCAGCATGTTGTTGGGGCCCGGCGTACCGCAAGTGATGAGGGCAAAGCCCGCCAGGGGAAGCAACCAGTTCAGATCCATCTCAACCTCTTGATGATGCAGGGCGCCGACTCGGCGACAAGCCTTCTAATATGCAGAGCCGGTGCCCGTCAGACAAGGCCGCAGATGCACTTTCTTCGCATCTTTATGCGGCCCCTGGCAGCACTCAGTACCAGAGCATCACCACGCAGAGCGCGGTCAGCGCCCCCAGGCTGCCGTTGAGCCGGCGCCAGCCTCTGTCAGAGTTGATCCAGCGGCTGAGCTGATGACCGAACAACACCCAGGCAAAGCAGACTGGCAATCCCGCCATGGGGAAGACGGCCATGATGCCCCACAGACTCGGCCAGTAAGCACTGCCCGGCAGACTGAACAGACTGATGGCGGAGATCCCCATCATCCAGGCCTTGGGGTTGAGGAACTGAAAGCCCAGCCCCTCCAGCAGGGTCAGCGGGCGCGAACGTCGTTCCGGATCGCCGGGGGCACCAGCCACCGCGATGCGCCATGCCAGCCACAACAAATAGAGGCTGCCCAGCACCTGCAGGCTCAGCTTGAGCAGCGGCCAGCGCTCGAACAGGGGGTAGAGCCCCAGCGCCAGCACCAGTTGCAGGACGGGTTGTCCCACCACGACACCGATCAGATGAGGCAGGGTGCGACGCACCCCGAAGTTGGCGCCGGAGGCGGTCAGCATGAGGTTGTTGGGGCCCGGCGTGCCGCAGGTGAGCAACGCAAAGCCAAACAGGGTGGCATACCATTCGATCGTCATCTTTGTACTCCTGAACTGCGCACATTGTATCGATACAATGTGCCACTTTTGGTTGTTATCGGGTTCAAATTCACGCTATATTGCCGATACATTTCGATCAATGGATTTATTGTCACCATGACAATCTGGACCCCGGACCTCACCCCCTTCGCAGGCCCCCTCTACCTCAAACTGGTGAAAGCCATCGAGCAGGCCATTCAGGACGGCTCCCTGCCGCCCGAGACCCGGCTGCCCACCCACAGGGCGCTGGCGGACAAGCTGGGGGTCACCGTCGGCACCGTCACCCGCGCCTATGGCGAGGCGGAGCGGCGCGGGCTGCTGGCCGCCCGGGTGGGGCACGGCACCTGGGTCAAAGGGGATCATGAGGATCCGGCCAACGCCTGGGTGATCCGCAAGGAGGAGGGGCATCGCATCGAGTTGTGGCAGAACCTGCCGGTACAGCTGGATCGAGCCGCCATTATCCGCCCCATGCTGGCGGAAGTGGCGGACGGGGATCTCAACGCCCTGCTGGGTTATGACAAGGAGGCGGGCCAGCCGAGCCAGCGCCAGCTGTTCATCGACTGGCTGGCCGAGCAGGGAGTGGCGGGCAGCGAGGAGTATCTGATGTTCAGCCACGGCGCCCAGCACGGCATCATGCTCTCCCTGCTGGCCACCGGCTGCGTGGGGGAGACCCTGTTCTGCGAAGGGCTCAGCTACCCCGGCATGCTGGGCAACGCCCGTCAGCTGAAGAATCAGGTAGTGGGGCTGGCGATGGATGCAGAGGGACTGCTGCCCGACGCGCTGGAGGCGGCCTGCCGCACCCGCCGCGCCAAGCTGATCTACCTCACCCCCACCCTGCAAAATCCCACCACCGCCACCATGAGCCTGGCGCGGCGCGAGGCCATCGTCGCCATCGCCCGTCGCCACGACCTGCTGATCATCGAGGATGACGTCAACGGCCTGCTACCCCAGCAACCGGTAACACCGTTGGTCAACCTGGCGCCGGAGCGGGTCATCTATCTGGGCAGCCTGGCCAAGATCGCCTGTGGCGGCCTGCGGGTCGGCTTCGTGCTGACCCCGCCGGCCCTGCGCGGTGCCTTCGCCCAGGCGATGCGACTGTCGAGCTGGATGGTGAGCCCGCTGCTCATCGAGCTGGCCTGCAAGCTGGTGAGCCAGCGCCAGATCATGCCTCTTGTAGAGCAGCAGCGGCAGATCCTGGCACGTCGCGGCGAGCTGCTGCGCCACCTGCTGCCGGGGGCTTGCTGGCAGGCGGGCTCCATGCACGCCTGGCTGCCGCTGCCGGAACCCTGGCGCAGCCAGGAGTTCGCCGAGGCCGCCAACGCCCTTGACGTCGGCGTGGCGAGCGGGGAACACTTCGCCGCCGGCCAGTTCGCCGCGCCACAGGGCGTGCGGCTGAGCCTGAGCCAGCCGGCCACCGACGCCCGCGTCGCCGAGGGGCTGGAGCGGCTCGCCGGTCTGCTGCGCGCCGCGCCGCCCACCAATACCCTGCTATAGTCAGCCCCGGCCCAGCCTATCCGTGCGCTCAAAGGAGAGCCCATGCACCCGACCCGCGCCCCCTTGTTGCTTCTCACCCTGCTGCTGGGAGGCTGCGCCACCCCCGGTCATCAGCAGCTGGGGGCCGCGCTGAGCGGGCTGGAGGGGGAGTTGCAACGGCTGGAAGAGGAGCTGGCGGCCATGAACGGCCTGCACTACCAGAAGGCGATCGATGCCCCCCTCAGCCTGCGCCGCCGGCTGAGCGCCCCCGTCCCCACGGCAGAGGGGCTGCTGCCCAGCCGCAGCACGCTGACAGACGGCCCCCTACTGCGCTACCACTACCGGCTGCCGGCCGGCATGGCCAGCCTGCCCCTCGCCGAGCCCTGTCTGCGCTACGAATTCGAGCTGCGCCACCTGGGCCGCCTCGGCCAGCTCACCCTGCACTGGCAGGGGGCGGCGGGCTCGGGGGAGCAACTGATCCAGCAGCGCGACTGCCCCTTCTCGGCCAAAGGGCCCGGCCTGCAGTAGGCCCGCCGCCAGCCGACCTGCCCCTATGGTCAGTTGAAAGGGGTGAAGCCATCTTGTAGCGTGCCAGCATCCCGACTCCTGCTGGAAGCGCCCATGAAACTGACTCCCCTGTGGCTGGCCCTGTGCAGCCTGCCCGCACTGGCCTGCGGCCCGGATGGCTGCGAGACGCCGCTCACCCTGCAACTGACCGCCGCCCAATGCCATCTGAACGGGCTGCCGTTCCTCTCCCCCGACAACGACACCCGCACCAACCTGGCGCTGCTGCTGGCCGATGAGCAGGCCTTCTCGCTGCCCAAGGCGCCGCTGCTGCTGCCCTTTGCCATCGAGGATCTGCTCAACCCGGCCCTGCTCAACCCAGCCCAAGCCGAGCCGGCCCCCACCGGGCCGGATCCCCTGCTGGCGCTGGCCGCCGGTCTCGGCATCGAGCAGAACACCACCCAGGCCGCCCTGGAGCGGGCCGCCGGCTGGAGCGAGGGGCGCTGCATCAGCAACAATCCCATCGCGGCCGAAGCCTTCCTGCAGGCGCTGGTCGACACCCCGGCGCTGGGCGCCGACGAGCGCAGCCAGCTGGCTCGCCAGCGGCTGGCCATGCTGGGCCAGTGTGCCCAGCAGGTCGAAACGGCCACGACGCCGGAGGACAGGTCCACACCGCTGTCGGCCGCCGGCCAGGGCTTTGCCGACTACCTGGCCGCCAGCCAACTCTTCTATCAGGGGGAGTTCGCCCAGGCCGATACGCTGTTTGCCGCCCTCGCCGGACAGGATCAGCCCTGGCTGAAAGAGACGGCGGATTACATGCGGATCCGGGTCGCCCTCAACCAGTCCCAGCAAAGCGCCTTCGATGACTGGGGCACTCTGGATCGCAACCAGATTGACCAGGCCGCCGTGCAGCGCGCCGAGCAGTTCATCGCCGACTATCGCAGCCGCTACCCAGAGGGGCGCTATCTCGACTCCGCCAACGGGCTGCTGCGCCGGCTTGCCTGGTTCAAGGGGGACGAGGCGGCGCTGGCCGGCCTGTTCCAGCAGGCGAGCCGCCAGCCGGGCAACCCGGAGCTGCTCAACGAAATAGACCTCAAGCTGCTGATGCAGCCCGGTTTCACCGGCTCAGCCGCCATGCCGCAGCTGACCCTGGTGCAGGATCTGCGCCGGCTGCGGTTGCACGAGAGCTGGGACGAGTGGCAGCCGCTGCAACCCGACGAGCTGGCGCAGCAGAGCGCCCAGTTTGCCAGCAACCCGGCCTGGCTCGCCTATCTGCAGCAGGCCGAGCGCTACTATCTGGCCAAGGATTATGCCGCCGTCATCGCCGCCGCTCCCGCCCTCGGCAAGGGGCCACTCGATAACCTGGCCTTCAGCCAGCAGGTGCTCAAGGGCATGGCGCTGGCGGCCAGTCAGGCGCTGCCCGAGGCTGAGCAGCAGTGGCGCGCCCTGCTCGCCAGCCAGCCCACCCCCTTGCAGGATCAGCTGTTGCAGCTGGCACTGGCCATGACTCTGGAGCGGGCCGGCCGGCTGGAGCAGGTGTTCGCCAAGGAGAGCCCCATCCAGAGCGATCACTACCGCATTCCGCTGCTGGAGTACGTGGCGCCGGCCCCGCTGCTGCGCCGCATGGTGCAGGATGAGCAGGCCTCCGACACCCTGCGCCAGCGCGCCGGCCACACCCTGCGCTACAAGCAGCTGACCCACGGCGACTACCGGAGCTTCCTGCAGGATCTGGCGCTGGCCCCGCTGGCCGCCCCGTTCGACTGGCAAGGGAGCCAGGAGTATCAGTGCCCGGCCCTCACGGCCGTGGTCACCACCCTGGCGGACAACCCCAAATCGCCCAAGGCGCTCAACTGCCTCGGCGAGTTTTTCCTGAGCCAGGGGCTGGACTGGGATCCGCTCATGCAGCGGCCGGGCGCCGACACCCTGGCGGGCAGCCGGGATCTGTTTGCCGGCCAGCAGCGCAGCCGGCTCGACTGGTATCAACAGGTGATCGCCAGCCCCAAGGCCGCCAAGGAGGAGAAGGCCTACGCCCTCTACCGCGCCATCAACTGTTACGCCCCGAGCGGCAACAACAGCTGCGGCAGCCAAGAGATCCCCCTAAGCCAGCGCAAGGGCTGGTTCAACACCCTCAAACGCCAGCACGGAACGAGCCAGTGGGCCAAGCAGCTCAAATATTATTGGTGATGCTGGCGCTGCTGGGCGCCAAGGCCAGCGCCGCCGTCGAGGCGAGCCACTACCGCCAGTTCTGGCTGTGGGCCGGGGTCAGGCCCCAGCCGGTGCTGCAACAGGCCGAGCGGCTCTATCTGCATCAGGGGGAGATAGGCCCGCTCGATGCGCGCCAGCCCGTGCATTTTCAGGGGCAGGGCATAGCGCCGAGCAAGCTGCCGGTAAAGGAGCTCTGGCTCGCCTATCGGGTGGAGCGGCTCGACTGGGATGAGGCCCTGCTCAAGAGCCTGACCAACCAGCTGGCGGCCTGGCAGCGCAAGGGCAATGGGGTGCGCGGCGTCCAGATCGATTTTGATGCCCGCACCCACCGGCTGGCGGATTATGGCGACTTCCTGCGCCAGCTCCGCCGCCAGCTGCCCGCCGACTGCGCCATCAGCATCACCGGCCTGCTGGACTGGACCCGCACCGGCGACGTCGCCACCCTCAACGCCCTCGCCGGCGTGGTCGACGAGCTGGTGGTGCAGACCTATCGCGGCCGCCGCACCGAGCCGGGCTACGCCCGCTACCTGCAGGCGCTGACGCGGCTGACCCTGCCCTTCAAGGTGGGGCTGGTGCAGGGAGGCGAGTGGGATCAAACTTGGGAAAGCAGGCTGGCCGACTCGGCGGCCTATCGCGGCGCTGTGGTGTTTCTCATCAACCCGCCAGGTGCCTGACGCCGGGGAGGAATTGACCGCCCCCAGGCTGGCGTCGAGCGTGGTAGCTCTTTGACTCCGGCAACATGCCATACTTGTCCGTACCCTGAACCAGCCAAGGAGCGCCAAGGATGCAGATCCTCCTGATCGAAGATGATGCCATGCTCAGCACGGCCCTCTCCCGAGGGCTGAATGAGCAGGGGATCACCCCCGCCCAGCTGATCCACTGCAAGGAGCTGGCGACCCTGCCCACCCTGCTGCGCCAGCAGTCGTTCGATGTGGTCATCTGCCGCCAGTATCACCATCAGGCCCGTGAGGGGGTGCGCTTGCTGCAGGAGGCCCACTATCTGGGTCTGCTCGAACCGGGCTGCGTGCTGCTGTTGCTGGACGAGGATCACGATCAGCTGCTGTTTCCCCCTTCCGACCTCTACTTTCCGTTGCTGCTGCCCATGCCGTTCACCGCCGATCAGCTCACCGCCAGCCTGCACGAACTGGTGCAGCTGACCGGGCTGACCCGCACCCTGCCCGCCCCGATGAAGCTCAGGGAGTGGCAGGTCAGCTGCGCCCTGTGCGAGGACCTGCTCTACCAACAGCAGAAGTACCGGGAACTGGGGCCGCTGCTGGACAGGATCAAGGGCTACATGCTGCTGCAGCAGCAGGATCACTTTCACGCCGCCCAGCACTACGCGGTCTGCACCACGGAACACGACGCCTGGTGGCCGCGCAAGGGGTTGATCCACGCCCTGCTGGGGCTGAACAAGCTGGAGAGTGCGCGCAAGGATCTGGCCCGCAACCGGGAACGGCTGCCAGCCCCCCTGCAACTGGAACTGGCGCTGGCCTGTCTGCTGCACGAGCGGCAGTGGGAAGGAGCCTGGGACGTGCTCACCCTGCTGCTGCAAAAGCAGGCCTGGCAACCGGAGTGGCGCCAGGCGGCCATTCTGCTGGCGCTGCTGCTCAAGGACGAGGGCAAGGCGCTGGAGCAGGCCAACGCCCTCAGCCTGCGCTTCTTCGGCGATCACAAATTCCGGGTGTCCATCGATAACTTCATCCTCAATGCCAGCCTGGCGGTGCTCTGGCACTACCCGAGCGCCGCCCGGATCAGTGCCTTGCAGCAGGAGTATCGCTACCTCAGCCAGGCGGTGACCCTGCGGGCCCACGAGGAGGCCCTGCTCAAGGCGCTGATGCTGAGCCTGGACTATCGCTTCGACGAGGCCCTGTTGCTGCTCGCCAAGCACCCGCCGGAGAGCGCGCGGGATCACCACCTCAACCAACTGCTCGGCTTTGCCGTCAGCCAGTTCTGCGGCCTGCCCCACCACGCCCAGCGCTACCTGAGCCAGCTCAGCCAGTATCAGGCCAGGGTCGCCCCGGCCCCGCTGGTGCAGCAGCTGTTCAAGCAGGTCATCGGCGATTTCATGAAACAGCTGGAGCGGCGCGAACTGCGGCTGACCTACCTGCGCCAGGAACGGCAGCGGGCCAGCGCGGCGGGCCAGCACCAGCTGGCCGTGCAGTATGCGCTGACCCTGCAGGAGGAGTTCCCCGCCCTGCCCGGCGATGCCTGGCAACTGCTGGAGTTGCTGCAACTGTGCTGGCCGGCCGGCATGGCCGCCCCCAGGGTGGCCCTGCTGGTGGATCGGCTGGAACGGCGCCTCAACCACAGCGCCTCCTTCATGGAGCACCACGCCGAGGAGTACCACAAGACCCTGTTGCAGATCCGCTCCCACCTCAATCCCCGCCTGCCCACCACGCCCCCCAACTAGGCCCGGTCAGCCGGGCTGCTGTTACAACAGCCCGCGCACCAGGATGCCGGCGATCAGCAGCGGCGCCACCAGCCGCCAGCACCAGAGCAGGCAGCCGCGCAGCAGCGGCGACAGGCCATCAGGCAGCACGGACTCACCCAGTCGCCAGCCCAGCAGCAGGGTCAGCACCAGGCCGAACAGCGGCATCATCAGGTTGGAGGTGAGGTAGTCCAGCAGATCGAAGATGGTCTTGCCGAACAGGGTCAGCTCGCTCCAGGGGCCGAACGACAGGCTGACCGGAATGCCGGAGGCCATGATCAGCAGGGTCAGCACCCGGCAGGCGCCACGCCGCGACCAGCCCCACTCCTCGGTGGTGAAGCGCACCAGGTGCTCCAGCATGGATATGGAGGAGGAGAGCGCTGCCACCAAGAGCAGCAGGAAGAACACCACCGCCAGCCCCTGGCCGAACGGCAGATGGTTGAACACCGCCGGCATGGTCATAAAGGTGAGCCCTGGCCCGGCAGTGGGATCGATGCCGGTGGAGGCCAGCACCGGGAAGATCATCAACCCCGCCAGCACCGAGATGAGGCTCGCCAGCGTCACGACCCAGACGCCGGAGCGCAGCACGCCCTCGCTGCTGGGCAGATAGGCACCATAGGTGGTGTGCACGCCAAGCCCGATGGAGAGGGAGAAGAAGGCCAGTCCCAGCGCGTCCAGCACGCCCTGGCCGGTCAGCATGGAGAAGTCCGGCAGCAGGAACTGGCGCACCCCGGCCATGGCGCCCGGCATGGAGAGGCCAGTCACCACCAGCAGCATCATCATCACAAACAGGGCCGGCATCATCCAGCGCAGCGCCCGCTCCACCCCCTTCTGCAGGCCCCCCTGCACGAACCACCAGGTGAGGCCGGCAAACACCAGATGGGTCAACACCGGCCACCAGGGGTGGCTGACATAGCCATTGAACAAGGCGGTCAGCGCCGTGCCCTCACTCAGGTTGAGCTGCCCGCTCACCGCCAGCGCCGCGTAACCCACGGTCCAGCCGCCCACCACGCTGTAGAAGCTGTAGATGAAGAAGCCGCACAGGATCCCCATGTACCCCATCCAGCGCCAGTTCGGCCCCACCAGCTTGTGGAAGGCACCGAGCACCCCGCGCTGACTGCGGCTGCCGAGCAGGGTCTCACCCACCAGCACGGCCACCCCCAGGGTGAAGCTGAACAGCAGAAACATCAGCAGGAAGGCACCGCCGCCGTTGGTGGCCGTCACATAGGGAAACTTCCAGATGGCGCCAAGGCCGATCGCCGAACCGGCGGCTGCCAGCACATGACCGATACGGGAAGACCACTGAACCTGGCTCATACAACCTCCGGGCAAGACAACATCACATCGATACTCCATGGGTAACCGCGCTGGGCGGGGCAACAAAAAAGGCCGCCTGGTGGCGACCTTTGCAATGAACATTCAGACAAACTGCGCGTGCAAGGTCACCTCTCTTGCGAGCTAAAAAATCGACCGAACAGGGCAACGCGACGTGACATGAATAATCTGATCTGAATGCTGAAAAGGGATCACAGCCTAAACCATGGAAAGAAAAATTGACACAACATGACCAAACTTTTTTTCATGTGGCCAAAAAAAGTTTGTTTTCACCCGGCCGGCGCCAAAAATCAGCGCCGCTGCCTCCCCGCCCACGGCCTTGAACGATAATAGTCTTAGCTTGGACGAGGTCGACATGACCGATGGGACCGACCTGCCCTGCCACTCCCTTGCGCAACATGGATGTACCGACGTGACGCACCTGACCGGATACTGGATGAAATGGCTGCTGCCCTGGCTACTGTTGCCCACCCTGGCGCAGGCCACGCAACCCCCGCTGACCCTGCTCAGCCACGAGCTGCCCCCCTTTACCCACACCAGCGACGGCAAGCTCGGCGGGCTGGCGGTGCAACTGGTGCAGGAGGCCCAGCAGGAGATGGGGGTCAACTACCCCATCAAGATCTACCCCCTCAAGCGGGCGCTGGCGCTGACCCGGGTCGAGCCCGGCTTCGCCCTGTTCGTCATTCTGCGCACGCCCCAGCGGGAGCCCCAGTTCAAGTGGGTAGGGCCGCTGTTTCTGAACCGGGTGGTGATCTACCAGACCAGGGGCAGCCAGCCACTGACCGATCTGGCTCAGCTGCGCCAGCTGGCGCGGGTCGGTGTGCTGCTCGGCAACGCCGATGACGAGCTGCTCACCCGCGAGGGCTACACCAACCTGGTGCGCTGCCAGACCATCGAAGACGCCATCGAACGACTGGTGCTCGGCAAGATCGACGCCTTCCCCATGGGGGAGCAGATCATGCCGGCCATCCTGGCCAAGATGAAGTTCTCCCCCCGCAGCGTGGTGAACTCCGGGCTGCTGCTGCAGGAACACTGGCTCTACATCGTCTTCTCGAAGAGCGAGGATGACGCCGTGATCGCCCGCTGGCAGGCGGCCATCGACAAGGTCAGGGACCGTCACCAGCAGGCTCAGCAGCCCATCCGCCAACCCTGATTACACCAGCCCGCGCACCAGGATGCCGCCGATCAGCAGCGGTGCCAGCCAGCGCCAGCAGCCCATCACCAGAGTACGCCAGTGCAGCGCCAGCCCGGCGGGCAGCGCCTGACGCCCCAGTTTCCAACCCAGCAGCAGAGTGAGCGCCAAGCCGAACATGGGCATCATCAGGTTGGAGGTGACGAAATCGAGCAGCTCGAAGATGTTCTTGCCAAACAGGGTCACCTGCGCCCAGGGCCCGAACGAGAGGCTGACCGGAATGCCGCCCGCCATCACCAGCGCGGTGATGAGGCCGCAGGCGGCCCGCCGTGACCAGCCCAGGCTCTCGCTGACGAAGCACTGCAGATGCTCCAGCAGCGAGATGGCCGACGACAGCGCCGCCACTACCAGCAAGGCGAAGAACACCACCGCCAGCCCTTGGCCGAACGGCAACTGCTGGAACACCGCCGGCATGGTCATGAAAGTGAGACCCGGGCCGGAGGCGGGATCGATGCCGGTCGCCGCCAACACCGGGAAGATCATCAAGCCCGCCAGCACGGCGATGAGGCTTGCCAGCAGCACCACCCAGAGGCTGGAGCGGCCGACCCCCTCACTGGAGGGCAGGTAGGCGCCATAGGTGGTGTGAATGCCAAGGCCGATGGAGAGGGAGAAGAACGCCAGTCCCATGGCGTCGAGCACGCCGGACATGCCGAGCTTGCTGAAGTCCGGCATCAGGAAGTGGCGCACCCCGGCCATGGCGTTGGGCAAGGTAAGGCCGAAGGCCACCAGCATCAGGATCATGATGAACAGGGCCGGCATCATCCAGCGCAGGGTGCGCTCCACCCCCTTCTGCACGCCTCCCTGCACGAACCACCAGGTGAGCCCGGCAAACAGCAGGTGGGTCAGCACCGGCCAGAGCGGATCCCCCACATAGTCGTTGAAGCGGGCGGTGAGGGCCGCGCCGTCACCGTGCTGCAGACTGCCCGCCAGCGCCATGCCGGTGTAGCCCAGGGTCCAGCCGCCCACCACGCTGTAGAAGCTGTAGATGAGCAGGCTGCTGAGCAGCCCCATAGCGCCGACCCAGCGCCAGCGCCTGCCCATCAGTTCACCGAAGGCCCCCACCACCCCGCGCCGGCTCAGGCTGCCGAGCAAGGTCTCCCCCATCAGCACCGCCACCCCCAGGGTGAAGCTGAACAGCAGAAACACCAGCAGGAAGGCGCCACCGCCGTTGGCGGCCGTCACATAGGGGAACTTCCAGATAGCGCCGAGACCGACTGCGGAACCGGCGGCGGCCAGGATATAACCGAGCCGGGATGACCATTGGGACTGCTTCATAAGAACTCCAACCGTGGGCCCGCCACAAGGGGCCAAAAATGACGCTCAGAGTACGGGTGGGGCTGCGCAATCACAACGCCGCTTATCTGGATAAAGCGCGCATTATTGGCATCATTGTCTAATTAAATTCCATTTAACGCGCAATCCTGCCAACAAATAAAAACCGGAGCAATTTTGCTCCGGTTTTACAGGGTGGTGAGCCAGCTTCGGGGACTAGATCACCCCCAACTCCCGCAGCCGCTCCATCAGGTAGCTGTGGGCGGTGTGACGCTCGGAGAGCACTACGTCCGGGCGCGGGTGGAGGAACAGCGGCAGGGAGATGCGGGACTTAGCGGCGCTGCCGCCGGTCGGGTTGATGACGCGGTGGGTGGTGGAGGGGTAGTAGCCGTGGGAGGCCTCCTGCAACATGTCACCGATGTTGATGATGAGGGTGCCAAAATCGCACGGCACGTCCATCCACTCGCCATCGGAACCCTTCACCTGCAGGCCCGGCTCGTTGGCGGCGGGCAGTATGGTCAGCAGGTTGATGTCTTCATGGGCGGCGGCGCGGATGGCACCCGGCTCCTCGGTGCCATCGAACGGCGGATAGTGCAGCACCCGCAGCAGGGTCTTCTGGCTCTCTTCGATCATGGAGGAGAGCGGGCAGCTGTAGTGGGCGGCGATGTCGCTCGGGGTGTACTGCTCGACCCAGCCCAGCAGCTCGGCTGCCAGGTCGTTGGCGAGGCGGTAGTACTCCATCGCCTGCTCTTTCAGCTCCGCCGGCATCTGGCCCCAGGGGTAGAGGTGGAAGTACTCCTTGATGTCCTTCTGGCTGTGGCCCTTGGCCACCTCGGACACCGACGGCGGGAAGTAGCCGTCCTGGGTCTCGCGATTGAACAGGAAGTCCTGCTTCTGCTCGCTCATGAAGAAGCGATACCAGTTGTCATAGATGGACTGCACCAGCTCTTTCGGGATGGGGTGATTGGTCAGTACCCCGAAGCCGGTGGTCCGCAGGGATTCGGTGAAGCGCTGCGCCGCATCGGGCGAGCGGTAATCGACGGTCAGGACTTTCATTATTTTTGTTACGCGCCAGTTAAAAGATGGCGCAGTTTACCCCGTGACCGGCAACAAGGAAAGGGCGCGGGTCGCCACGTCGCCAGCCCGTGCAAATAGTGACAAACCGCTCAGAAAACGGCGCCGGCCAGCACCGTTTTTCATCCCTTGTCCTGCCCCGGCATCCTCTCTAGAATGCCCCCATCATCCCTCTCGGAGCCCGTCGTCCATGTCCCCCAAGATCCTGTTGCTGACCCTGCCTTTCCTGCTCGCCGGTTGCAGCTCGCTGTCGGAAGAAGAGTGCCGCACCATGAGCTGGTACAACCTGGGTTATCAGGACGGCGAGCAGGGCAAGACCCGGGCCGCCACCCGCGACTACGTCTCGACCTGCGGCGAATACGGCCTCAAGGTGGACGAAGCGGAGTGGAAACGGGGATATGCCAAGGGGCTGGAGCTCTACTGCATTCCGGAGCTCGCCTACAGCAAGGGCAAGTCCGGCGCCGAGTATCAGGGCGTCTGTCCCAACGATGCCAGCTTCCTGACCCAGTACGATCGCGGCCGCCAGGAGTACCTGGTGGAGAAACAGCTCAGCGACCTCAAGAGTGACATGGAGCGAACCGAGCGCGACATCGAGACGCTGGAGCGCCAGATCCGCAACGAGAACGACAGCAAGCAGCGCGACTACTACCGCGCCCAGCGCGAGCGCGCCATCCGTCACTACGAGGGGCTGCGCCGTGACTACAACCGGATCCGCTTCCCGGATCGGGTGATCCAGTTCTCCTTCGGGAACTGACAAACAAAAAAGGGGCCGACATGGCCCCTTTCTGTTGCTGTTGCTGTTTCTGTCCCTCAGGCGGGCAGAACCCAGCGCTGCAGCGCCAGCGCGATGCCATCTTCGTTGTGATCGGCGGTGACCCGATCCGCCAGCGCCTGGATCTGTGACGCCGCGTTGCCCATGGCCACCGCCAGCCCCACCTGCTCGAACATGCTGATGTCGTTGTTGTTGTCGCCAAACGCCACCACGTTCTCCATCGCGATCCCCTCGCTCGCCGCCCACTGGGCTAGCCGGTTGCCCTTGCTGCAGCCGGGTTGCACCAGTTCCACCGCATAGGGCGCCGCCCAGTCACGGGTAAAGGGCAGTTGCTCCACCACCTCTGCCATGAAGTGATGGAGCAGGGCGGGATCCTGGTTGAACAGCTCCAGCTTCCAGACCGGCCGGCTGAGCCAGCTCGCCAGATCCTCCGCCGGCAGCAGGGAGATCTTGAGATGATCCGGCTGGCTCGCCGACCAGCGGCGCATCCGGGTCACATGCTCCTCGCAGCCGAGGTAGCCGATCCCCTCGTCGAGGTGGAACAGGGCCCCCATCTGGTGCGCCTGCACCTCCGCCAGCAGCCGGCTGAGGGGGGCCACCGCCAGCGGATCCCCAACCAGGATCTGCTCCTGCACCGAATCATAGAGATAGGCGCCGTTGCTGCAGATGATGGGGGTGTCGAGGGCCAGCTCGTGATGGAAAGGACGGGCCGTCATGAAGTGGCGCCCCGTCACCAGCAGCACCTTGATGCCGTGGGCGCGGGCCTGGGCCAGCGCGGCCCGGGTGGCGGACGAGATCTTGTGATCCCGGGTCAGCAGGGTACCGTCCATGTCCAACGCAATGGCCTGAAAACGACTCATATCACCTCCAAAATGTCGAAACGGCTGGGGTACCATACAGTCCCGCTTCCAGTGCAATGGCCTGAAAACGACTCATGTCACCGCCAACATGTCGAAACGAATGCGGCGCCATACCAACCCGCTTTCAACGTAATGGCCTGATAACGATCCATACCATCGCCAAAGGCTGAGTATCGCAAGGTGCATGATGGAGCAAGGGAGCACCGGGCGATCGGGCAAGCAAGGCAAAGAGCCATACCGTCCCAGAGTCGGCGCCACGATGCAAGCGCCGGTTGCCCCCTTCGCGTCGTTCTGTGATCCCGTCAGCCGGCTTCTACCTGGACGTCGAGCCGCTGCCGCCGATCCGCCGCCCGGCGCAGGCCATAGAAGCCGACGGCACAGAGCAGGCTGCACAGCGCCGCCAGATAGAAGGGCCACTCGGTGCCCGCCAGCAGCACCAGACTGCCGACCACCACCGCCAGGATCTCGCTGCCCACCGCCAGCCCGCGATAGAGCCCCATCGCCTGCCCCTGCTGCTCGGCATGGCTGCGGTTGGAGACCGCCACCGAGGTCGCCAGCTCTCCCAGGCTCATGCCGATACCGGTGGGAATAAAGGTGAGAGCCAGCCCCCACCAGTGGCCGGGCAGCACGAACATCAGCATGCCCGCCGCCATCACCAGATGGCCGACCACCCCCAGACTGCTGCCACGCCAATGACGAGCCAGACGTGAGCCCAGCCAGGATCCCAGGATCATGGGCACGCTCACCAGCACGGCGGCCTGTGCCAGCTGCACCGGATCCCAGGCCAGCCGCTCCACCAGCCAGACGTTGAAGTAGGTGAAGTAGAGCTGCACCGCGCCGTAGCTGAGCAGGGTCAGCACGAAGTAGGGCAGCAGCGCCGGTTGCAGCAGCAACTGGCGGGAAGAGAGGGCCGGTGCCGGCTGCTCACTGCGGGCCGCCGCCGGCCGATTGGGCAGCAGCCAGAGCACCAGCAGCAGATTGACCAGGGTCATGGCCACCGCCAGCCAGGCCGCCAGGCTGTAATCGCCGGACACCACGGCGGCATAGCCGCCGATCATGGGCCCCACCACCCAGCCCAGGTTCATGCCGATGTTGATCCAGGCGAAGCTGCGCGCCTTGGTTTTGGCAGTGCTCATGTCGGCCGCCATGGCCTGCACGATGGCGATGTCACCGTTGAAGAAGCCCTCCACCACCCGGCTCAGCAACAGCAGCGGCAAGGAACGCCAGGCGATCCCCAGCGCCATCAGGGCGTAGCCCACCAGCACGCCCACCAGACAGAGGGTCAGCACCGGCTTGCGGCCATGACGATCGGAGAGCTTGCCGAGCCAGGGAGCCCCTACCAGCTGAAACAGCGGATAGAGCCCCATGATGACCCCCAGCCACACCTTGCGGCTCCAGTCCGACGCTTCCGGCGTCAGCATGCCCTGGGCCGGATCCAGCATCAGCGGTGCCAGCACCGGAGACGGCAGACTGAAGCCCGCCACCGCCAGCGTCACCGTCATCACCAGTACCCACAGGCTGGCCTGCCCCTTGATCCCTTCCATGTTCGCCCCATTAAATAAAGTTATTGATTTATTTATGTTGGCAATCAATCCTGATTAAGTAAAGCGAATTGTTGATTTAAAAAATCCCCCTCCCCATAATGCTCTTATCCATGCCAGAACCGCTGCCGCGCAAGCGGTCGCACCTGCCGACGATGAGAGCCTTGCCATGAACGCCAGCACCGACAAGATACTGTTTTTGCTCAAGAGCCACGGCCCACAGAGCGCCGCCGAGCTGGGAGAGCAGTTGCAGATGACCTCCATGGGTGCCCGCCAGCACCTGATGACGCTGGAGGCCGACGGCTGGGTGAGTTTCAACGACGAGGCCCGCGGGCGCGGTCGACCGGTACGGTTGTGGCACCTCACCGAACAAGCTTGGCAACGCTTCCCCGACAGCCACAGCGAACTGACGCTGCAGCTTATCGACAACATCCAGCAGCTGTTTGGCGAGGTGGGCATGGAGCGGCTGATCGCCCAGCGAGAGCAGCAGCAGCTGGCCCGCTATCAGGCCGAGCTGACCCAGCCGGCGCTGGCCGACAGGCTGGCGGCACTGACGGCGCAGCGCACGCGAGAGGGCTATATGGCGGACTTTCGCCAGGAGGAGGATGGCAGCTGGCTGCTGTGGGAGAGCCACTGCCCCATCTGCGCGGCGGCGCGGGCCTGTCGGGGCTTTTGTCGCAGCGAGCTGGAAATGTTTCGCCGCTTGCTGGCGCCGGCCGGGGTGGAGCGGGAGCAGTATCTGCTGGAGGGGGATCACCGCTGCCTCTATCGCATCAGGCCGCAGCCCTGATCCACGAACGCCAGAAACAACAAAGCAGGCGCCGGGATGCCTGCTTTGTTGCCTTCGGGGAGGGGATGCTCTCGTTCCAGCCCGTCGTTGCCTGATAAGGTGAGACGGCTGATGGGGTTGTTGACCCGGTAAGGTCCTTCACCACAGAGACCGGGTTGGGTTTCTGTCTTGCCACCGGAAGATGTAACCATGGTATCCCTGCCGGCACGGTGAGTGGTTGCGAAGTAGCATGTATTTTCAGTTGTTTTTGCAATAGTTCACCCTTAATCTAGGAAAAGTGAATTAGTAATTGCAACGAGGAACGGAGAATGCTGAAACTTGATCGCATAGACAGGCATATTCTGGAGTTGATGCAGGAGAATGGCCGCATCAGCAATCTGGAGCTGGCCGAGCTGGTCGGGCTCTCCCCCTCCCCCTGCTCCCGCCGGGTCAAGGCGCTGGAGGATGCCGGTCTCATCGACACCCACGTCACCCTGCTCAACGCCCGCCAGCTGGGGCTGACCCTCACCGCCTACATTCACATCTCCATGGACCGGCACACCCCGGAGCGGTTCGAAAATTTTGACCGCGCCATCAGTGAGCTGCCCGAAGTGCTCGAGTGTGACCTCATCACCGGCAACGACGCCGACTACCAGCTCAAGGTGGTGGTGCGGGACATGGAGCACTACCAGCACTTCCTGCTGGACAAGCTGACCCACATTCCGGGGGTGACCGGGGTGCGCTCCAGTTTCGTGCTGCGCCGGATCAAGCACAAGACGGCGCTGCCGCTCAACCATCTGGGCTGACCGCCGGCCCTGAACGGATAAAAGAAGAGGAGGCCACTGGCCTCCTCTTCTTTTATCTGCAGTCAGCAGCCTGCACTCAGACCGCTACCTGGCTGACATCCTGCACCTGCAACAGCCAGCCGGCCTGCTCCTGCTGGGGCTCGCCGCTGACCCGCAGCCGCTCGCCGGTCGGCACCCACTGCCCCTGGGGCAGGGAGACCAGCAGGCTCTCGCTGCCGTTGTCGAACAGCCAGCGATCTTCACCCAGCGACTCGATCAGATAACCTTCCATCTCCACTCTGGACTCGGCTTGCCAGGATGGCGCAACGGAATCACGGCTCTCGATGAAATCCCCCTGAACACCAAAACTGGCCAGCCCCCACAGAATGGAGAGCCCAACCAACGATGATTGCATCTCGTCTCTCCTCTTTTGGAACTGTAGGGCCAGTATGGGAAGAGAAAACTGAGCGCACCATGAACAAGATGGCAAAGTGCCGACGGGATCGCGAAAAAAACCGGCCAGTCGTCCGGTTGTGTCATTTTATGGCGTCTGGATCACACTATTTGGCGGCTTCCTCTGCCATCCGTGCGGCTCTTGGCTTATTCGTCCACATGGCAACACCGCGATGATCCGCGCAGATCCCCTCCTCCAACACGGCCCGCACCTGGGTACCGTCCTTGCAGATAGCCTGCCAGGCATCGGCATCATCGATGGCCATCGAAGGGGCATGGGAACCGGTACTGCAGGCGGTCAGCAACAGGGCAAACAGGGGCAACAGAAGTTTCATGGGGTGGATCCTCAGGCTGGATGGATGGGCCGCACTCAGCGCCCCAGTTGCGCCGAGATGCGATCGCAGAGCTGCTTGAGCTGGGCCAGTTCAGCATCGGCGAGATCCACCTGATTGCGCAAGTTGTCCGCCAGACAGCACTCCCTCACCTCCTGCTGCAACTGACGCCCCGCCTCGGTCAGGCCGATGCATTTTTGCCGCTCATCCTCGCTGGAGACGGTGCGGGTCAACCAGCCCTTGCTCTCCAGCCGCTTGACGATGGGGGTCAGGGTGCCCGCATCCAGCCCGGTCTCCTGACCGATCTCCTTGAGGCTGACCTCGTCCCGCGCCCACAGCGACAGCATCACCAGATACTGGGTGTAGGTGAGATCCAGCTTGTCCAGCAGCGGCCGATAGGCCCGCATCACCGCGTTGGAGGCGCTGTAGAGGGCAAAACAGACCTGCTTTTTCAATTCACTCATGGGGCACCTCGCTGACGACTGGGGCCAGTATACCCCAGGAAAATCGGGGGTCGAATAATTTGCACACAAAATAGTTGTCAGCCTGCATTTTCGGGATTAGTCTGGATTTACTTTGCACACAAACAAAATCAGAGACCCCGACATGAAGACGCTCTATCGCACTCAAGCCATCGCCCAGGCCGGCCGCAACGGTGAGGTTCACACCCTGGACAACAGCCTGCAGCTGGCACTGGCCCTGCCGACCACCCTCGGTGGCAACGGCAAGGGCAACAACCCGGAGCAGCTGCTGGCCGCAGGTTATGCCGCCTGCTTCTCCAATGCACTGATCCACGTTGCCCACAAACTCGGTGCGCCCCTCTCCAGTGCTCCCGTCACCGCCAGGGTCGAGTTGCTGGCGCTGGACGATGGCCGCTTCAACTTCGCCATCACGCTGGACGTCGCGCTCGCCGCGACCCAACCTGAACAGGCGGCGCAGGCCGAGCAGATAGTGCGGCTGGCCCACCAGACCTGCCCCTTCTCCAACGCCATGCGGGGCAATGTGGTCACCCGGCTGCTGCTCAACGGCGCCCCGCTGGATGAAACGGCGTGAACCCGTTCAGCTTCAACCCCTTGGAAATAGCCATGCTGGCGGCTCGCAGGTTGCCAACCCCCCTCACCCTGGAGAAAAAACCATGAATCAGTCCAGCCATCAGATCCAGCTGCTGCGTCGCCCGGTCGGCCTGCCCAGCCTGGCCGATTTCACCCTGACCGAGGTGGCTCTGCCCGAGCTGCAAGAAGGAGAGGTGCGGGTCGCCAACCAGTGGCTGTCGGTGGATCCCTACATGCGCGGTCGCATGAGCGAAGCCAAGAGCTATGTGCCCCCCTTCCCCCTCAACGGCCCCCTCGATGGCGGCGCCATCGGCGTGGTAGAAGCCTCCCGTCACCCGGACTTCGCGGTGGGCGACCGGGTGAGCAGCATGCTGGGTTGGCGCGATCGCTTCGTCGCCAACGGCGCCCAGCTGACCCGCCTGCCCGACACCCGCTTGTCGCCCCAGCTCTTTCTCGGCGCCCTTGGCATGCCGGGCATGACCGCCTGGACCGGGCTCAACCGCATCGCCAAACTGCAGGCCGGTGAAACCGTGCTGGTGTCGGCCGCCTCCGGCGCCGTCGGCTCCATGGTGGTGCAGCTTGCCAAACGGGCGGGGGCCCGCGTCATCGGCTCCACCGGGTCGGCCGACAAGGTGGCCTACCTCAAGAGCCTGGGGGCCGATGAGGTGATCAACTACCGTGAGACCCCGGATCTCGATGCCGAGCTGGCCCGGCTGGCACCGGACGGGATCCACGTCTACTTCGAGAACGTGGGGGGCGCCATGCTGGACGCCGCCCTCAACCACATGGTGGTGCACGGTCGCATCGTGATGTGCGGCCTCATCGAGCAGTACAACGGCCAGAGCGAGGCGAGCGGCCCGCGCAACCTCTCCCAGGTGATCCGCAAGCGCCTCACCATGCAGGGGCTGATCGTGTTCGATCACTGGCAGCACTACGGCGAGTTTCTGGCCGAGGTGACCCCGGCCTTCGATGCCGGCACCCTGCAGGCCGAAGAGACCGTCTATCAGGGGCTCGCCAGCATGCCGCAGGCCTTCATCGGGCTGTTCGAGGGGCGCAACACCGGCAAGATGCTGGTCAAGCTGGCGTGATCCGCAGCACTGGTGCCTGACACCGCAGACTGCTTGCATGACGGGCCCATCCGCCCTAAGGTGGGCCCGTTTTTCATGGTGCAATTCGCCGCTTGTGCAAGGAGCCGATCATGGATTCCCTGCTTGTCTCGCGTCATCCCTGCAAGGAGCCCTTCTTATGTCTACCCCCTATCCCCGCGTCGGTGTCGGCGTGATCCTCATCAACCGCCAGGGTCAGGTGCTGCTTGGCAAACGCAAGGGCAGCCACGCCCCCTACTGGTCCATCGCCGGCGGCCATCTGGAGCTGGGAGAGACGTTCGAATCGGCAGCGATCCGGGAGGTGGCCGAGGAGACGGGTTTTCAGATCAGCAACCCCAGCGTCATCGCCGTCACCAACAACCTGGAGACCTGGCGTGAGAGCGGCCTGCACTATGTCTCGGTCACCCTGCTGGCCGAGGTAGAGGGAGAGCCCCAGTTGCTGGAGCCGGAGAAGTGCGAAGGCTGGATCTGGTGCGACCCGCGCAATCTGCCGGAGCCCCACTTCGATGCCAGCCGCCAGTCCATCGCCTGCTGGTTGGCGAATCGTTGCTACCTGCCAACCTCAAGCCAGCCGGCCCCATAAACCATCGCCTGCTGGCTGGCGAATCGTTGCTACCTGCCAACCTCGAGCCAGCCGGCCCCATAAGCCATCGCCTGCTGGCTGGCGAATCGTTGCTACCTGCCGACCTCAAGCCAGCCGGCCCCATAAGCCATCGCCTGCTGGCTGGCGAATCGTTGCTATCTGCCACAGCCAGGTCAGCCGATGGAGTGATCATTGCCTGCGGCTGACAAGGTGCGGCTACCTGCCAGCAGCCCCCTGATTTGTCATAAAAAAGTCACCGCGTTGTCATATCATCGGGGGCGATGATGACAACGAGGGAGCGATGAGGTGGGACAGGTATTCATGCAATTTCTGTGGCTGGGCTGCATCAGTTTTGGCGGACCCGCCGCCCATATCGGCTACTTCCAGCGCACCTTCGTCGAGCGGCTGGGCTGGCTGACCCAGGCCGAATTCGCCCAGTTGCTGGCCCTCTGCCAGCTGCTGCCGGGCCCCGCCTCCAGCCAGCTCGGCTTCGCTATCGGCCGCCAGCGGGCCGGACTCGCTGGGGCGCTGGCCGCCTTCGCCGGCTTCACCCTCCCCTCCTTCCTGCTGTTGCTGGCCGCCGCCATCGGTCTGGGCCAGCTCGGCAACAACATCTGGCTCGATGCCGCCCTGCACGGCCTCAAGCTGTTGGCGCTGGTGGTGGTCGCCGATGCGGTGCTCACCATGAGCCGCCAGTTCTGCAAGACGACGCGCAATCAGGGGATCATGGTCGCCACCGCGGCCGCCCTCTGGTGGCAGCCCGGCCTGCTCACCCAGCTCGTCATGCTGGCGGGCGCGGCCCTGCTCTGTGCCCGCGTCGGCGCGCCGCAAACACAGGACCCACAGCCCTCACCCGCTCAGTCCATCCCTGTCCGCCACCCCCACTGGCCCACCCTGCTGCTGTTTGCCCTGCTGTTTGTCGGTCTGCCACTGCTGGGGGGCCCCGTCGGCCAGCTGGTCGCCGACTTCTATCGGGCCGGCAGCCTGGTGTTCGGCGGCGGCCACGTGGTGCTGCCCCTGCTGGCGGAGAGCTTGGGCCACAGCCTCAATCAGCAGCAGTTCCTGACCGGCTACAGCCTGGCCCAGCTGGTGCCCGGCCCCATGTTTACCCTGGCGACCTATCTCGGTGCCCAGTTGCTGCCGGCGAGCCCGGTAGGCGGCGCCCTGCTGGCCACCCTGGCGCTGTTCCTGCCCGGCTTTTTGCTGCTGTGGGCCATGGGCCCCTGCTGGCAGAGCTGGCTGGCCCGCCCTCGCCTCGCCGGTGCCGTGGCAGGCATCAACGCCGCCGTGGTGGGTCTGCTGCTGGCGGCGCTCTATCAGCCGGTCTGGCAGAGCGCCGTGCTGGCCCCCACCGATCTGGCGCTGGCCGCCGTCGGCTTCTACCTGCTGCGGGTACTCAAGCTGCCCATTCTGGCGCTGGCCACCCTGCTGGTGGTCGCCACCCTGCTGCTGGCCTGATAGGCCCAGGCAGCGGTCACAAAGAAACGGCCCCCTGCCAAGGCAGGGGGCCGTTTTTGCATGCATGCCGGGCGCCAGACTCAGGACTCGGGATCGAAATCCAGACTCAGGCTGTTGACGCAGTAGCGCTGACCGGTTTCGGTCGGCCCGTCCGGGAAGACGTGGCCGAGGTGGGAGCCGCACTGGCTGCAGGTGATCTCCACCCGCTTCATGCCGTGGCTGCCATCCTCGGTGTAGGTCACGGTCCCCTCGATGGCCCGATCGAACGAGGGCCAGCCGCAGCCCGAGTCAAACTTGGCATCCGAGTGGAACAGCACCTGCTTGCAGCAGACGCACAGGTAGTCGCCGCTCTTGCGGTTGTGGAGCAGGGCGCCGCTGTAGGGACGCTCCGTGCCCTTCTCCCAGCAGACGTGATACTGCTCGGCGCTCAACTGCCGGCGCCACTGCTCGGGGTTAGGGGTGTTGCCGCTCATACTGACTCCTTGCCGTGAATATCGGTGCCCAGCATACCCAGTCAGGGCGCCGCGCTCTACCCCGCCAGCGGGAACTGTGATCCGCTTGGCAACACGACGGCAACATCCGGGGTGGCGACCACTCCCTCCTCGGCCAGCGCCACCGCACTCAGGGCGACCCGCTCCAGCAGCTTGAGGGAGTGAGCCCGGCCCACCGCCACCTGCCGCTTGATGTCGTCGGGCAGGAACGGCAGCCCGTCGTTGGTGGCGGTGTCGATGGTCTGGATCCACTCCAGCCCCTCACCCGGCGGCGGCAGACGGAACTGGATGTCGTAGTCGCTGGCGTTGAACAGCACGTACCAGCGCTCACCGCCGCAGCCGATCATGCCGATGTCCATGGCGAACGCCTGCCCCATGGGGGCGTGCCAGTCCTGATCGGTGAGCTGATGGCCGTCCGGGTGATACCAGTTGACCTGGTGGCAGCTGCTGGGAGCACCGTTCCAGCTGTCGTCGCTCAGTTGCAGGTTGGAGAAGACGGTGGACTCCGCCCGCAGCGCCAGCATCTGCTGGGTGAAGGCGAGCAGCCGCTCGTCCTCCGGCCGCCACTGCCAGTTGACCCAGCTGATCTGGTTGTCCTGGCAGTAGGCATTGTTGTTGCCGAGCTGGCTGCGGCCCATCTCGTCGCCGGCGAGGAAGTGCGGGGTGCCTTGCGACAGCAGCAGGGTGGCGATCAGGTTGCGCTTCTGCTGCTGGCGCAGGTTGTTGACCCGCGGATCCAGGGTCGGCCCTTCCACCCCATGGTTGTTGGAGAGGTTGTTGCCGTGACCGTCGCGGTTGTCTTCGCCGTTGGCCTGGTTGTGGCGCTGGTTGTAGGAGACCAGATCCTCCAGGGTGAAACCGTCGTGATAGCAGAGGTAGTTGACGCTGGTATGGGGGGAGCGCCAGTTCTTCGGGAACAGATCCCGTGAGCCGACCAGCCGGGTGGCAAAGTCCCCCATCTTGCCCGCATCACCGCGCCAGAAGGCGCGCACCGTGTCGCGGTAGCGGTCGTTGATCTCCAGCCACTGGCTCGGGAACTGGCCGAGCCGGTAGCCGAACGGGCCGATATCCCAGGGCTCGGCGATGAGCTTGACCCGCGCCAGCACGGGGTCCGCCATCATGGCCTTGAAGAAGGCCCCCATGGGATCGAACTCGCCCGCCTCGCGCGCCAGGGTGACCGCCAGATCGAAGCGAAAGCCATCCACCTGCATCTCGGTGACCCAGTAGCGCAGGGCGTCGAGCACCAGCCGCAGGCTGTTGGGGTGATCCAGATTGACGCTGTTGCCGCAGCCGGTGACGTTGGCGTGGCGAGTGTAATCGGGGCCGTGGGCGCCCGCCTCGAAGGCGTAGTAACCGGCGTTGTCAAAGCCCTTGAAGGAGAGCATGGGGCCGTCGAAGCCCGACTCCGCGGTGTGGTTGTAGACCACATCCAGGATCACCTCGAGCCCGGCCCTGTGCAGCTCGCGCACCATGGTCTTGAACTCGGCCACCGCCTCCTGCGCCGCATAGCGCGGCTCGGGGGCGAAGAAGGCGATGGGGTTGTAGCCCCAGTAGTTGGTCAGCCCCAGCTGCTCGAGCCTGGGCTCGGACATGAAGGCCGCCACCGGCATCAACTGCACCGAGGTGATGCCGAGGGACTTGAGATGTTCGATGATGAGCGGGTGGCAGATGCCCAGATAGGTGCCGCGCAGCTCGCTCGGCACCCCCTGATGCTGGCGGGTGAAGCCCTTGACGTGGGTTTCATAGATGACGGTGCGGGCCGGCTCGATGGCGGGCTTGCCCACCCCCTGCCAGTCGAAGGCGTCATCCACCACCACGGACTTGGCCACCATGGCCGCGCTGTCACCCTGATAGAGGGCATCATCCCAGTGGGTCGGGCGGCTGAGCGCCTTGGCGTAGGGGTCAATCAGCAGCTTGTCCGGGTCGAACAGCATCCCCTCCTGCGACGTGCCGTGCACCCGGTAGCCGTAGCGCTGACCGGCCTTGACGCCGCGCACATGGCCGAAGCGGTACTGACCGCGCCGGCCGGGCAGCTCGAGGCGGGCCAGCTCCCGCTCCTGCTCGTCGAACAGGCAGAGCTCCACCTTGTCCGATTGCGGTGCCCAGACGCAGAAGTGACAACCCGTCTCGTCGAGCAGGGCCCCCAGCGGATGGTCCTGCCCCTTTTCCATTGCGAACATCAAGACTCCTGTTTGATGAACAAGGTCGCGAGCGGCGGCAGATCCAGCACTATGCTGTGCGCCATCCCCTGCCAGGGGGTCGGCTCGGCGACGAAGACCAAACCCACATCATAGTTGCTGCCCCAGTAATGCTCGCTGTCGGTGTTGAGCACCACCCGGTAGTGACCGGCCGCCGGTATCCCAAGCCGATAGGCAAGCCGCGGCACCGGCGTGAAGTTGCAGGCCACCACCAGCGGGTTGGCCCCCTGCTTGTCGGCCCGCAGCCAGGCAAAGATGCTGTTGTCAGCGTCGTTGTGATCCAGCCAGCGGAAGCCGTTTTGCTCATAATCCGCCTGATACAAGGCAGGCTCATGACGGTAGAGGTGGTTGAGATCGTGGATCAGCCGCTGCTGGCCGCCGTGCTTGGGATACTGCAGCAGGTGCCAGGGCAACTGGGCATCGTGATTCCACTCATTGCTCTGGGCGATCTCGGTGCCCATGAAGTTGAGCTTCTTGCCGGGATGGGCATACATGAAGCCCATGTAGGCGCGCAGGTTGGCCGCCTGCTGCCACTCGTCCCCCGGCATCTTGTAGAGCATGGAGTGCTTGCCGTGCACCACCTCGTCGTGGGAGAGCGACAGAATGAAGTTCTCGTCATAGTGGTACACCATGGAGAAGGTCATGTCGTTGTGGTGGTAGCGACGGTGAATGGGCTCTTTCTGCATGTAGGTGAGGGTGTCGTGCATCCAGCCCATATTCCACTTGAAGCCAAAGCCCAGGCCACCCAGGAAGGTGGGACGGGAGACCCCGGCGAAGGCGGTGGACTCCTCGGCGATGGTCATGGCGTGGGGGTACTTGCCGTACACCTCCTCGTTGGTCCACTTCAGCAGGCTGATCGCCTCGTAGTTGTGGTTGCCGCCATCGACGTTGGGCACCCACTCGCCGGCGTTGCGCGAATAGTCCAGATAGAGCATGGAGGCGACCGCATCCACCCGCAGGCCGTCAACGTGGAACTTGTCGAGCCAGAACAGGGCGCTGGCCACCAGGAACTGGCGCACCGTATTGCGGCCGAAGTCGTAGATGTAGGAGTTCCAGTCCGGGTGCCAGCCGCGGCGCGGGTCCTCGTACTCGTAGAGCGGGGTGCCGTCGAAGCGGGCCAGCCCGTGGGCATCGGACGGGAAATGGGCAGGCACCCAGTCGAGGATGACGCCAATGCCGGCCTGGTGGCACTGATCCACGAAGTATTTGAAATCATCAGCCGTGCCGTAGCGGCTGGTGGGCGAGAACATGCCCACCGGCTGGTAGCCCCAGGAGCCGCTGAACGGGTGCTCTGAGACCGGCAGCAGCTCGATGTGGGTGTACTCCATCCCCTTGACGTAATCGACCAGCTCCACCGCCAGTTCGCGCCAGCTCAGGCTGTCGCCGTTGGGGTGACGCTTCCAGGAGCCGACGTGCAGCTCGTAGATGGAGAGCGGCTGCTCGCGCTTGTCGTTCAGCTGGCTCTCGCGCCAGGCGGCATCCTGCCACTGGTACTGGTCGTGGTCATAGACCACGGAGGCGAACGAGGGGTACTGCTCGCAGTAGAAACCCACCGGGTCGCTCTTGTGCGGCAGCCGGTTGCCGGCCGGGTCTTTCAGTTCGAACTTGTAGCGATCCCCGGCCTTGAGGCCCGGTACGAACAGCACCCAGTGACCGCACTGGCTGCGCTGCATCGGATGACGGCGGCCATCCCAGAAGTTGAAATCGCCGATGAGGCTCACCGCGGTGGCGCTCGGCGCATAGACCGCAAAACGCACCCCCTCCACTTGCTGGTCCAGGTGCACCACGGTGCGCAGCTGGGCACCGAGCGTGTGGTAGAGGTTTTCCGGCTGGTAGGTGAGTTCCGCCAACCCGGCCCAACCCGCATCCTGGAACTGATAGGGGTCGATGACCTCGACGGTGGCATCTGGGTAGTCGGCAAGCAACTGGTAGGGGAAGGGATTTTTACGGCGGGTGAAAACAGTTTCAAAGAGGCCCGAATCATCGGTAGGCGCCAGGGTGGCAACAATCTTGCCCGACTTGAGATCCCTGACCCGTACGGCCTGGGCATCGGGTAACCAGACGGTCAGCTTGAGGCCGGGCCCATCCGGATTGGCCTGCAGGCCTAAGTGGGAGAAGGGATCGGAACAGCGGGCTGCAACCAAACGTTCAACGAGCATCGAGATTTCCTTTCATAGCTGAGCATCCGCTCCGGCCTGGGCCGAAGCGGATGTAAGTGAGTCACGTTTTGTCGGCAGTGGCTCAACGACTGGCCTCGTCACGGGCCTGGCTCATCTTGCCTGCCAGCGCCTTGAGCGCCTCATTGGCAAAAATATCCTCCAGATCGGTAGACAGCTTGCGGCGCCAGTTCGGGTACTCGTAACTGGTGCCCGGCACGTTGACCGGCTTATCCATCTCCAGCCAATCCTCCAGCTGGGTGCTGAACAGGGCGCAGCTGCCGCGAGACATGTGCAGTTGCAGACCGTGGTTGAGCTCGGTGTTCATTCCGACCCAGTTCACGTCGTGGCTGATGTTGCCGGAGATCACTCCGTGGCCGTGCAGGCTGTCGAGGATCCGCTGCTTGGCCTGGTGGCGATCAGCATACAGGGTCTTGAGTACGTCTTCATCCGGATACAAGCCCAGCTCGCGCCCCAGCGCCAGATCGTCGCAATGCCAGAAGCCCTTGAGGGTCGGCATGTCGTGGGTGGTCAGCGCCGACATCGCCTGCTCGGCGTAGTGAGCCGGAGAGATGAAGCCGCCATCGGCCTTGGAGCGCTCGAAGAAGAACACCTTGTAGGAGTGGACGCCGTTCTCTTTCAGGGTCACGTCGATCCCCTCCGGCACGGTACCGAGATCCTCGCCGATCAGCAGACACTGATTGCGGTGGGACTCGAGGGCCAGGATGCCGAGCAGGTCGTTGACCGGGTAATAGATGTAGGCACCCTTGGCGGCAGACTCTCCGGGCGGCACCCACCACAGGCGCAGCAAGGCCATCACGTGGTCGATGCGCAGCGCGCCGCAGGAGCGCATGCTGGCACGGAACAGATCCACCATCGGCTGGTAGGCCGCCTCGAACAGCTGGTTCGGGTTCATGGGGGGCAGGCCCCAGTTCTGGCCAAGCGGACCCAGAATATCGGGCGGCGCACCGACCGAGGCTTTCGGGCAGTAGAGATCCCGGTTGGCCCAGATCTCGGTAGAGCCTTCGGAGACGCCCACCGCCAGATCGCGGTAGATCCCCATCACCATGCCGGCCGCCTTGGCACGGGCGTCGGCCCGGGCCAGCTGCTCGTCGGCCAGGAACTGCAGATAGAGGTAGAAATTCACATCCTGACTGTGCTCGGCCATCCAGGCCGCCACTTCGGGATTGTGGTAATCACGGAACGGCTCCGGCCACACCGGCCAACCCCAGGCATTCTCGCCTTTGGCGTAGAAGTGGGCCTGCAGGGCATCGAAGGCGGCCTGTTGCTGCAGGCTGTCGCCGCCGGCGGCAACGAAGGCATCGAAGGCGGCCTGACGCTCGGCGCTCAGGCTGGCCTGGTCGAACACCTGACGCAGCATGCCGAGTTTGGTCTCGATCACGCCGGTGTAATCCACGTTGCCCTTGGCACGCAGCTCGCTCAAGTGCTGCTGGAAGGCGGGATTCGCCACCTCGGCCTTGAGCCGGGCATTGGCCAGGAATTCGGGCACCGCTTCCACATCGATGTAGGCCACGTTGAGCCAGCGTCGGGATGAGGGGCTGTAGGGACTGGCGCTCTCCGGGTTGGCCGGATAGAGGGCATGAATCGGGTTGAGACCGACGAAGTGGGCGCCCCAGGCGGCCATCTTCTCGACCAGCTGGCCCAGATCGCTGAAATCGCCGATGCCCCAGTTGTGGCGGCTGCGCAGGCAGTAGAGCTGCACGCTCGGGCCCCACACCTTGCGGCCATTGGCGATGGGAGGCTGCTTGTAACACGCCTTGGGCGCGACGATGAGGCGCATGCTGGCGAGCGGCTCGTCATTGCCCTCCTCCAGCAGGATCAGATCGTGATAACCCAGCTCGGGTTGCACAGCCAGGGCCACGCGATAGGCCTGGCACTCCATCTCTTCGAATTCAGCCACGCCGACCAGCTCGCCGTCGATGGGGGTGAGCTGACCGGACAACACACCGCCCTGCTCCAGCTTGAGCTGCCAGCTGAGGGCGTCGTTGACGAATTCGATGGGCAGACGGACTTCGAGGGTAATGGGCTCGCCGCTGCGGACCACCATCACGGGATCCAGCGCACGCAGCCAGTGCTGGCGGTGCTCCTGCTCAAGCTGTTCGGTCAGGGCGGCCTCGTCATCGACGCGGTAACCCATGGCGCCCAGCATGGCGGCCTTGCTCTCTTCGGATACCTGAGCCGGGTGGCCCCAGGCATCAACATACTCGCTGGCGATACCTTTGGCGGCAGCCAGCTGTTCAATCAGGGTGGTCATAGTTTGAGAATTCCCGCTGTGGATTCTATCTATACTATTTTGATTAATTTTTATGGGTGGTACTTGAACAGTGGCTCTATGGGCCATGCTAAACCGCGCACATTTTTACACATCTGCCTGGCTGGTTGTGTGACCGAGCAGGCACTATTGTTGATAACCGCACCGCCAGGAGATAGATAGTTATTTCGACAAAAGCTGGTAGTCAGTTACATAAACAGAAAATAAATTTCACAGTTTTTCATGATATAGCGCAATTTCAGACAGATTGTTGGTTGACTCACGGGGGAGTTCTAGTAAATTTACAAACGGAATTTTCTTTGACTACTGAACAGTTAGGTAACCAATTATGACTATCAAAGTAGGTATTAACGGTTTTGGCCGCATCGGCCGTTTCGTCTTCCGTCTGGCCGCTGAGCGTGCTGACATCGAAGTGGTTGGTATCAACGATCTGATCGACGTTGACTACATGGCCTACATGCTGAAGTACGACTCAACTCACGGCCGCTTCAAGGGCACCGTTGAAGTCAAAGACGGCAACCTGGTTGTCAACGGCAAAACCGTACGTGTTACCGCTGAGCGTGACCCGGCCAACCTGAAATGGGGCGAAATCGGTGTTGACGTTGTTGCCGAAGCTACCGGTCTGTTCCTGACCGACGAAACCGCTCGCAAGCACATCGCTGCCGGCGCCAAGAAAGTCGTTCTGACCGGTCCGTCCAAAGACGCTACCCCGATGTTCGTAATGGGCGTTAACGACGCTACCTATGCTGGCCAGGACATCGTTTCTAACGCTTCCTGCACCACCAACTGCCTGGCTCCGATCGCCAAGGTTCTGAACGATACCTTCGGTATCGAGTCCGGCCTGATGACCACCGTTCACGCTACCACTGCTACCCAGAAGACCGTTGATGGTCCGTCTGCCAAAGACTGGCGCGGTGGCCGCGGTGCGGCTCAGAACATCATCCCGTCCTCTACCGGTGCTGCCAAGGCTGTTGGCGTGGTTATCCCGGAACTGAAAGGCCTGCTGACCGGTATGGCTTTCCGCGTTCCGACTCCGGACGTGTCTGTTGTTGACCTGACCGTCAACCTGAAGAAAGCTGCCACCTACGCAGAAATCTGCGAAGCGATGAAAGCGGCTTCCGAAGGCGCCATGAAGGGCGTTCTGGGCTACACCGAAGACGAAGTGGTTTCTACCGACTTCCTGGGTGAGCGTCAGACCTCCGTATTCGACGCCAAGGCTGGTATCCAGCTGAACGACAAATTCGTTAAAGTTGTATCCTGGTACGACAACGAAATGGGCTACTCCAGCAAAGTTCTGGACCTGATCGCTCACATCTCCAAGTAATTTGGGATACGCAATCAAGTAGCTTGAAAAAGGCGGCCATGGGCCGCCTTTTTGTATTCTGGACCGGGATTTTTCCAACCCTCTCTTCTGAATGTGCGCGAGCACAGGAGTCCTCATGCAACCGACACGCTCTCTGACTGCCCACTGTACCCTCAGCCACCACCCGGCTGGCCAACCCCTGCTGACCGTCGACAACGGCTACGCCAAGGCACAAATCAGCCTGTTTGGCGCCCACGTGCTGAGCTACCAGCGTCACGACGAACCCGCCTCCATCTGGCTCAGCGACAAGGCAGTGCTGGATGGCAGCAAACCCATCCGCGGCGGCATTCCCCTCTGCTGGCCCTGGTTCGGCCCGGCCCCTGCCCGCGTCGGCAGCGGCAAGCCCTCCCACGGCTTTGCCCGCACCAGCCTGTGGACGCTGGACGGTGTCTCCGATCACGGCGATGGCACGCTCGTCCATCTGTCTCTGCGTGACAACGAGGCAACCCGTCAGCTCTGGCCTCATGCCTTCGAGCTGGAGCTGGACGTGCTGGTCGGCAAGGAGCTGGCCCTGGTACTGACCACCCGCAACACCGGCAAAGCGCCGCTCGTCTACAGCGGCGCCCTGCACACCTACCTGCAGATAAGTTCACCGGAGTCAGTGAGCGTCAGCGGCCTTGGTGAGCCCTATGCCGACAAACTGACCGGCCAGAATGGCCAGCAGCAGGGTCCTCTGACCCTGAACGGCCCGCTGGATCGGGTCTATTGGCAGCCTGCGGCCCACGTCAGCATCCAGGATGGTGAACGCGAGACCCGGGTAGTCAGCGGCAACCACGACAGCGTGGTGGTCTGGACTCCCTGGCTGGAAGGTGCCCACGCCATGGCTGACATGAGCGATGACGGTTATCGCACCATGCTCTGCGTTGAAGCCGCCATCGCCAGCGAGGCAGGCGTGACCGTCGCACCGGATGAAGAGCACAGCTTCTCCACCGTGATCATCTGACGATACGCTGAACAGATAAATAAAGAGGGCTCCCGCGGGAGCCCTCTTTGCATCTCTTTGTCTTGGTGATCAGGCATTGCCCTGGGTCTTGAGCCTGAGCTCGGCGGCGAAGTTGAGCATGCGGTCGAGCGGGATCAGGGCCTTCACCCGCAGTGCCTCGTCCACCAGGATCTCATGGCGCTCGGCGCCATCAGTGAGGGCCTCCTTGATGGCCACCAAGCCGTTCATCGCCATCCAGGGACAGTGGGCACAACTGCGGCAGGTGGCGCCATCGCCACCGGTCGGCGCCTCCACCATCTCTTTCTCCGGGCAGGCCTGCTGCATCTTGTAGAAGATGCCGCGATCGGTCGCCACGAT
This sequence comes from Aeromonas sp. S5(2024), assembly GCF_041403025.1. Lineage (NCBI taxonomy): Bacteria > Pseudomonadati > Pseudomonadota > Gammaproteobacteria > Aeromonadales > Aeromonadaceae > Aeromonas > Aeromonas sp. S5(2024). The sequence continues at coordinate 355,207 of NZ_JBGLRI010000004.1, read as the reverse complement.
CAGCTTCTGCTGGGGCAGCTCCTTGGCCGCCTTGATCAGCTGGCTGGTGGAACCCACCGCATCGGCCAGCTCGATCACCGAAGCAGGGGACTCCGGGTGGACCAGCACGGCGGCATCCGGATTCTGCGCCTTCAGCTCGCGCAGGGCGTGGGCCTTGAACTCGTCGTGGACGATGCAGTGGCCCTGCCAGCGCAACATCTCGGCGCCAGTCTTCTTTTCGATGTAGGCACCGAGGTGACGGTCCGGGCCCCAGATGATCTTGTGACCCTGGCTGTCCAGATGTTCGACGATCTCCAGCGCGATACTGGAGGTGACCACCCAGTCCGCCCGCGCCTTGACCGCAGCCGAGGTGTTGGCGTAGACCACCACGATATGGTCGGGATGAGCGTCGCAGAAGGCGGAGAACTGCTCGATGGGGCAGCCCAGATCAAGCGAGCACTCGGCCTCCAGCGTCGGCATCAAGACTCGCTTGTGGGGGCTCAGGATCTTGGAGGTCTCTCCCATGAAGCGTACCCCGGCGACGATCAGGGTCTGTGCGGCGTGATCACGGCCAAAGCGGGCCATCTCGAGGGAGTCGCCAACAAAACCACCGGTCTCCTCCGCCAGCGCCTGGATCTCGGGATCCGTGTAGTAGTGGGCGACCAGCACCGCCTTGCGCTCCTTGAGCAGTGCCTTGATGTCTGCGATCAGGGTCGTCTTCTGCTCGGCGCTCAGGGGAAGGGGCTTGGCCGGAAACGGATAGTCCATCTCGACTACCGGCGGGACATTGTTCAGTGCATTGCTCATTGCGACTGTTCCATCAACGCTTGGAAAGGCAAAAATTATAACCAGAAGCCGCGCACAAACCCATCAACAAATCCGGTGCTGCGCAAGTGTCCGAATATACTCAAGTAATTCGTTGTCATTCTTGCCAAAGGAGTTGTCGAATGAAACAACGTTCCCTCAAAACCAAGCTGCTACTGCTCACCATGGGGCTGTTTCTCGCCAGCGGCCTCGCCATGACCCTGATGCAGTCCTCCTCGCTGAACACCCTGCGCAGCAACATCGTCAGCCAGACCCGGCAGGCGCTGGAACAGGAAGTCTCCCGTACCCTGCAGTTCCAGGCCGAACGCTATGCGGTGCAGATCGCCGACCTGCTGCAGCAGTCCTATCAGGTGCCGCTGGGCATGGCGGCCCAGCTGGAGGGCAGCATGGCGCAGCCGGACAGGCTGCTGAGCCGCCCCCAGGTCGAGACGCTGCTTCACAGCCGACTGCAGCAAGCGGGCGGCATCAGTTCCATCTATGCCCAGTTTGAACCCGACGGGTACGACGGCCAGGATGCCAGCTGGCAAGCCGGCGCCTCCCACTCCGTCGTCGGCAAGGGCAGCCTGGAGATTTATTTCACTCGCGACCAGGGCGGCCAGATCAGCCAGCAGCCGGTGGATGCCGCCACCAGTGCCGCCAAATACGACACCTCGGTCAACGAGTTCGGCATCCGCAACAGCGAATGGTACCTGTGCGGCCGCGACACCCTGCGCCCCTGTCTGATGGAGCCCTACCTCTACGAGATAAGCCCAGGCAACAAGATGCTGATGACCAGCCTGACGGTGCCCGTTCTGAAAGCCGGCAAGTTCGCCGGCATCACCGGCGTCGACATGAACCTGCCCATCTTCCAGCAACTGGCTGAGAACCTCGGCAAGAGCCTGTATGACAACCAGGCCGAGGTCACTCTGGTCAGCAAGATGGGCCTCATCGTCGGCAGCAACCGTCACGCCGACAAGCTGGGGCGGCCGCTGACGGAAGCCGGCCTCACCGCCCCCACCGGTCAGGAGCAGGACACCGAGACCGACTTCATCCTGCAACAGCCGGTCAGGATCGACGCCGCCGACACCCAGTGGTGGCTGATGCTCAAGGTGCCCAAGGCGCTGGCACTCAGCCAGGCCAACACCATCAGCAACCAGCTTGGCGACTTGCTGCAGGCCACCCAGCAGCAACAGCTAATTGCCATCGTCGTCATCACCCTGCTGGCGCTGGTACTGCTCATCTGGTTCATCCAGACCATCACGGCCCCCCTCTCCCTCATCAGTCGCCATGTGTCCCACCTCTCCAGCAACGAGGGGGATCTGACCCAGCAGATGAGGATAGACACCCACCAGGAGCTGATCGAGCTGGGCGGCCACCTCAACGCCTTCCTCGGCAAGTTGCGCGGCATGGTGCAGGGCAGCAAGCAGATCGGCCAGCAGGTGCACCAGCAGGCCCAGGGCATGAAGCAGACGGCCGACACCATGCGCAGCAGTCTGGACGAGCAGAGCCTGGAGCTAGAGAGCGTGGTCAGTGCCATGCATCAGATGAGCACCACGGCGGTCAGCGTGGCGGGCTATGCCGAGCAGGCAGCCCAGGAGTCGGAGACGGCCACCCATCACATCAGCACGGCCCAGCAGACCCTGAGCCGGGCCCGCACCGAGATCCACACCCTAGTTGAAGACATGCACCTCGCCGACAAGGCCGTCGCCCAGGTGGCCCAGCGCAGCACCAACATCAGCCGTATTCTCGACGTGATCAGGGCCATCGCCGAGCAGACCAATCTGCTGGCGCTCAATGCGGCCATCGAGGCGGCGCGGGCCGGCGATATGGGGCGCGGCTTTGCCGTGGTAGCGGACGAAGTACGGGCGCTGGCCAACAAGACCCGGGAATCCACCGACGAGATAGGTCAGCTCATCGGCAGCCTGCAGACCGAGGTCAACAGCAGCCAGCAGTTGATGAGTACCGGCATCACTCGCTCGGCCAGCACGGTGGAAGGGACGGAGCAGGCCTTTGAGGCCCTCAATCAGGTGGTCACCCAGATCCAGCAGATCCACGATCACATCAGCCAGGTGGCCACGGCGGCCGAGCAGCAGAGCGCCGTCAGCGACACCATCAACCAGAATCTGATGCGGATCGGCGACGCCGCCACCACCCTGGGGCAGGAGGCCAACGCCAGCCATCACCTGAGCGAGCAGCTGGAGCAGGCCGCCACAGCACTGGCCACCCAGCTCGAGCGGCTGAGAACCTGATGCCGAACGGCCATAAAAAAAGCCCGCATTGCTGCGGGCTTTTTCAATCTGGTGGTCGTTACTGGGATCGAACCAGTGACCCCCTCCTTGTAAGGGAGGTGCTCTCCCAGCTGAGCTAAACGACCTGGGATTCTGAAATGATGGTGGGTCGTGCTGGATTCGAACCAGCGACCAATTGATTAAAAGTCAACTGCTCTACCGACTGAGCTAACGACCCATCTAAATCATTTTTACAAACTTGGTGGTCGTTACTGGGATCGAACCAGTGACCCCCTCCTTGTAAGGGAGGTGCTCTCCCAGCTGAGCTAAACGACCTGGGAATTCTTGTGGCCAGATTGGTGGGTCGTGTAGGGATCGAACCTACGACCAATTGATTAAGAGTCAACTGCTCTACCGACTGAGCTAACGACCCACACCGATTTGCCTGGCACACTGCTTGCCGTGGCAAACAGTTTAAAACTGGTGGTCGCTACTGGGATCGAACCAGTGACCCCCTCCTTGTAAGGGAGGTGCTCTCCCAGCTGAGCTAAGCGACCTGGGAATACTGTCTCCACCTGGTGGAGAGAATGGTGGGTCGTGCTGGATTCGAACCAGCGACCAATTGATTAAAAGTCAACTGCTCTACCGACTGAGCTAACGACCCTCACCACGACCAGGACCGACTGCAATACTGCACCGGCTCTGACGGCGGCCTATATTACGGATTTATCATCCTGGCGCAATAGAAAAATCTTAAATTCAATCTGTTTGTTCATTGCGCATACAAAGCGGGGCTGTATTTACAAGACTGTTACGAAAACAGTGACATGCAGCAATGTTACAGCTTGCTCAAACTCTGCTTGGCCAGTTGGGCCGGCGAGGTGTTGGGATAGCCCTTGATCACCTGCTCATAGAAGTTCTTCGCTTCCGCCTTCTTGCCGTCAAGCTGTGCCAGCATGCCCAGCTTCAACAGCGCATCGGCTCGCTTGGGCGACTTGCTGAACTTGGTTGCCACCGTGGTGAACTGGGCAGCAGCGCCGGTCCGGTCACCCTTGTTGAACAACAGCTGACCCAGCCAGTAGTGGGCATTGGGGACATAGCTCGAGCTTGGATACTGTTTGATGAACCCTTCGAAGGCGGGGATGGCCTTGTCGTAGTTCTTCTCCTTGAGCACCATGTTCACGGCCGCATCGTAGGCCTGGTTCTCATTCAGGTTGGTCGAGTAGTTGGCCGCAGCTGCCGGTGTCGCGCTCGCAGCGGCGACTGCCGGGGCTGCTGGCGTAGCAGCAGGCTGGCTGTTGGCCACCTTGTCGAGCTCCTGATAGAGCTGGCGCTGACGCTCTTGCGACTGTTCCATCTGGTAGGTCTGCTGTTCCAGCTGACCGCGCAGCTCGGAGACCTCCCCTTGCAGGGAGTCGACCTGCTGCTGCAATTCGGCTTGCAGCCGCAGACGGGCATTGAGGGTGCGTTCCAGCAGGGCAACCCTGTCTTCCAGGCTGCCGGTGGGCACGATGGCGCCGTTGTTGCCGCTAAGGACAACACCGCCACCCGAGTCACCGCTCAGATCGCTGACGGGAGCCGCCGCCTGCGCATTCAGAGCAACCAATACGGCCAGCGCAACAACAGCTTGCTTGTACACAGATTTCATTCGGATCAAACCTTAGCGTTTAGGGCAAATAAAACGGCCAGCGCCATCGTCGCTCGCTTATGCAGATTTCATTCGGATCAAACCTTGGCGTTTAGTGCAAATAAAACGGCCATCGAAATGGCCGCTTGCATATAAACGAACTTTGTTCGGTTTAAACCTTAGTAAACCAGAACCGCACGGCGGTTTTTGGCAAAGGCATCCTCGGTGTGGGACATGTCCAGCGGCTTCTCTTCGCCATAGCTGACAATGGAGAGCTGCTCGGCCTGCACACCCAGGGTTTGCAGATACTTGGCAACGGCCTTGGCACGACGCTCGCCCAGGGCGATGTTGTACTCCGGAGTACCGCGCTCGTCGGCGTGACCTTCGATCAGGACTTTCACGCTCGGGCGCTCGCGCAGGTAGCTGGCGTGGGCATCCAGCAGATCAGCATACTGACCCTGGATATCGTAACCGTCGAACGGGAAGTAGATCACGTTGTCACGTTGCAGCGCTTCGAACTTCTGACGCATCTGCTCTTCCGGGGACAACATGCCGTTGGCGCCGCCGGTTTGTACACCGCCCATGCCGTCGGTCATACCTGACTCAGCGCCAGCGGCGTCAGAATCAGAAGAAGAGCTACAAGCGGCCAGGGTGAACAGTGGCAGTGCGATGGCCAAACCCTTGAGCAGTTTATTGAGTTGCATGCTATTTCCTTAAACCTTTATAACAAAACAAAAAACAATTGGATTTTTATCAATTCAAGAAGGGCGACCAAGCTGGTGCACGAATTTCACCGCTACTGGTCGGAAGCACAGCCTTGAAGCGACCATCAGTCGACACCAATGCGAGACTCTTACGACCCTGATAGATGGTGGCATAAATGATCATGCTGCCATTGGGAGCCACACTTGGCGACTCATCCAGCGCACTCTGGGTAAGGACCAGCAGGGCATTGTTTTCCATGTCCTGGCGGGCAATACGGTACTGCCCCTGAACACGAGTCACCATCACCATGATTTTGCCATCAGGAGTGATGGATGCGCCCTGGTTGGATTCACCTTCCCAAGTCATCCGGCGAGTCATACCAGTCGCCAAATTTACGCTATAAATCTGGGGTTTGCCACCACGTTCAGAGGTGAACAACAAATTTTGCCCGTCCGGCATCCAAGAGGGTTCGGTGTCGATCACCCGGCTGGTTGTGACGCGGGTCAGCTGCTTGCTAGCGACATCAACCACATAGAGGTTCGGTGAACCATCCTTGGAGAGAACGATAGCCAGACGACGACCATCCGGAGACCACTCAGGCGCACCGTTGATCCCGCGGAAACTGGTGATCAGGCTGCGCTGCTGGGTGTAGATATCCTGCACGTAGATCTCGGACTTCTGGTTCTCGAAACTCACGTAGGCCAGCTTGCTGCCATCCGGCGACCAGGCCGGGGACATCAGCGGCTCGCGAGAGCGCAGCAGGGTCTTCTCGTTGTAACCGTCGTAGTCGGCGATGCGCAGCTGATACGGGAACTGGGTGCCCTGCTGGACGGAGACATAAGCCAGACGGGTCAGGAAGGCCCCACGCTCGCCGGTCAGACGCTCATAGACGATGTCGGAGATGCGGTGAGCGAACTGACGCATCTGGGCGCCCGGGATGGTCGCCATGCGGCTGTCCAGGATGTAGCCGTTGCTCTCGCCACCTTGCGCCTTGGCCAGCTGGCCCTTCAGCACGTCGACCAGCTCGAAGTTGATCTTGTAGGTACCGTCACCGACAGCGGCAATGGAACCGACCACCACAGCCTCGACCCCTTGCGAAGCCCAGGGTGCGAAGTTGATTTCGCCGCTGGTGCTCGGCGTCTGCGGCATCTGGCCACGAGCCAGCGGCTTGAACTTGCCGCTGCGCATCAGGTCGTTGGAGACCACTTCCGCGATGTCCTGCGGCAGCTGGCCATTGCCTTCCCACTTGAAGGGGGCGACCGCAATGGGTCGGGCACTGTCGATACCGCCAGTGATGACGATGTCCAAGGCCGCCTGGGCACTCTGGCCCAGCAACAAACAGCCAACCAAAGCAAAAAACACTTTTCTTATCATGGCTTAAATACTCGGTTCCAAAAAAATGAGAGATTAACTTCCTTTCTCGGCAAGATGCTGCCAACCACGCTACACGATTTACCCTACCCAGGCCTTAGATGCTCGGTTCCAACTTGAGGTTGAACTCCTTCAACATCTCGAACGCCGCAGGATCCTTCGGCACCGGCAGTTGGTTGGCCTTCAATACGGCCGCCTTGCCGGAACGACATACCGCCGGGTCACCCTGGCCGTTATCTACCGAAATGACAAAGCCAGTGCTCGCAAGACGTACGCCGATAGTACATGTTTTGCCCCGCATGGTGGGATCCAAAATCATATATCGCTCAACAGTCGCCTTGATGAGTGCCGCGTATTTGTCGACCTCGCCCTGCGCTGCAGCAGATGCCGCCTGACTGCGGGCATTGGCCTCAGCCGCCAGCTGCTGCTGCATCATGTCTTCCATTTCTTTTTGCAGCTTGGCCTCCTCGGCCGCCTTGCGCTTGCGCTCTGCCGCGATCTTGGCCTGCTTGTCGGCCTCCGCCTTGGCTTTCTTCTCTGCGTCAGCTTTTGCCTTCTTGGCGGCCTCTTCCTTGGCCTCCTTGGCTTTCTTGTCGGCTTCGGCCTTGGCCTTTTTCTCGGCCTCCGCCTTGGCTTTCTTGTCCGCTTCGGCCTTGGCTTTCTTCTCAGCCTCCTGCTTGGCCTTCTTCTCGGCTTCCGCCTTCTTGGCTGCGTCCGCCTTGGCCTGCTTCTCTTCGGCCTCTTTCTTCTCTTGTTCCTTTTTCTTCTTCAGCGCCAGCGCCTTGCTCTCTTCTTCCGCGGCCTTGCGCTCGGCTTCCACCTTCTTGGCTTTCTGCTCTTCCAGCTTGCGGGCTTCCTCGGCCTTCTGGGCCTTCTCTTCCGCCTGCTTCTGCTCGGCTACCTTCTTCTGCTTTTCAGCCTCGGCCTTGCGGGTGGCCTCTTCGGCCTCCTTGCGCTTGGTCTCGGCGATACGCAGCCGCTCCTGCTGCTGGGCCAGCTCGCGCTTGGCGATGTCCGTGTCTTCCTTATCCTTCTCTTTCTCTACCTTCTGCGGCTTGGGCTGAGACTTCTGCTGCTGGATCTGCTTGGCCTGCTCGTTGAGGAAATTCTCGTCGAGCATGACGGCATTGACGATCTGCCCCTTCGACTCGGGTCGCTTCGGCTTGCTGAAGTCGAGCCCGACAAACAGGATGATGCCGATGATCAGGTGCAGCAGAAGCGACGCGATGAGATAACCGGAAATACCACGCTTCACATCCATCTCCGTCAGTTCACCGGATCCGTCATCAGGCCGACCTGAGGCACACCCGCTTTCTTGAGGGCCACCATCAGCAGGATCACCTCTTCGTAGCGCACCGACTTGTCGCCGGCGACCACCACGGGGGCGTTCTGGTTGATGGCCAGATAGCCCATGGCCTTCTCGGTGATGTATTGCTGCATCGCCTCGGGAGTACCGGCAGGCACCGGCTCGTCATCGGCCTCGCCGGCCTTGATGACGTACTCACCTTCGGTGTTGACGCTCACGATGAAGGGCGGCTTGGCATCTTCCGGCAACTGCTCGGATTCCGCCTGCGGCAGGTCAACCTTGACCCCTTGCGTGATCACGGGCGTCACCGCCATGAAGATGATAAGCAGCACCAGCATGACGTCGATATAGGGAACCACGTTGATCTCGGCCACCTTCTTGCGCCGGATCCGCTGATAGGTTTGCATTACTGATCACCCTGCTGCTGAGCAATTTGACGGTTCAGAATGGTTGTAAACTCGTCCATGAAGTTGGCGTAGGCGTTTTCCAGCCGCTCGACCTTGTTGGAGAAGCGGTTGTAGAAGATAACGGCCGGGATGGCGGCAAACAGACCCATGGCGGTGGCGATCAGCGCTTCCGCGATACCGGGTGCCACCATCTGCAGGGTGGCCTGCTGTACCTGACCCAGGGCGATAAAGGCGTTCATGATCCCCCAGACGGTACCAAACAGACCGATGTAGGGGCTGATGGAGCCGATGGTCGCCAGCACCGGCAGGTTGGATTCCAGTTCGTCCACGGCACGGGAAAGGGAGACCCGCATGGCACGGTAAGTACCGTCCATCACTGCATCCTGACCACGGGCACCGGCCTTGAGCAGACGGGCGTACTCCTTGAAGCCGGAGTAGAAGATGTCTTCCATGCCTTCGATGTCGTCGCGACGGGAGGAGGACTCCTGGTAGAGACGGTTCAGATCGACCCCGGACCAGAATCTGTCTTCAAATTGCTCCGATGCGAGATTGGCTGCCTTGATGGCCTTGGAACGCTGGATGATCAGCGCCCAGGAGACTACCGACATACCCATCAGGGTCATCATGACCAGTTTTACCAGCAGGCTGGCTTGCCAAAACAGGCCAATAAACGAAATTTCAGCGTGCACTTAACAGCACTCCCTTCACATTTTCAGGTATTGCAACAGGTTTCATATGCGGATGACTGACACAGGCTATCTGTACCATGGCCTGGGTGATCAGTCGTCCATCAGCCGCCAGTATCCGTTGTGAAAAACGCATGGAGGCGCGTTTCACTTCAGTCACTTGCGTTAATACAGTCAAAAGCTCATTAAATCGGGCCGCCGAGCGGAAATCGATCTCTGTTCGACTCACCACAAACGCGAACCCGTCGCGCAGCATGACATCCTGTTCGATGCCGCCGCAGCGCAGGAACTCGGTGCGAGCACGTTCCATAAACTTGAGATAATTGGCGTTGTAGACGATGCCCCCGGCATCGGTGTCTTCGTAGTAGACCCGTACCGGAAACTCAGAGACTTCCCCCATAACAATCTGTGATCCATTCGACAGTCAGATGGGGGGCTATCATAGCGCAGGGCTGAATAGGAAAGAAGCAGGGGGAAGCAGGGAAATCCTGCCTCCCCCCGTTTTTTATGAAAGGAAATAGCCTTGGGTCAACCAGAGCCCATATAACAAACTGGGCCAGGCGAGCCAGGGGCAAAACAGCACACGACCGATGAGACTATGGGGATGAAATCCCAGCCCGTGCATGACGCCACAACAGACCGCCCACATCAGCCAGGGCGCGAGCCAGAGCCCGTGCTCGCTGGTATTGGCGGCCACCAGGTTGGGAGCCTGTAAAATGGCGACGGCCAACAGGGCCGCCGCCAACAGCATCAACCCCTGCCAGGGTTGGCGCTCCAATGGAGCGGCCAACCAGGCGAGTCGATCACTTGTTCTCATCGATCTGGCGATCCATGTTTTCGGTGTGCTCCAGCCAGAGCGCATTGATGATGCCGAATGCGCAAGCCAGCAACAGACCCAGGATCCAGGTGAAATACCACATATCAGGGCACCTTCTTAGTAGAGCGATTGTTGGTTGTCTTCGATGTGCTTGCTGGTCACCCGGCCGAACATCTTGATGTAGGTCCACAGGGTATAACCCAGCACAATCGGTACAAAGATGGCTGCCGCCACCGTCATCACCTTGAGGGTGTTGAAGGAGGCTGTGGCATCCCACATGGTCAGGCTCAGTGACGGCTCAAGACTGGAAGGCATCACGAACGGGAACATGGAGAAGCCTGCAGTCAGGATCACGCCGGCAACCGCCAGGGAGGAGGTAGTGAACGCCAGCCAGCCCTTGTTCAGTTTGGCGAACAGCGCGGTCAGCAGGCTCATGGCCAGACCCAGCACAGGTGCTGCAACCATCCAGGAATAGAGGCTGTAGTTGTTCATCCAGGCTCCGGCCTGACGCACCACTTCCTTGTTCATCGGATTGGAAACGGCATCGGTCGCGGCCGCCTTGACCACCACATAGCCTTCCATGCCGCTGACCCAGAAACCGGCCAGACCGAACAGCACCAGCGTCAGCAGCGAGCAGATCATGGCGGCAGTGCGGGAGCGGGCCAGCACTTCACCGTCGGTCTTCATCATCAGCCAGGTCGCCCCCTGAGTGACCAGCATGAACAGGCTCACCAGACCAGCCAGCAGACCGAACGGATTGAGCAGACCGAAGAAGTTGCCGTGATAGGTCAGCATCATGAACTGGTTGAAGTCGAACGGTACGCCCTGCAGCAGGTTGCCGAATGCCACGCCGAACACGATGGGCGGCACAGCACTGCCGACGAACAGCGCCCAGTCCCAGTTGCTGCGCCACTTGGCGTCTTCACGCAGGGAACGGTACTTGAAACCGACCGGGCGGAAGAACAGGGCCATCAGCGTCAGGATCATGGCGATGTAGAAGCCGGAGAAGGCTGCGGCATAGACCATGGGCCAGGCGGCAAACAGGGCACCACCGGCAGTCACCAACCATACCTGGTTACCTTCCCAGTGCGGGCCCATGGTGTTGAGCATCACCCGACGCTCGACATCCTTCTTGCCGACGAAGGGGAGCAGTGCGCCCACCCCCATATCGAAGCCGTCGGTGATGGCGAAACCGATCAGCAAGACACCGACCAGCACCCACCAGACCAGACGCAACATTTCGTAATCAAACATGGGTTACTCTCCTTATGCCTTGCTCTGTTCGAAGTGGTACTTGCCCGTCTTCAGGCTGCTTGGGCCCAGACGCGCGTACTTGAACATCAGGTACATCTCGATGATCAGCAGTACGGTATAGAACAGGCAGATCCCGATCAGGGAGAACCAGATCTCGGACGCCGGCACATTGGATGCAGAGACGGAGGTCGGCAGCACTTCGGCGATGGTCCAGGGCTGACGGCCATACTCAGCGACGAACCAGCCACACTCGATGGCGATCCAGGGCAAGGGGATACCGTACAGCAGTGCCTTGAGCAGCCACTTGCGCTCGCCGATCTTGTGACGGGTGCTGTCATAGAAGGCCAGACCGATCAGCAGCAGCATCAGCATGCCGCAGGCAACCATGATGCGGAAGGCAAAGAACAGCGGCGCAACCTGCGGGATGGAGTCATCCACGGCAGCCTTGATCTGTTCGTCGGAGGCATCGGTGACGTTGTTGGTGTAGCGCTTGAGCAGCAGACCGTAGCCCAGATCCTGCTTCACTTCATCGAAGCGGGCACGGGTATCGTCGGACTTGTCGCCGGATTGCAGCTTGGTCAACAGGTCGTAGGCGGTCATGCCGTTGCGCACGCGCAGCTCATGCTCGCTCTTCAGATCCTTGAGGCCGGTGACCTGACCATCCAGGGAACGGGTAGCGATGATGCCGAGCGCATAGGGGATCTTGATGGCGTAGTCGGTCCGCATCTCTTCCTGATTCGGAATGCCGAACAGGGTAAAGGAGGCAGGTGCCGGCTCGGTGTTCCACTCGGCCTCGATGGCCGCCAGTTTCACCTTCTGCACTTCACCGGTCTCGTAACCGGACTCGTCACCGAGGATCAGCACGGAGAGGATGGAAGCCATGCCGAAAGCGGCTGCGATGGCGAAGGAGCGACGGGCAAAGGCCACATCACGATTCTTCAGCAGGTAGTAGGAAGAGATACCCAGCACGAACATGGCGCCCGTGGTGTAGCCGGCCGCGACGGTATGCACGAACTTGACCTGGGCAACCGGGTTGAACACCAGCTCGGCGAAGCTCACCATCTCCATCCGCATGGATTCGAAGTTGAACTCGGCACCGACCGGGTTCTGCATCCAGCCGTTGGCCACCAGAATCCAGAGGGCGGAGAGGTTGGTCCCCAGTGCCATCAGCCAGGTCGCAGCCAGGTGCTGACGCTTGGAGAGGCGATCCCAACCGAAGAAGAACATACCGACGAAGGTGGATTCCAGGAAGAAGGCCATCAAGCCTTCGATGGCCAGCGGGGCCCCGAAGATATCGCCGACGTAGTGGGAGTAGTAAGCCCAGTTGGTACCGAACTGAAACTCCATGGTCAGCCCTGTGGTGACCCCAAGGGCAAAGTTGATACCAAACAACTTGCCCCAGAACTTGGTCATGTCCCGGTAGACAGGGTTGTTGGTCATCACATAGACAGACTCCATGATCGCCAGAATGAAGGCCATTCCGAGCGTCAGGGGCACAAACAGGAAGTGATAAAGGGCCGTCGCAGCGAATTGGAACCGCGATAGGTCTACCACATGCTCAGCAATCATGATGTTTCCTCACCGATTATTGGCACGGCTATTTTAAGTTTTAAGGACAAAGCTTCCGTTGGAAGTCCCCGAATTATCGGTCATGTTCCAGTTTTGCACTGACGACCGGATTCGACTGCCACCACATTAACAACAAGGCAATAATAGGGAACAAAAAAAGCTAATGTTTAACAATTACAAAACAATCCAGCTTGCTTTATTCCCGCCCATAATGACCTGCGTTTTATATCACCTTTATTTGATTGAAATCAATGTAAAACCATCATGAATACATGCCTTTTAAAGGCATTTTAACGACCGATGAGATTTATTTTAGAGAGCTGCATCACAAAAAAACAAAGATCGCAAATCATTGATTTAAATCAAATTTATATTTATCACCAATTAGTAATGGTTCTGTTAAAAAACAACTGACAAGGTCGTTTTCATAATGTTTCCTGTGGCTGTGCCGGGTCCGAATAAAACTAATTAAAAACCACTAAAAACGCATGTTCATGCTAATTCCACAAGCCGGCAAAATGATTAGTTAATCTAATCTGAGATAGGTAATTTTTCTTGTTTGTCCGAGTCCGATAGAGCTCCTACAATGCGCCTCGCAGTGAGGGCATACCCTTGGATACAGGCCGGTCAATCTGGGTTCCCGGTACGTATTCGATGAACATTTCGAACCTGTTTATTGGAATCAAAGATGAAAAAGTTTGTTGCTAAAACCATCCGTTACTACAAGCTTTCGTTCGTGCAGCTCTATCAAATGAACCGACTCTGAGGCCTCGCGACGGCTCCTCTGTTTTTTTACCGGTCTGTCTCCAGACGCACTCACTGTCTGTGAACATCCATCCTGAATTGTCTTTGCCCACCGCATCCGCAGTGGGCTTTTTTTTACCCGGATAACAAAAAACCGCCTCTGGCGGCGGTTTTTTGTTCAATCAGCTATTTTCACCCTTCATCTGGCCGTTGCAGGCCAAAATGCGCATAAGCTCTTGGTGTCGCGATCCGCCCTCTGGGTGTACGTTGCAGATAGCCCTGCTGGATCAGATAAGGCTCGAGTACATCCTCGATAGTGTCCTTCTCCTCCCCGATGGCAGCCGCCAGGTTGTCGAGCCCCACCGGCCCGCCCAGAAACTTGTCTATCACAGCCAACAATAACTTGCGGTCCATGAAGTCGAAGCCTTCATTATCCACGTCCAGCATGTCCATAGCTCGGGCCGCTATGGGTCCATCGATGCGGCCGTCAGATTTCACCTGGGCAAAATCGCGCACCCGGCGCAACAAACGGTTAGCAATTCGCGGCGTACCGCGCGAACGACGCGCCACCTCCAATGCACCGTCTTCCGTCATGTCGAGCCCGAGGCAACGGGCGCTGCGCGCGACGATGTCGGTCAGATCCTTGACGTTGTAGAACTCGAGCCGTTGCACTATGCCAAAACGATCCCGCAGCGGACTGGTGAGGGAGCCAGCCCGGGTCGTGGCACCGATCAGGGTGAAGGGTGGCAGATCGAGCTTGATGGAACGGGCGGCGGGCCCCTCCCCAATCATGATGTCGAGCTGGTAATCTTCCATCGCCGGATAGAGCACCTCCTCCACCACCGGACTGAGGCGGTGGATCTCGTCGATGAACAGCACGTCGTTTGGTTCGAGGTTGGTGAGCAGCGCCGCCAGATCACCGGCCTTCTCCAGCACCGGGCCGGAGGTGGTCTTGATGTTGACCCCCATCTCGTTGGCCACGATGTTGGCCAGCGTGGTCTTGCCAAGCCCCGGCGGGCCGAAGATCAACAGGTGATCGAGCGCCTCGCCGCGCTGGCGCGCCGCCGCGATGAAGATCTCCATCTGCTCGCAGACGGGATCCTGACCGGTGTAATCGGCCAGCAGCTTGGGCCGGATGGCCCGATCGATGACTTCCTCTTCTCGCCCGCCGGAGGCGGAGATGAGACGATCCGCTTCAATCATTGTCTACCTCACACCAGGCTGCGCAGTGCTTCACGGATGATATCTTCCACCGACATGCCATCGGCAGCGACCTTGCTGACGATCTGGCTGGCCTGCTGCGGCTTGTAGCCAAGCGCCACCAGCGCGCTGGCTGCCTCTTCGCTCGAATCCGGCGCTCGCAGGGCACTCTCTCTGGCAGGCAGAGTGATCTCGGCCGGCGAGAAGAGATCGTGGCTGACCCAGCCCTTGAGCCGGTCCTTCATCTCCACCACCAGCCGCTCGGCGGTCTTCTTGCCTACTCCCGGCAACTTGACCAGGGAGCTGATCTCTTCGCGCTCGACGCTCAGCACGAACTGGGTGGCGGTCATGCCGGAGAGGATGGCCAGCGCCAGCTTGGGACCGACCCCGTTGGTCTTGATCAGCTCGCGAAACAGCGCCCGCTCCTGCTTGTGATTGAAGCCATAGAGCAACTGGGCATCTTCCCGCACCACGAAGTGGGTGTGGATGGTCGCCTCCTTGCCGATCTCGGGCAGATCATAGAAGCAGCTCATGGGCATCTGTACCTCATAGCCCACGCCCCCGACCTCCAGCAGTACCTCGGGGGGTTGTTTCTCAATGACTACGCCTCTCAAGCGACCAATCACGGCTCTCTCCTCGCCAAACCAGCTATCTGTAAATTGGCTCATAGCATAAAGAATAACTGGATAAGTATCCAGCATAGGGCGGTGAGGATCGGGGCGGATTCTCGGCACGTTCGCCTGTTGCCAGCCATGCTTGGATCCGGGCATGGAAACAACTTTATTTTTCATCGGGAATGGCGGATTCCTGCCATTGATAAAACACTGAATTGGGTTTGTTCGGAGCCAAGGAAGGTCCTGCATCATGAAAATTGTCACCACATCGAATCTCGGGCTGACCATTCTGCTCAGCTGCACGCTGGGGATGGGCATCGTCGGCTGGTATGGCAGCCAGCGACTGGCGGATCTGCTCTCCTATGTATTGGGCGCCGCCTGGCAGACTGCCGATGGCGCCATGGAAGGATCCATCGAGCTCGGCAACCAGTCGCTCTACATCCAGAAGATGCTCAGAGGCATGCCGCTCGACGAGCCGGAGCTGCAACGCGCCAGAGCGGCCACCGCCGATGCCATGCGCCGGGTGGGGGAAGGCCGGCTGATCGACGCTACCGCCATCAGCGCGATGGAGCAGCAGCATCTGGCCTATCAGCAGCAACAGGAGCAGTTGCTGGCACTCTACCGGGCCTTTACCAGCGTCGATCAGGCGCTGCGCGCCAGCTCGGAGCACATGTCCCGCCTCTCGACCCAGTTTGAGGTGGTGGGGGACGGCACGGTCGAGAGCCTGACCCAGTCGCCGGATCAGGCCATCAGCTGGAATGGCGGTCTGGCTACCCGCTGGCATGCCGCCGATGGCGGCATGGAGGCCAACATCGGCTTCTTGCGCCAGCTCTATGCGCTGGAGAAGATGCAGAGCGAAGGCCCTACCCCCGCCATCCAGGCCGAGATGAAGGAGGCGACCCGCTTCTATCAAGAGGCAGTCGACGCCATGCTGGGCAGCGGTATGTTTGATGTACCCGGCGAAGGGGAATTTGCCGGCCAGTCGCTGGCAACCCAGTACCGCACCTTGCAAACCGAGGTGCAGCGGCTGATGGTGCAGTGGATGGCGGCACTGAGCGAGTATCAGGGTCAACTGGTCAACTATGAACGCAGCGCCGACCAGCTCAAGCAGCAACTGGTCGAGGTCGAAGCCAAGGGGGATGCCACGGTCGAAGATCAGGTAAACCAGCTCAACAGCATCATCAGCCACACCAAGAACCTGCTGCTGGGAGGTCTGCTGTTGAGCCTGCTGCTCGTGACCCTGTGCGGCTTCTGGCTGGTGCGCACCATCGTCAAACCCCTGCTGCAGGTCAATCAACGCATGCAGGATATCGCGGCAGGAGAAGGCGACCTCAATGCCCGCATCAATCTCAAGCGCGACGACGAGATTGGCTCGCTGGCCGGCAGCGTGGATCGCTTCATCGAGAAACTGCAGAAGATGATCAGCTCCACCATGGACAACAACCAGCACATCAGCGAGCACGTCCACACCTCGGTCAACCGGGTCGAAGCCATCAGCCAGAGCAGCCGCCAGACCGCCGAACACGCCCAGGCACTGCACCACGACAGCGAGCAGATGGTCCAGGTCGCCACCTCCATCTCGGACAACTGCAGCCTGGCGGCGCAAAACGCCAACGAGGTGCGCCAGCTCACCGCCGAGAGCAGCCAATACGTGACCTCCGCCAGCAACGGCATGCAGCGGGTAGTGGTGGAAGTGGGCGAGTGCGCCAACGCCATCAACGCCCTCAAGGAGCAGGCCAGCCAGATTGGCCAGATCATCTCCACCATCAGCAGCATCTCGGAGCAGACCAACCTGCTGGCGCTCAACGCCGCCATCGAGGCGGCCCGGGCCGGCGAAATGGGTCGCGGCTTTGCCGTGGTGGCCGACGAGGTGCGCACCCTGGCCAATCGCACCGCCTCCTCCAGCGCCGAAATAACCGAGGTGATCAACAACATCCAGCAACAGACCGAGAAAGCCTATCTGATGATGCAGCGCAATCTGAAGACGGTGGAATCCGGCATGGAGGACTCCGACAACACCAGGCAGATCCTGTTCAAGGTGGAAGAGGCCATCGACCATCTGGCGGACATGGTGCAACAGGTAGCGGATGCCACCGGCCAGCTCTCCCATACCCTCAGCCACACCTCGGACAAGGTCTCCGGCATCAGCCTGCAGGCCCAGACCGGCGAGCAGGAGGCGCAGGAGTGCCTGCAGCTCGCCTCCTCCCTGCATCAGGCCAGCCTGCTGCAACAGCGCCTGCTGTCGCAATTTCGGGTCTGACCAACGCGGGGGCGATGCCCCCGCTTTCTCCCGTAGTACGAATTTAGCCCTTGGGCCGCAGGGTCCGGCCTGTTAAAATTCCGCTCTTGAAATTATCCAGGGCCCAGCCGCCCGTCTTAGCTAAGGTCTACCGCGATGCGTACCAGCCAATATCTGCTTTCCACTCTCAAGGAAACCCCGTCCGATGCCGAGATCGTCAGCCATCAGCTGATGCTGCGCGCCGGCATGATCCGCAAACTGGCCTCCGGCATGTATGCCTGGCTGCCGTCCGGTCTGCGGGTTCTGAAAAAAATCGAGAACATTGTTCGCGAAGAGATGAACAATGCTGGTGCCATCGAAGTCTCCATGCCGGTGGTGCAGCCCGCCGAGCTGTGGCAGGAGTCCGGCCGCTGGGATGACTACGGTCCCGAGCTGTGCCGTCTGACCGACCGTCACAACCGCCCCTTCGTGCTGGGTCCGACCCACGAAGAGGTGATCACCTCGCTGGTGCGTTACGAAGTGAATAGCTACAAGCAGCTGCCGCTCAACCTCTACCAGATCCAGACCAAGTTCCGCGATGAAGTGCGTCCCCGCTTCGGCGTGATGCGCGGTCGCGAATTCCTGATGAAGGACGCCTACTCCTTCCACATCGACAAGGCTTCGCTGATCGAAACCTACGAGCGGATGCACGCCGCCTACTGCGCCGCCTTCACCCGCATGGGGCTGAACTTCCGTCCGGTGCAGGCCGATACCGGCTCCATCGGTGGTACCGGTTCCCACGAATTTCAGGTGCTGGCCGAGAGCGGTGAAGATCTGATCGCCTTCTCCGATACATCAGATTACGCCGCCAACATCGAGATGGCCGAAGCGCTGGCACCGGCTGGCGAGCGCCCTGCCGCCACCGCGGCCCTGACCAAGGTTGCTACCCCGGCCGTCCACACCATCGACGAAGTGGCCGCCTTCCTGAACGTGGCACCGAGCGCCATCGCCAAGACCCTGCTGGTGCTGGGCGAAGAGGACGAGCACGGCAAACAGGCCGTCATCGCGCTGGTTCTGCGTGGCGATCACGAGCTGAACGAAATCAAGGCCGAGAAACTACCGGGTGTTGCCAACCCGCTGACCTTCGCCAACGACGAGCAGATCAAGGCTGCCGCCGGTTGCGACGCAGGCTCCATCGGTCCGGTCGGCTTTGCCGGTCGCATCATCGCCGATCGCAGCGCCGCCCATCTGGCGGACTTCGTCTGTGGCGCCAACGAGACCGGCTTCCACCTGACCGGTGCCAACTGGGATCGCGACATCACCGCTTACGAAGTTGCCGACCTGCGCAACGTGGTAGAAGGCGACCCGAGTCCGTGCGGCCAGGGCAAGCTGCTGCTCAAGCGCGGCATCGAAGTGGGCCACATTTTCCAGCTGGGTACCAAGTACTCCGAAGCCATGAAGGCGAGCGTGCTGAACGAGGGCGGCAAGTCCGTCACCATGGAGATGGGTTGCTACGGTATCGGGGTTTCCCGCCTGGTGGCTGCCGCCATCGAGCAGAACAACGACCAGTACGGCATCATCTGGCCGGAAGCCATCGCCCCGTTCGAAGTGGCCATCGTGCCGATGAACATGCACAAGTCCGAGCGCGTGGCCGAGCAGGCTCAGCAGTTCTACACCGAGCTGAAAGCCGCCGGTGTGGATGTGCTGTTCGATGACCGTAAAGAGCGCCCGGGCGTGATGTTCGCCGACATGGAGCTGCTGGGTGTGCCGCACGCCATCGTCATCGGCGATCGCGGTCTGGACAACGGCGTGGTGGAGTACAAGTGCCGCCGCACTGGCGAGAAGCAGGAAGTGGCGATCAGCGACATCGTTGCCCTGCTCAAGGCCAAGCTGGGCCGTTAATTACGCCCCCTTGCCCCCATAAAAAAGCGCGCCATTAGGCGCGCTTTTTGTTTTCTGCCGCAGGGCAGAGGCGAGGCTGGCCGCAACTAGTTGCGGCCGATGAAGAGATCGGTCACATGGCAGCTACTTCTGGCTTCCAGCGCATCCAGCATGTAGGCGGCGGCGTCTTCCGGGGTCATGAAGCCGCTGCTGTCCACATGATCCGAGTTGTCCCAGAATTCACTGCGGATCCCGCTCGGATAGAGGTTCACCAGCCGCAGCGGCGAGCCTTTCAGCTCGGCCCGCAACGACTCCAGAAAACCGCGCATGCCCCATTTGGAGGCGCAGTAGAGGCTCTCGTTGGCCTTGCCCACCTGGGCAGCGGAGGAGAGCACGTTGGCCAGCACACCGCCCTTGTCGCCGATGAGGCGCACCGTCTGCTGGGCCACCAGAATGGTGGAGATGAGGTTGCTCTCCACCACCCGGCGGATCTGCTCGGCGGTATAGACGCCGACCGGGCCGAACTCGCCCACGCCGGCGCAGTGCAGCACCAGCTCGGGCAGGCCGCCCCACTCCACCGCAGCGGCAAACGCCACGTCCACTTCCTCGTGGTGTGCCAGATCGGCGGCGATGCCGATCACCGCCTTGCCGAGCAACTCCTCCTGCTCCTGCAGCCTCTGATAACGACGCCCCATCATGGAGACCTGATGACCGCGTTCAACCAGACCTATGGTGAGCGCCCGGCCCAGACCGGACCCCGCCCCCGTCACTATGATATGACCCATGCTCTTTCCTCGTCGGATGCCGCCATCGGGATGATAGGGCCATCGTCATCAGCCGTTGCCGGTATTAGAAGGTGAATTCGCCACCGATGAACCAGCCGTCGACCCGCTGGTCAACGCGGTCGAAGTCCATGCTCGCATCACGCCAGCCGGCACGCACCTTGAGCGGTACGGTCGCGAACTTGTAGGAGCCACCCAGACGGTAGTCGTAGTTGTCGGCATCCTGCACGCGGGCATCACCGAAGGCGGCAAAGCCAGTACCCGGGATGCGCACTTCGGCGCCGGTGTAGGCCATCAGCACGTCCTTGTCATAGGAGTAGTGCTGGGTGTTGAAATCACCATCGTAGCGACGACCGGTCAGACCCAGATCGATCTGGAACAGGTCGTTGTTGAACAGGCGATAGTAGAGGCTCAGGTCATAAGCCATCAGATCGTTGTTGAGGGCGCCGCCGCTGGTACCGAAATCGGAGATCTCGAACTTGGCGTTGGGCAGCAGGATGATGCCGTGCTCCAGTTGCAGGTAGCCGCTCCAGTTGTAGTTCTCGTCGTAGCTGCCGTTGGCCCCGACACCGTTGATCTGGCCGCTGCCCTGAGCATTCCATACATCGGTACCGGCAGCGAAACGCCAGTCATCGGCAGCCATGGCTGCCTGGCTGAACAGGGCCAGTACGCAACCGGCAATCAAGGTCTTCTTCATCACGTCACTCTCTATCTATGGACTGGAAAGGCCATCATTTTACCCAGTGCGACGGGAATACACAGTGTAAAAAACTGAACAAGCGTCCATTAATGTCAGTGCTGCATGCCGGCCATGGGTTCAATCGGCTTCACCGGCAGGCTCAACTCCAGCTTCTGGCCATCATCCATGGTCAATGTCAGCGGAAAAGGGGTGCCCTGGGAGAGCTCGCGTACCTCGAACAGCATGATATGAAAGCTGCCGGGTTTGAGCGCCACTTCGCCCTTGGCCGGCACCTCTATGCTCTCGACCTGGCGCATCTTCATCACACCGTTCTCGTGCAGATGGGTGTGCAGCTCGGCGCGGCCCACCTCGGGCGAGGCGGCAGCCACCAGCTTGACCGGTTGATCCGCATCATTCTTCAGCACCAGAAAGGCGGCGGTGTTGGGCGAGCCCGGCGGCAGCAGGCGCACATAGCCGTCGACGGCCTCGACCTTGGCCAGGGCGGGAGCAGCCAGCCCCAGGGCCAGCAGGGAATAGAACGCACGTTTAAACATGGTTGAAATCCTTTTATGATGTTGTTAAACGCCGCAAAGATTACCGCAGTGGTAAGCTTTTGACAGCCAGCAATAACAAGGATTTAGACATGGACCCCATTATCATTGTCGAGCAGCAGGATGGCTTGCTCACCCTGACCCTCAATCGTCCCGACAAGCGCAATGCCCTCAATACCGCCATGTATCGTGGGCTCACCGACGCCTTGCGACAAGCGACGGAAGATGACGCCATCCATGCCCTGCTCATCCAGGGGCAGAGCGACTGCTTTACCGCCGGCAATGATCTGGCCGACTTCGTGGGGAAAGAGGCCTTGGAGGCCGACGATCCCATCTTGCAGTTCCTCCACACCCTGGCCGACTTCCCGAAACCGGTGATCGCCGCGGTCGGCGGTGCGGCGGTCGGCATCGGTACCACCCTGCTGCTGCACTGCGATCTGGTCTATCTGGCCGACAATGCCCGCCTGCAACTGCCCTTCGTCGAGCTGGGGCTGGTGCCGGAGTTTGCCTCCAGCCTGCTGCTGCCGCGCAGCGTGGGCAACTTGAAGGCGGCGGAGCTGTTGCTGCTGGCCGAAGCCATCGATGCCGACGAGGCACTGCGGTTGGGGCTCGCCAACCGGGTGCTGGCGGCCGAAGCCCTGCTCCCCTTTGCTCGGGAGCAGGGTTTGAAGCTGGCGGCCAAGGCGCCGAAGGCGCTGCAAAAGAGCAAGGCGCTGCTCAAGCAGGAGCTCAGGCAGGCGGTGCACTTCGTCATCGATCTGGAGGCGCGCGCCTTCTCCCTCGCCCTGCAGGGGGAAGAGGCACAAACGCGGATCGCCCAGCGCCTCAAAGGCCGTAAATGACCCTCAGTTGAGGCGAAAACGGCCGATCAGCTCGCAGCCCTGCACCTGATCCTGCAATTGGATCAAGCGGGCGATGTCGGGATTGGGGTGGCGCTTGAGGAAAGAGAGCAGCGCCGCCCGACAGCAACCCAGTTCGCTGATGAGGGATTCGCACTCCTGGTTCGGGCACTGGGGTACCAACGCCGTCACCAGCTCGGAGGCCAGCTTGAGGTAGCGCAGCTCGTAGGCCGGCTCCTCCATGGCGCGCCAGAAGTCGGCCAGCCGGTGGCAGGTGGCCACCCGCATGCTGGCCAATTCATCAAGCTCACCGTCACTCAGTTCGTATACCTCGGCGAGGGCCTGCTGATAGAGGCAGATGGCGGTCCCGAGCGCGCCCGCGCCCAGTGCGTTTTCAGCCTCCAGCATGTAACGCTGCCAGATTTGATGGGTCATGCCGATCTCCCAGGTTGATGGGTGGGACTTTTATCATGCCCAGTTGAGAATGAATATCAACCCGATATTTCGTGCAGGTTTTGACCAGATAGCGATGCTTGGCTTGGCCCCCATCCCCATATGGCTTACCATGCCGATCCGCCCTTCAGGACCCGCACACTCCATGCTGCGACCCCGTTTGCCCCAGGATCTGGGCTGCTCGACCCTGTGCGTGCCCCGCCTGCTGGTCTGGATCTATTAGCTGCGCTCCTCGCGCCATCCACCCTATCCATTTGAACGAGGAGACAACCATGAAACCCTGCCAACACTGGTCGCAGGTCGAGTACCTGCACCTGACGGTGAGCAACCCCAATATCCACCTGAAGGGGTGCCACAGCTACTACTCCGGCGCCTGGGACGGCCCGTTTGAAGAGGCCGCCGTGCGCTATCTGCACGGCGACAGCTTCAGCCGCAACCCAGAGACCGGCTGGGAGCCGCTCTGGCACATCGATCAGCTTCATATCGGCGACTATGTGCAAATAGCCGCCGGGGTGAAGATCCTGATGGGCGGCAACCACACCCACAATGCCGACTTCATCAGCACCTATCCGTTTGCCGATCTCGATGCCCTCCAGCGCAGCTATCGCCCTGCCGGCGACACCCGCATCGGCAACGATGTCTGGATCGGCATGGACGCCATGATCATGCCGGGGGTCACCGTCGGCGACGGGGCCATCATAGCGGCGCGCGCCCTGGTCAATCAGGATCTGCCGCCCTATGCCATGGTGGCTGGTACCCCGGCCAAAGTGATCAGGATGCGCTTTGCTGAGGAGGAGATCGCCCGCTTGCAGGCGCTGGCCTGGTGGGAGTGGCCGGATGCCCAGGTGCAGGCCTTGCTGCCGCTGATCCAGCAAGGCGAAGTGGCCCTGCTGGAACAGGCCGCCGCGCACTGGCAGCAGGCCCTGCAGCCATCATGACGAAGCGGGGGGCATAGGCCCCCCGCAATTGCTTTGATAGCGGCTACCCGCTCAGTTGCCGCTGCGCGACTGATTGACCCGGCACTGCTTGCCCGGATAACCGGGCAGATCCGCCGCCTTGCTGCTGCATGCCAGCCGCTTGGCCTGATAGAGGCGATCCGCCAGATTGGCGCTGTCGACCGGCAACCAGTCCATCTGCTGGCCGAGCCAGCTGGCCCAGGCAAACTCGACGAAGTAGACCTGCTCCCGCTTGTCGAAATAGCCCGCATCCTGCAGCAGCCCGGCCACCGTCCGGTAGGGGTAATCCGGCAGTTCGCCGATGTGGGCCGGCAGTTGCTGCGGCGTCAGTGCGCCGCCCTTTTCATCCTTGAGCCAGGCCCAGTGGTTGCACTGCATCTGGCTCCAGAAGTTCTCCTTGTCCTGCAACCTGGCGATCACCTTGACCCGCACCTGCTTCACGCCAGACTGCCACAGCGCCTTGGTCAGATGGTGCCTGTCCACCAGCCAGTAACCGCCATCGGGCGCAATGACGATGGGGATCTCTTTCTTTTTCATCAACTTGTCGAGCTGCTTTGCGCTCTTGCCCGCCAGCTCGGCCTGGGTGTTGTCGACCTGGATCTGGCCCACGCCGCCCTGGGTCGGATGCAGCTGATCTATGTTCACCTCGCACCAGCTGCCAACCTGGCTCTCGCGCTCACACGGCGCCAGCGCCCAGGCCCCTTGACTAATGGCCAGGGCCAACAGGATCCATGTTCTCATTGCTTACTCCTCTGCCCGAATGGCGGGTCAAATAAGATGCCGGGGAGTCCCCTCATCCAAGGGACTCATACTGGCGGTCTGACCAGCAAACGGGATATCATGATTTCCCGTCTGTCGGCGATCACTTCTCGCCGAGTTTTCACCCCGCTTCACACTATTTGAAGGATCAATCATGAAAGGATGGAGTCCCCTGCTGGCCCTGCTGGGCTGTGCCTGTGTCCAGGCTGCCGATGTTCCACCCGGCACCCAGCTCGCCGCCGAACAGGCCGTCGTGCGTCATCTGAAAGACGAGCCGGCAAGCCTGAGCCCGCTCAAGCTGGTCGGCCTGCCCGAGTTGCAGGTACTGCGGGATCTCTACGAGGGGCTGCTGACCCAGGGACCGGACGGCAAGGTGCAGCCCGGGGTAGCCGCCAGCTGGGACAACCAGAGCAATCAGCGCTTCACCTTCCATCTGCGACCGGACGCCCGCTGGTCCAACGGCGATCCCGTGCAGGCCGCCGACTTCGTCTACGGCTGGCGCAAACTGGTGGATCCCAGGGAGGCCGCCACCTTTGCCTGGTTCGCCCAGCTGGCCCGCTTCGACAAGGTGGACGACATCGTGGCCGGCAAGCTGCCCCCCACAGAGCTCGGGGTGAAGGCCCTCGACCAGCATACCCTGCAGGTGACCCTCTCCCAGCCGGTGCCCTACTTCCTGAGCCTGCTGACCCACCCCAGCCTGTCACCGCTGCATCGCGCCAGCATGGAGCAATACGGCAACCAGTGGACCCAGCCCGGCAAGCTGGTCGGCAACGGCGCCTTCGTGCTGAGTCACCGGGTAGTGAACGAGAAGCTGGAGCTGACCCCCAACCCCTACTACTGGGATCGCGCCCATACCGTGCTGACCAAGGTCACCTTCGTGCCCATCAATCAGGAGAGCGCGGCCACCAACCGCTACCTGGCCGGCGACCTGCACATCACCGAGTCCTTCCCCAAGGAGCAGTATCACAAGCTGATGCAGCAGATCCCGGGCGAGGTCTATGCCCCGGATCAGCTCGGCACCTACTACTACGCCTTCAATACCCAGCGCGCGCCCCTCAACGACGTGCGGGTGCGCAAGGCGCTCTCCTACACCATCGACCGTGGCCTCATCGCCAGCAAGATCCTGGGCACCGGAGAAAAACCGGCCTATCACTTCACCCCAGACGTGGTTGCCGGCTTCGAGCCCAAGGCCAACCTGCTCTCCAGCAGCAGTCAGCAGGAGCTGGACGACAAGGCCAGAGCCCTGCTCAAGGAGGCGGGCTATGGCCCGGCCAACCCGCTCAAGCTGACCCTGCTCTACAACACGGCCGAGGTACACAAGAAGATGGCGCTGGCCATCGCCAACCTGTGGAAACAGAAGCTGGGGGCCCGGGTCGAGCTCACCAATCAGGAGTGGAAAACCTATCTCGACAGCCGCCAGAGCGGGGAGTTCGAGGTGATCCGCTCCTCCTGGGTGGCCGACTACAACGACCCGTCCGCCTTCCTCGGCCTGTGGGGTTCCCACCACAGCGGCAACATGGCCCGCTTCGCCAATGCCGGCTACGATGCCCTGCTGGCCAAGGCTGCCAGCAGCCAGGATCCCCGTGAGCGGGCCCGCCTGTTCGATGAGGCCGAAACCATACTGCAGGACGAGGCGCCCATCGCCCCCATCTATCAGTACACCAACGCCCGGCTGATCAAGCCCTGGCTCAAGGGCTATCCCATCAACAATCCGGAAGACGTGGCCTACAGCCGCCAGCTCTACCTCGTCAAACACTGACCCTGTGGGGGCCGGCCATGCCGGCTCCCTCTCTTCCCCTGTTCATGCTCAAGTTTTCGGCATAGAATGCCGCCCTTTCAGACAACCACCCCCCTCAGTCACCGATGTTGTTATGCGCTATTTATTGATGATCGCCCTGCTGGCGGCCCTGCCCGTCCAGGCTGCCAGCGAGGCCCAGTGCCGCCAGGCCTTCACCGAGTGGATGCTGGCCCAGCACAAGCAGTTCAGCGACCGCAAGGCCAGCAAGATGGAGCGGCGCAGCGCGGAGCGGGCCATCGATCAGGTGCGCAGCGAGTTCTCGAAGCGGGAGAGCTTCTGTCAGGCCATGGAGTGGGTGGAACACAACCGGGATCAGGATCCCCGCTTCACCCCGCGGATCGGGGAGATCCACGACTTCACCCCGCCGGCCGACTCGCCGTCATGAAAAAAGCCCCGAACCTGCGTTCGGGGCTTTTTCTGGGCATGACAGGCACCAATATCAGTCGACGTAGAAGGTCTGCTGAAAGGTCAGCGTCTGTTGCTGCCCCTCCCCCATGATCTTCAGGGTGAACTGGTAGGTATCCTCGTTGCGATAGGGCAGCACCGCCAGGTAGTAGATGGCATCCCCCTCCTTGACCTCCTGGAAGCTCAGGTTGCGGATGGTGCCGGTGAGGTTCTTGGCCTCGCCGCTGATCCCCACCGCCTGGGCGACCCCCTGCTTGTTCTGCACCGCGATGTTGACGATGCCGTTGTAGCGGCTGCGCTCCAGGCCGTAGGCCTTGGCCACCTCGGGGGTGAGAAAGCTGGAGTTGAAGGCGCTGTAGTGCACCTGCCAGGGACCCAGTTCCTTCATCTGTTCGGCCCGCAGGGGCAAGGTCAGCAGCAGTGCCAGCAGGCAGCTTATCCAGGCTGTTTTCATGGTGTCATCCTTCTCGTGTTAACCCTGATTGTCCAGCAGGGCACTGACCTCGGCGGGGATCTGCCTGGGCGCCTCGATGGCGACCGTCTTGTGCCGCCCCAGCTCCCCTCGCACGATGCGAACCTGCCCCTTGGCCACCTTGAACTGCTTGGCCAGATACTTGATCAAGTGGCTGTTGGCCTGGCCATCCACCGGCGGCGCCGTGATGGCCACTTTCAACTCTTCTCCATGCAATCCGACGATCTGATCCCGACTTGCCTTGGGCTGGATCATCAGATGCATTATCAGCTCATCCCCTTCCCGCAGGACGGCTGCCATCAAATCATCCACCACAGCTGGCCGAACAGATCGCCCAACAGATAGTTTATGGCCTGCAGCCCGATAAAGGCGACCAGCACGGAGAGATCCAGCCCGCCCAGTGCCGGCAGAATGCGGCGGATGGGGGCCAGGAAGGGCTCGGTCAGCTGGTGCATCACGTACTCGATGGGGTTGCGACCCTGGCTGACCCAGCTCAGGATGGCGCGGATCAGCAGCACCCAGAAGATCATGGAGCCGGCCTTCTTCAGCACTGTCAGGCCGGCAAACAGGCTGAGGGTGAGCCAGTCGGCCAGCAGCACGTTCATGCTCTTGAGCAACGCCAGCTTGGCGAAGGCGATGATGATGGCCAGCAGCACAGAGGCCATGTCCAGCCCGCCAAACCCGGGAATGATCCGGCGCAGCGGCACCACCAGCGGATTGGTCAGCTTGACCACCATCTGGCTCATGGGGTTGTAGAAGTCTGCGCGGGCCCACTGCAGCCAGACGCGCAACAGCACCACCATAAGATAGAGGTCAAAAATCGTGTTAATCAGAAAGTAAGCAGTGTTCATCTGGGCTCCAGGTTGAGACAGAGAGTAAGAGAAATCGGGTTCAGAACAGGGTTTCCATTTCGCCGGCCCGGGCAACGGCCGCCTGCATGGCGTGTGCCGTCAGCGGCATCAGTCCCTGCTGCTGGAAAGTCTTGATCGCCTCGGCGGTGGTGCCGCCCTTGCTGGTCACCTGCTCGCGCAGGGTCTGCAGCGACAGCTCGGGATTCTGCTCCACCATGGCGGCCGCCCCAAGAGCGGTCTGCTGCACCAGCAGGCGGGCCTGCTCGGGGGAGAAGCCCATTGCCTCGGCCTCCTCGGCGATGGCCTGCATGAACAGGAAGAAATATGCGGGCGCACTGCCGGCCACGGCGATGACGCCGTTGATGGCGGACTCCTGCTCCACCCAGAGGGTTTTGCCCACCGCCTGCATCATCTGCTCGGCCAGCTCGCGGTCGACCTGCTCGATGCCGGGCGGGGCGTACAGCCCGGTCATACCCAGCCCCAGCAGAGAGGGGGTGTTCGGCATGGTGCGGATGATCCGGCCGTGGCCGCCCGCCATCTCGGCCAGCCGCGCCACCTTGATGCCGGCGGCGATGGAGATGAGCAGCTTGCCCTCCAACGTGCCCAGCTGTGCCACCAGCGCGCTCAGCATGGCCGCCATCAGCTGCGGCTTGACCGCCAGCACGATCACCTCCGCCGCCCGGGCCGCCTCGGCGTTGTCCTGGGTGATGCGGATGCCGTAGTCGTTGACCAGCGCATCCAGCTTGGGCCGACTGGGGTTGGCGGCGATGATCCGGTCGGCCGGATAGCCCGCCTGAACCAGACCGGCAATGATACTGCGGCTCATGTTGCCCGCCCCGATAAAGGCGAGGATTCTATGCTGCATCAAACGCTCCTGTTATCTGAAAAAAGCACTGCCCGATGCATCGCATCCCGGCCCTTGCTCATGAATAGTCGCGGGCACCGAAGATGGCGGTACCGACCCGCACCATGGTGCTGCCGTGGCCGATCGCCAGTTCGAGATCCTCGGTCATCCCCATCGAGAGGGTGTCGACGCCCGGGTATTGTTGCGCAAGCTCGGTGAACAGAGCCTGCATGCGCACCATCTGGGCGGCCAGCACCGCCTCGTCGCTGGTGTGCTCCGGAATCGCCATCAGGCCACGCAACCGCAGCCGTTCACAGCGGGAGACCAGTTCGGCCAGGCGGAAAATCTCTTGCTCCGACGTTCCGGATTTGCTGCTCTCTCCGCTAATATTGATTTGCAGACAGACATTTAGCGGTGCGAGCCCGCTCGGACGCTGGTTGTTCAGGCGTTCGATCAGCTTCTCTCTGTCCACGCTCTGCACCCAGTCGAAACGCTCGGCCACCAGCCTGGATTTGTTCGATTGCAGCGGGCCGATAAAGTGCCACTCTATGTCTGCACAGGCCCCTTGCTCACGCAGGGTATCTATCTTGGTCGCCGCTTCCTGGGCGTAGGATTCGCCAAAGCGGCGCTGACCGGCGGCATAGGCCTCGCAAACGGCCTCCAGCGGTTTGGTCTTGCTGACCGCCAGCAGCTGGATGTGATCGCGGCTTCGGCCCGCGCGACTGGCGGCTTGTACAATACGTTCCTTGACCTGAAGCAGGTGCTCGGCAATCTGGTTCATGTTTCGTTAGTGATCTTGTGATGGGAGAATGACAAATCTATGGATATCACAGAGTTATTGGCTTTCAGTGTAAAACATAAAGCCTCGGATCTACACCTCTCGGCCGGGGTTCCCCCGATGATCAGGGTTGATGGCGAGGTTCGCAAGATCAATTTGCCCGCCCTGGAACACCGGGAAGTGCACGCCCTCATCTACGACATCATGAACGACCACCAGCGCAAGGAACTGGAAGAGAACTTCGAGGTGGACTTCTCGTTCGAGGTGCCGAACCTCGCCCGCTTCCGGGTCAACGCCTTCCAGCAGGCGCGCGGCTCCGGCGCGGTATTTCGGACCATCCCCAGCACGGTGCTGAGCCTCGAAGATCTGGACGCCCCGGAGATCTTTCGCAAGATTGCCGAATACCCGCGCGGCCTGGTGCTGGTGACCGGCCCGACCGGCTCGGGTAAATCCACCACCCTGGCGGCCATGGTCAACTACATCAACGAGAACTTTCATCACCACATCCTCACCATCGAGGATCCCATCGAATTCGTGCACGAGAACAAGCGCTGCCTGGTGAACCAGCGGGAAGTACACCGCGATACCAAGAGCTTCAGCAACGCCCTGCGCTCGGCGCTGCGGGAAGACCCGGACATCATCCTGGTGGGCGAGATGCGTGACCTGGAGACCATTCGCCTCGCCATGACCGCGGCCGAAACCGGCCACCTGGTGTTCGGCACCCTGCACACCTCGTCGGCCGCCAAGACCATCGACCGGATCATCGACGTCTTCCCCGGTGCGGAAAAAGACATGGTGCGCTCCATGCTCTCCGAGTCGCTGCGGGCGGTCATCTCCCAGACCCTGCTCAAGCGCATCGGTGGCGGCCGGGTGGCGGCCCACGAGATCATGATGGGTATTCCCGCCGTGCGTAACCTCATCCGGGAAGACAAGATTGCCCAGCTCTACTCGGTGATCCAGACCGGGATGACCCACGGCATGCAGACCATGGACCAGAGCCTCAAGCAATTGGTAAGCCGCGGCGTAGTGGCGGCGCTGGATGCCAAGGCCAAGGCGGTTGATCCCAACACCATCTAACCACGACGAATCTAGGGAAGGAGTCGTTATGAATCTGGATGTCCTGCTGACCGAGCTGGTCGCCCGCAAAGGCTCGGATCTGTTCATCACGGTCGGCACGCCGCCGACCCTCAAGGTCAACGGCCATCTGCAGTCGCTGGCAGAAGCCCCCCTCGACAAGGCAAGGGCGCTGGCGCTGGTCAAGGAGACCCTGAGCCAGGAGCACTTCGAGCGCTATCTGCATACCAAGGAGGCCAACTACGCCATCCACCGCGAGGAGCTTGGCCGCTTTCGGGTCAGCGCCTTCTGGCAGCAGGAGCTGCCGGGCATGGTGCTGCGCCGTATCGAGACCCGCATCCCCACCTTCGACGAGCTGGCGCTGCCCCCCATCCTGCAGGAGATCGCCCTGGCCAAGCGCGGGTTAGTGCTGTTCGTCGGTGCCACCGGCGCCGGCAAATCCACCACCCAGGCGGCCATGATCGGCTATCGCAACCAGCATGTGGACGGCCACATCCTGACGGTGGAAGATCCGGTGGAGTTCGTGCATCAGCACGGCCGCAGCCTGATCACCCAGCGCGAGGTGGGCATAGACACAGCGTCGTTCGACGTGGCGCTGAAAAGCTCGCTGCGCCAGGCCCCTGACGTGATCCTGATCGGTGAAATCCGCAGCCAGGAGACCATGGAGTTTGCCCTGCAGTTTGCCGAGACTGGCCACCTCTGCCTCGCCACCCTGCACGCCAACAATGCCAACCAGGCGCTGGACCGCATCCTGCACCTGGTCCCTCAGGAGAAGCACCGCCAGTTCCTGTTCGATCTCTCCTTCAACCTGCGTGCCATCGTGGCCCAGCAACTGCTGCCCAGCCTGGACGGTCGCCGTCGCTGTGCGGCCTTCGAGGTGCTGCTCAACACCCCGCTCATCACCGATATCATCCGCAAGGGGGAGATGCACCGGCTCAAGGAGGTGATGACCAAGTCCACCGAGCTCGGCATGCAGACCTTCGATCAGGCGCTGTTCGCCCTGTTCTGTGCCGGCCAAATTGGCTACAGTGAGGCCCTTGCCCATGCCGACTCGGCCAACGACCTGCGACTGCTGATCAAGCTGTCGGGGCGCGAGCAGCTGGGTGCAGGCACTCTCGACAACGTCACCCTGGATGAATGAGGGGCGTGCGTCACCGCTATAAAGGATCGTTATGCTGATTGTGGTTTCCCCGGCCAAGACGCTGGACTACGAGTCGCCGCTGGTGACTTCCCGTTTCACCCAACCCGAGCTGCTGGACCACTCCGCCGAGCTGATCGGCCGGGCCCGCCAGCTGAGCCCGGACCAGATCGCCAGCCTGATGAAGATCAGCGACAAGCTGGCCGGCCTCAATGCCGCCCGCTTTGCCGACTGGCAACCCGACTTCAGCCCGGCCAACGCCCGCCAGGCGCTGCTGGCCTTCAAGGGGGATGTCTACACTGGGCTGGCGGTGGAGGATTTCAGCGAGGCAGATCTCGACTTCGCCCAGGCACACTTGCGCATGCTCTCCGGTCTCTACGGGGTGCTGCGTCCGCTCGATCTGATGATGCCTTACCGGCTGGAGATGGGGATCCGCCTCGACAACGGGCGTGGCAAGGACCTCTACCAGTTCTGGGGCGACATCATCACCGCCCACCTGAATAAGGCGCTGGCCGCTCAGGGAGACGAGGTGCTGATCAATCTCGCCTCCGACGAGTACTTCAAGTCGGTACGTCCCAAGGCCCTGCAGGGGCGCATCATCACGCCGGTGTTCAAGGACGAGAAGAACGGCCAGTTCAAGATCATCAGCTTCTACGCCAAGAAGGCGCGCGGCATGATGGCCCGTCACATCATCAAGCACAGACTCACCAAGGTGGAGCAGCTGACCGGGTTCAACGCCGATGGCTACTACTTCGTAGCGGAAGAGTCCGACGCCAATACCCTGATGTTCAAACGCGCTGAAAATTAATTACAACCCGAGGGAACCAAATTCAGGATCCCCAAGTCTGAATAGGTGAATCCTCTGTTGTAAGCACTTTTTATTGGCCGACGTTTATACGTCGGCTTTTTTCTTTTCTGGCCCCCGTCGAGTGGGCAGCAGATAGCACAACGGCCATCCGGAGATGGCCGTTGTGGCGGGCAGGCTTACTTCTTTTTCTTCTTGGCCGACTTCTTCTTGTCGTCCTTCGGCTTTTTCTTCTTCACCGGCACCCGCGCTTCCTTGTGTTTGGGGCGCAGTTCGTCGATCACCCGACGCTTGAGGCGCTCTTCGGTGTAACGCTCGATCTTGGCGACCATCGCCATGTCGTGGGCTTCCACCAGGCTGATGGCGCAACCACGGTTGCCGGCACGGCCGGTGCGGCCGATCCGGTGGACGTAGACATCGGCGCCGTAGGGCATGTCATAGTTGATGACATGGCTGACGTTGGGCAGGTCGATGCCGCGGGCGGCCACGTCGGTGGCGATGAGGAAGGGCACTTCCCCTTCATGGAACTTGCGGATCGACTCGATGCGCTTGCTCTGCTCCATCTCGCCGCGGATCCAGGCGCAGGAGACGCCAGCCGCCTGCAGCTGACCGGACAGCTCCGCCAGCCGCTCACGGGTCTTGACGAAGATGATGGCTTTCTGGGTCTCGGGATCTTTCAGGATGTGCACCAGCAGGGCCAGCTTGTGAGCGGCATCGTCGGCTAGGTGCACCCACTGGGTGATGGGGCGACGTTCGCTGCGGGGCGGCTCGGCGTGCAGCTCCACCGGCTCCTTCAGGATATCGTTGGCGAACTTCTCGAGACCGGCCCCTTCCAGGGTGGCGGAGAACAGCATGGTGTGCTTGCGATAACGCGCCTCTTCCACGATGCGGTTCACATCCTTGATGAAGCCCATGTCCAGCATGCGGTCCGCCTCGTCCAGCACCAGCACCTCGATGTCGTGGCTCTCGAACTCCTCTTTCTCGATGTACTCGAGCAGACGACCCGGGGTGGCCACCACGATGTCGGTGGTTTTGGTCAGGGCCGGCAGTTGCTCTTCATGGCTGACGCCGCCGATGATGGTCTCGATGCTGAGGTTGGTGTGAGCCGCCAGCGCCTTGGCGTGGGCGGTGACCTGCAGCGCCAGCTCGCGGGTCGGGGTCAGCACCAGCATGCGGCACGGGCCCGGCTTGCGGCGCGGGAAGTCCAGCAGGTGCTGCAGGGCTGGCAGCAGGAAGGCAGCGGTCTTGCCGGTACCGGTCGGGGCGGATGCCAGAATATCGCGGCCGTCCAGGGCTGGCTCCAGCACCATCTGCTGAATGGTGGTGGGGCGGGTGAAACCCATCTCGGCCAAGGCCCGGTTGAGGGCTGGATTCAGGTCGAAATCATCAAAGGACTGGCTCATGGCAATACTCGGTCATTAAGGAAACGGCAGATTATAGGCGATTATGTCGTCGGCTCCTATGGCGACTGTGGCTTAGTCGCTATAATCGCCGACCATTTTCTGCGGCGCTGGCACAGGACGGGAGTCGGATGGGACGAAACAGCGGTTTTACCTTCAAGCAATTTCACGTCGCGCACGATCGCTGCGCCATGAAAGTCGGCACCGATGGCATCCTGCTCGGCGCCTGGGCACCTGTCACCAACGCCCGCCGGGTGCTCGACATTGGCAGCGGCAGCGGCCTCATCGCCCTGATGCTGGCCCAGCGCAGCCCTGCCGACTGCCGCATCGATGCGGTAGAGCTGGATAGCAATGCAGCCCGGCAGGCTCGCGAGAATGCGGCAGCCTCCCCCTGGCATGGGCGGATCACCGTCATCGAGAGTGCCATTCAAACCTATCAGGCCGCCCCTTACGATCTCATCGTCTCCAACCCGCCCTACTTCGTGGCTGGCCAGTCATTTCGCGATCCGGCCAGGGCATTGGCACGTCATACCGGCGGCCTCGACAGCCGGGATCTGCTGGCCGCCTGTGACCGACTATTGGCCCCCAGCGGCGAGGTTGCGCTGGTCGTGCCAACGGCCATGGCCGATGAAATTTTATGCATCTCGGCAGATTATGATCTGCACGCCGTTTGTTATACAGCTGTTATCACCAGAGCGGAAAAAGAGGCAAATCGTGTTTTATTGCGACTTGGTAGAGTATTAAACAAGTGTGAGCAGGGTGAAATTGTGATCCATTCTGCTGATGGAACCTATTCCGACAGATACATCCAACTAACCAGCCCCTTCTATTTGAAGATGTAAATTTCGTCTTGAACTATTTTTTCACGCCATTATGCTGACTCCTAAACGAGCGCCCGCTCAAGACCAGCTCAAACCACTGGTTGCGATGAAAAAACAAGCGGGACTCCTTTTTTTTACCCCTGAACAATATCGGTCACTGACCAATAAAAAACTATAACAAGCAATAGTTTACAAGACAGACGAGGTTGAACTTGACGAAATCACTCACATTGTCCGACGTGCTCGGATTGGGCTTCATGACCTTCGCCTTCTATCTGGGCGCCGGCAACATCATCTTCCCGCCACTGGCCGGTTACATGGCAGGTGAGCACCTCTCTCTTGCCATGCTGGGTTTCCTGGTCACTGCCGTCGGTCTGCCCCTCATCACCATCATCGCCGTCGCCAAGGCAGGCAACGGCTGGGCCGGCATGACCAAGCTGCTGCCGGCCGGCGTCGCCACCGCACTGGCCGTCGCCATCTACATCATCATCGGTCCGGCCTTCGCAGCCCCCCGTACCGGGCTGGTAGCCTACGAAATGGGCCTCAAGCCTTTCATCGGTGACATGGGGCAGGCCGGTCTGGCGGCCTATACCGTACTGTTCTTCGGCGTGGCCATCCTGGTCTCCATGAATCAGGGCAAGCTGATGGATGCCATCGGCAAATACCTGACCCCGGTGCTGATGCTGTTGCTGCTGACCCTGGCCATCGGTGTGTTCGTCGCCCCTCAAGGTGATATGCCGGCCTCTTCCGGTGACTATCAGAACGGCCCCTTCGTGAAAGGGATCCTGGAAGGCTACAACACCATGGACACCCTGGCGTCCCTGATGTTTGGCGCCCTGATCGTCGACCTGCTGCGTCAGAAAGGCATTCATGACTACCAGAGCCAGTTCAAGTACCTGGCCATTGCCGGCATCATCTCCGCCATCGGTCTGTCCGTGGTCTACGTCTCCCTGTTCCAGCTGGGCAACACCGCAGCCGGTGTCGCCACCGACATCAGCAACGGCGGCGCCATCGTCAACGCCTACGTGTTGAGCCTGTTTGGTCAGCCGGGTCAGTTCATCCTGGCCGCCATCATCACCCTGGCCTGTTTCACCACCGCCGTGGGCCTGATCTCCGCCTGCTCCGACTTCTTCCACAACTTGACCGGCATGAGCTACAAGAAGCTGGTGGTGTTGCTGGGGGTCATCTGCGCCGTGGTCGCCAACGTGGGTCTGAGCCAGCTCATCAGTCTCTCCATCCCGGTGCTGGTCGCCATCTACCCGGTTGCCGTGGCACTGGTGCTGGTCACCTTCCTGAAGGGTTACTTCGGTCGCCCGCGCCTGGTGTTCCGCGCCGTGCTGATGGTTGCCTTCCTGTTCGGCTGCCTGGACGGTCTGGGCGCCGCCGGCATGAAGATGGATGCATTTGCCTTCCTGCCGCTGTTCGACAAGGGCCTGGCCTGGCTGCTGCCGACACTGCTGGCCTGTGGCCTCGGCATGGCGGTACGCTCCGGCGAGAAACTGGCTGCCGAAGCCGCCTGATTTCACTCCCGCCCATCTCAAAGAGCCTGCCTTGCGCAGGCTCTTTTGTTTGTCTGCCAACAGCCTTTTACCACCCGTTACCCCTTTCCTGCTGCCAGCCCCCTGCCGCCATGCCGACCGCCTTCACTGCTGCCAACCGCTGGCTAATCGGTGATTTATTCTGGCCAATTAAATTGTTTCAAGATATTAATATGTGATTGAGATCAAATTTCTCTTCTTTATGCTCAGAAGAGTGCTCCTTTATCGATGTGCTCATCGTGGAGGAGAGGGAAGCATTGTTATCCGGTTATCTGCCAGGCAGTGGGTGCAATCAACAAGAACAAGCTGATAAGGCAGATGAGGTCAGGTTTGACGAAATCACTGAAGTTGTCCGACGTATTCGGACTGGGTTTTATGACGTTTGCTTTCTATCTGGGGGCAGGCAACATCATTTTTCCACCGCTCGCCGGTTTCATGGCCGGTGAACATTTGATGCCAGCCATGGTCGGCTTTCTGCTGACGGCGGTGGGTCTCCCTCTGCTGACGCTGGTCGCCGTTGCCAGAGGCAGCGCCGGACAAGGCAGCAGCGGCTGGACGGCGATGACCCGCTATCTGCCGACCTGGGCGGCCACGGCGCTGGCCATCGCCATCTACATCATCATGGGGCCGGCCTTTGCCACCCCCCGCACCGGGCTGGTGGCTTATGAAATGGGGCTCAAACCCTGGCTCGGCGAAGCCGGCCAACACGGGCTGCTGCTCTACAGCCTGCTCTTCTTCGCGCTGGTGATCCTGGTATCGCTGGATCGGGGCAGGCTGCTCGATGCGGTGGGCAAGTACATGACGCCTGTCTTGATGGTAATGTTGCTGATCCTGGCGGTCGGGGTCTTGGTTGACCCGCAAGGCACCCTGCCAGAGGCCAGCGGTGACTACACGGATACGCCGCTCATCAAGGGGATGCTGGAAGGGTACAACACCATGGATACCCTCGGCTCGCTGATGTTCGGTGCCCTCATCATCGGTCTGCTGCAACGCAGGGGCATCGAGGACTACCCGAGCCAGTTCAAGTACCTGACCATCGCGGGCCTCATCTCGGCAGTTGGCCTCTCGGCGGTCTACATCTCCCTGTTCTACCTGGGCAACAGCGCGGCGGGCGTGGTGACCAACGTCGACAATGGCGGCGCCATCGTCAACGCCTATGTATTGAGCCTGTTCGGCCACTACGGCCAGTTGATCCTGGCCGCCATCATCACCCTGGCCTGCTTCACCAGCGCAGTCGGCCTGCTCTGCGCCAGCGCCGACTACTTCCACGGTCTGGCCGGCTGGACATACCGCAAGTGGGTACTGCTGATGGGGTGTGTCTCCATCCTAGTGGCCAACGTCGGGCTGAGTCAGCTCATCAGCCTCTCCATCCCGGTGTTGGTCGCCATCTACCCGGTCGCCATCGCACTGGTGCTGGTGACCTTTGTGCAGGGCTACTTCGGCCGGCCACAGCTGGCGTTTCGCGCCGTGCTGTTGGTGGCGTTTCTATTCGGCTGTCTGGACGGGCTGGGCGCGGCCGGCATGCAGATGGATGCGTTCGCCTTCCTGCCGCTGTTCGACAAGGGGCTGGCTTGGCTGCTGCCCACCCTGCTGACCTGCGGCTTCGGCATGTTGCTGCGCCCCCGCGAAGATCTGGCCGCCGAAGCGGCCTGATCAACCGGGCGACCAACGACAAGAGGCCAGCATCAGCTGGCCTCTTGCATTGCATCTGTCACCCTGGCTGCTACAGCAGCGGGTCTACCTGCTTGGGTCTGCCTGCCAGACCATACCAATGGGCCTCAACCCGCCCGGCATGCCACTCAAAGGTGCCCCAGGGCTGGTCTGCCTGCCAGCGCGGAAAGTTCACCACCACCCGGTTGTCTTCGTACTTGTAGAGCGAGGTGGTGATCTGGAGATCAGACAGGATGAGCAGCAGGGCCCAACCGATGAAGAACCATTTCAGCGCTTTCCACATAGGGTTACTCGAAACAGATCTCGATGGTGGCACGACCATAATCTGATTCGAATGGCATCATGATCTTGGTGCCATCGGCGCGATGGGTGATGGTGTGATTGGGGCCGGAGACGATGATGGGGGTCGCCATGTCGAACTCATACCCCTTCTCCCCCAGCATGCGCTTGGCGCCGCCGGTCACCATGTTGGTGATCTCGCCCACCATGTCGGTCACTTCTTCATTGATGGTGGCCGGAGCCTCGCCCAGCATCCGGCGCATGATCTCCAGCGCCAGCCCCTTCTCGAAGCTGATAGAGAGCGAGCCACGGGTCTGCGGGCCGACCATGCCGATGAGACCAGAGACATCGCCACGCGCCAGCTCGTCCATCTTGCGTTTGGGTTTGCCCGGCTTGAGCTCGAGCTGTGCCATGGTGGAGAGCACATTGAGCAGGGAGAGCAGGAACGGGTTTACAAAATCAGCCTTCATGTTGACTTCCTACGGTGGGCGTACAGCGAGCACATTGGCCATGTGCCTCTATTGTCTTATTGGTAATAGTAAAGCCATGCAAGTGGGCTTGCTCGGAAAACGCGCCATCGATCGCCGAGTCATGCAACTCGACCACCTCGCCACACCGATCGCAGATGAGCAGTTGCATCGGGTGGGCATGATCGAAGTGACAGCAGAAAATGAAGGCGTTGAGCGACTCCACCTTGTGGGCAAAGCCCTGTTCGAGCAGAAAATCCAATGCCCGATAAACGGTTGGCGGCTTGGCATGGGCCTCGGTCTGCTGCAACTGGGCCAACAGATCATAGGCGCTGATGGCATTGCCGTGGGCAGCCAGCAGCCTGAACACCTGACGCCGGGTAGGGGTGAAGCGGATCCCGCGTTGTTCGCAGAGTCGTTCGGCTCGTAGTAAAAGTTGGTCTTGATTCATGATCACGCAATTACCCTTTTTATTAGCCGGATACTATCACAGGGCCCCCTTTGACGCGGTGACAAAATTCATTTTCTGGGGCTGCCTCACGTTGTGGTAAAATCCGCCCCCTTTGTTTAGCCAACCCGGATGATTTTTATGCAGGCGCAGCGTTTTTCCATCGCCCCCATGCTGGACTGGACCGATCGGCATTGCCGTTATTTCCATCGTCTGATGACTCGCCAGACCTTGCTTTATACCGAGATGGTGACCACCGGCGCCATCATCCACGGCAAGGGAGATTATCTGGGTTACAGCGAGCAGGAGCACCCCATCTCCCTCCAGCTAGGAGGCAGCAATCCGGCCGATCTGGCGCGCTGCGCCAAACTGGCCGAGGAGCGCGGCTATGACGAGGTGAACATCAACGTCGGCTGTCCCTCTGATCGGGTGCAAAACGGCCGCTTTGGTGCCTGCCTGATGGGCGAGCCAGCCTTGGTGGCTGACTGCGTCAAGGCGATGCGCGATGTGGTCGATATCCCGGTGACGGTGAAGACCCGCATCGGTATCGACGATCAGGATTCCTACGAATTTCTGCAGGCCTTTATCGAACAGGTACGCGATGCCGGTTGCGACACCTTCATCGTCCATGCCCGCAAGGCGTGGCTGAGTGGCCTGAGCCCCAAGGAAAACCGCGAGATCCCGCCGCTCGATTATCCCCGCGTCTATCGGGTCAAACAGGATTACCCGGATCTCACCATCGCCATCAACGGCGGCGTTACCTCCATGGAGCAGACCCTCGAACATCTGCAACACCTGGATGGCGTCATGATGGGGCGCGAAGCCTATCAGAATCCCTACATTCTGGCGCAGGTGGACAATCTGGTATTCGGCCAGAACCACGCCGTGCCGAGCCGCCACGAGGTGGTGCGGATGATGCTGCCCTATATCGAGCAGGAGCTGGCCAAGGGCAACTATCTCTCCCACATGACCCGCCACATGCTGGGGCTGTTCCAGAACATGCAGGGGGCTCGCGCCTGGCGCCGCCATCTGAGTGAAAACGCCTGCAAGCCGGGAGCGGATATCCAGGTGGTGCTGGATGCCATGGCCAAG
Organism: Aeromonas sp. S5(2024); assembly: GCF_041403025.1. NCBI lineage: Bacteria > Pseudomonadati > Pseudomonadota > Gammaproteobacteria > Aeromonadales > Aeromonadaceae > Aeromonas > Aeromonas sp. S5(2024). The sequence continues at coordinate 314,897 of NZ_JBGLRI010000004.1, read as the reverse complement.
GTGCCGGAATTCGCCACCACGGAGACGGTGGAGTAACCATGTACCGTTTCACCGGCTCCTGGCTGCACAAGGCCATCGTCCGGCTCTGCGCCGGCCTGCTCGCCATTCTGGGCATCAAACTCAGCGCCTTCTACTTCCTCGGCTTGCTCATCGTGCTGGGGCTGCATCGGGATCAGCTGCTCGGCTGAGTTAGCCCCACGTCGTCGACCAATAAAAAAACCGGCAACACCCAGTGTTGCCGGTTTTTTTATTGTCTCTTCAGCCTCGCTAATCGCCTTTGTCCACGAACTGCAGCTCGGGCGCTCTGGACGTCAACACATCGGCGCAATAATCCCAGGTCGAGATGCGGTAGTGCTGCAGATCCTCGTCCAGATGTAGACCATCCGACTCCTGATGGAACCAGCTGGCAAATCGGGACGGGGTGATGAGCTGGATCTGCTCCTCGATGGCATGGCTATCCTTGCCCTCCGCCAGATCACAATCCTCCATCACCCGCACTGCGTAGATATGCCGGAAATAGACCCGACAGAGGATTTGCGGCGGCAGATCGATGCTGCGAGCCCTGCCCAGCATGATGGTGAGGGAGTCGCTCCAGATATCCTGATGAAGTTCGGCCACAACCAGACCAGGGGGGAGTTGGCGGGACGGAGCCCAAGGTACGGCAACCTGCCGAATGGCATTTTTCTGTTCCATCATCCACCTCACTACGGCGCACGCCATATCTTGAGTGTATCTGAAACAATTTCCGCTGACGATGGCAATAAAAAACCCGGCTGGCGCCGGGTTTTTGGGGATTACTTGACGGCGTCTTTGAGCGCCTTGCCTGCCACAAAGGACGGCACATTCGCGGCTGCAATCTGGATCTCTTTACCAGTTTGCGGATTGCGACCGGTACGGCCAGCACGATGGTTCACCTTGAAGGTGCCAAAACCCACCAACTGCACAGCATCACCTTCTTTCAGGCTCTGGGTAATACCATTGATGATCTCTTCCAGAGCGACTTTGGCCTGAGCTTTGCTCAGATCTGCTTTGGCTGCAATTGCATCGACAAGTTGAGCTTTGTTCATAACATTTCCTTTATGATCGGGCATTTAGCACCGGGCCACTCTATTCAAAAAAAAACACTCAGGCAAAGGCTTTATCAGCCGGATTGGCTTGAATGCTGGGGTTTTCATCAAGATCTGCGGAAATAGTCACATATCTCGCCCCTTCGTGATCGTAATTGACGGGAAGAGGAGAGCAAATGATGGTGCCTTGTAACCAAAACGCCACCCGGTGTAACAATATCCCCATGCCCCTATTGACGGTCAACTGGATTTTCCCTAGTTATAGGAGGGTGTCGTCAGTCAATAAAAAGGCCGGAGGCCCGTCACGATAGCACTCCATGCCTATGCCCCACGGAGGGACTATGTTAACTGAACTGGAACAAACCAAACGCGCATTGGCAGGAAAGCACAGAGCTATCGACGACTGGCTGGATGCCAGGCAGGCATTGCTGGTCGAGTACATGCGGCTTGCCGGACTGACTCCCGCCCGCACCAAGCAGCGTTCGCTGCCCGGCCATGTGGAACTGCAAGGCTTCTGTGAACGCCTGGTCGACTACGTCAGCGCCGGACACTTCGAGATCTACAACCATGTGGTGACCGCCTTCGAACAGGCCAGCGGCGACAAGCTGGAACTGGCGAAACGCATCTACCCCCACATCCGGGCCTGCACCGAGTTCGCGCTGGAGTTCAACGACAAGTACAGCAATGCCGATGAGGCTCAGCTGCTGTTGCTGGATGAGGATCTTAACCAGCTGGGCCCCGTGCTGGAAGATCGCTTCAAGCAGGAAGATCGGCTGATCAAGGCACTGCAGGTCGTGGAGTCACTCAGCACCCAGCAGGTTTGATATCCAATTTCGGAGCCAGTTCAAGATCCTGATGTGCAAGGTGCATTACACTCTATGTCATGACCTTTAGCTCCAATTCCTATTGCTGACAGGAGATGAGAATGTCCGAGCGTCGCCGTTTTTCACGGATCCTCTACTTGACCATGGCCGACCTCGTCCAGGGAGATAAGAAATGGCGGACCCAGCTGGTGGATATCTCCCTGCAGGGCGCCCTGTTGATCCGGCCCGATGACTGGGAAAGTCACGACAACAAAGAGTATTCACTCAGCTTTGTGCTGAGCGGCAGCGACATCGAGATCAAGATGCAGGTCATGCTGACCCATGAAGCCAGCAAGAAGCTGGGGTTCTACTGCCATCACATCGACATCGACAGCGCTACCCACCTCAAGCGGATGATCGAGCTCAACGTCGGCGATGAAGACTTGCTGCACCGGGAGCTGGAGCAGCTGCTGAGCGAACATCTCGAACACCCTCACCCCTGAGCGGTATACCCGATGTAAAAAGGAGCGCCATTGCGCTCCTTTTTATTGCCAGCCTGCGGCCACTATGCCGATTACAAGGCCTCCAGGGCATCGGCCAGTTTCTTGACCGGCACCACTTCCATGCCTTCGATGGGATGCTTGGGCGCGTTGGCGTGCGGCACTATGGCCCGGCGGAAGCCATGCTTGGCGGCCTCCTGCAACCGCTCCTGGCCGGAGGGCACGGGCCGGATCTCGCCAGACAGCCCCACTTCCCCGAACACCACCAGATCCTTGGGCAGGGATTGATCCCGGAAACTGGAGACCATGGAGAGCAGCAGAGCCAGATCCGCGCTGGTCTCTTCGACCTTGACCCCGCCGACCACGTTGATGAAGACATCCTGATCCGCCATCTGCAGGCCGCCGTGACGATGCAGCACCGCCAGCAACATGGCGAGACGGTTGTGATCCATCCCCACCGCTACCCGGCGCGGGTTGGAGAGCTGGGAGTAATCCACCAGCGCCTGCAGTTCCACCAGCAGGGGACGGGTACCCTCCCAGATCACCATCACCACCGACCCCGGCGCCTGCTCTTCACCGCGGCTGAGGAAGATGGCGGAAGGGTTGCTCACCTCCCGCATCCCCTGCCCGGTCATGGCGAAGACACCGAGCTCGTTGACCGCCCCGAAGCGGTTCTTGTGGGAGCGCAGGGTCCGGAAGCGGGAATCGTGGCCGCCATCGAGCAGCACGGAGCAGTCGATGCAGTGCTCCAGTACCTTGGGGCCGGCCAGGGTGCCATCCTTGGTCACGTGGCCCACCATGAAGATGGCGACGTGATTCTGTTTGGCATAGCGGGTCAGCAGGGCGGCGGCTTCCCGCACCTGAGATACGGAACCCGGCGCCGACTGCACATCCGCCACATGCATCACCTGGATGGAGTCGATGACCATGATCTGCGGCTGCTCCTGCTGGGCAATCAGGCAGATCTGCTCGACCGAGGTCTCCGACAGCATGCGCAGCTTGTCGGTCGGCAGGCCGAGGCGCGAGGCCCGCATCGCCACCTGCTGCAACGACTCCTCGCCGGTGACATAGAGGGTCTTCATCCGCTCCGCCAGACCGCACATGGTCTGCAGCAGCAGGGTCGACTTGCCCGCCCCCGGGTTGCCACCGATCAGGATTGCCGAGCCCGGCACCACCCCGCCACCCAGGACCCGGTCCAGCTCCTTGAAACCGGAGGAGAAACGGGGGATTTCGGTGGTGGCGATCTCCGCCAGCGTCTGCACCTGGCTGCCGATGGCGCCGGCATAACCGGTATAGCGGGCGCTCTTGCCCGGGGTCACCGAGCCGAGGCGCACCTCGCTGATGGTGTTCCACTCCTTGCACTCACTGCACTGGCCCTGCCAGCGTGTGAAGTCGGCGCCACATTCGGTACAAACATAGGCAGTTTTGTTTTTGGCCATGGATAACTCGGGGACAGGATGAATTCCTGCTTGATATACTTGTTTGCGACCGACAGATCAAACCCAGAATCGGAAAAGTGACTTTCCGTGGCAGGAACACATGGATTCAGAACAACAACAGCACCTTATTGAACAGCTCATCCCCCTGCTCAGAGAAAAGGATTTCGATGACATCTTCAATCGCCTGACCCAGGACGAAAACAGCAACAGCCGTTTTCTGATCAAGATGGAGATCAAGCGCAGATGCACCCCCTGCCGTCGCGTGATCGACATGCGGGACGAACTGGGTGACGAGTGTCTGGTCCATGAATCCGACGGGATCACCCACTTCATGCCGGCCGAGGCCATCGGTCTGTTCCAGTCCCAGTGCTATCTCTACAAAGACGATTACACCCTCGGAGTCTACGAGGCACTGCAATACTGGCAGAAACACCACCATGGCAAGAGTGATGGCCCGCTGCAGCCCCCTGCCAGCCCGTTTCGCCAGTACGACGTCAACCCCATCGCCTTTGCCAGCTACTATGGCCGACGCCAGGAGCGGATGCACTTCAGCTCCCCCGTGCTCATCAAGTTTGCCGATGGCGACAAGCTGTTTGCCAAAAGCTCCGATCTTTCCCTCGGCGGGATCCGGGTCTCGGTGCCCTATCTGCCCAACTACCAGACCGGCGCCCAGGTCGAGGTGTTCTTCACCGGGCTGGAGCGGGATCATGCCAACCCGGTCCTGCACCATTCGGTCAGCTACCAGATCCTCGGGGAAGAGAGCAAGGAGGGCAAGTTCTGGCTCAGGCTGGTCAAAACCGGCGAACACCCCGGCTTCGACCAGTTCCTGAGCGAGTTCATCGAGAGCAACAAGAGCCGCTATCGGGTCAGCGTCGACTACCTGCTCTCCGCCGCCATCATCAAGGGGTATGAGCAGTTCTATCTGCCGCGCATGACCGGGATGCCGCTGTTTTTCGGTTCGGGCGACAGCCCCAGCCTCGAGATCGCCCTGCGCACCGAGAACAACCAGCACATCCTCGAATACTGGCGCGATGCCAAGAACCGCGACATGCTCGCCAGCCTGTTTTCCGTCACCCGCATGCAATCCCTGCTGCCGGCGGCGGGTGAGCTGAAAGAGACCCTGATCTACTGCTTCACCCACTCGGTACGCAGCCACCTCTACTTCTTCTCCGCCACCCGGGAAGAGCTGTTGCAGAGCGGGCTGATGTCGCTCTTCTTCCAGGTCGGCGCCCGGCGCCCCAGCTGGCGGGTCTACAAATTCAGCCTGGAGCGCTGTGACCTGCACGAGGCCGATCTGGCCAGCCAGCAGAGCAAGGAGAGCCCCCAGCTGCAAGACATGCTGCTGCAGGAGCGGCTCAAGCAGATAAGCTATGTCGGCCTGCTGCAGGATGTCGGCCTCGACAGCCAGCGGGAGGAGTTTCAGTACGATGCCAGCGCCCAGCACAATGCCAACGAACTGCAGCGTTTCGGCCACGACAGCAGTGCCGCCCCCTTCGAGATCGAGACGCTGCACTATGTCCAGCTGCGCAAGGAGGCTCGCTACATCCACAAGACGGCCGTGGCCATCAAGCACAATGGTCGCGCCTGGCTCGGCTGGACCCGCGACATCTCGGCCCACGGCATGCAGATCGAGCTGGAAGAGCCGTTCGAGGGGGTGAAGGACGACATCGTCACCATCGCCCTGCCGCGCCTGCAGGAGCTCTCCAAGAGCATGGATCTGCAGCGTCTTCCCTACCGGCTGGTCAGCATCAACCTGACCCGCACCGTGCTGCACCTGTGCATCGAGGGCGATCCGGAGCGCCACACCGGCCGCCAGTTCTTCAAGCTGCTGATCGAGAGCAACCAGAACAAGCTCAAAGCAGCCCAGGAGCAGCGCCGCTATCGCGGCATGGCACGGGCGCTGCGCAACATCTACACCCACCATGTCTTCAGCACCCCGGTCTACATCAACAAGCTCAAGGGCGCCCCGAGGCCAGCCTCCATCGGTCATGCCCCGCAGCCGCGCAGCCTGTCGCGGCTGCTGAAAGCCTGTGCCGAGCAGGGCGACCAGGACAACCTCTATCCCCTGTTCCAGGGCGAATTGCTCAAACAGCTCATCATGAACCCGCTGCGGGCCATCGAACGGGAGGATCAGCCCCAGGAAGAGGAGGTCTACATCGCCAGCCTGCAGACGGCGGCCGGCCTGCCCATCTTCACCAGCCGGCTCGCCAGCAGCTTCAAGAATGTGGCGGAGAAGCGCAGCTTCATCGAACAGGCGCTGCGTCAGGGGGAGTTCTACTCGGTGTTGGTGGGCATCTCCCGCACCGGCCGCCCCGACACCAACTTCATCGCCAACGAGCTGGACTACATTGCCAAGTTCGCCATTCACAAGGCCAAGAAGCTGGAAGAGGAGCTGTGGAGCGTGGTGGGGGTGGGCGAGCTGACCGATACCAGCCAGGCGACCCTGTTTCGGCTCGGCATCGCGGCGCCCGTCAATTGAGCAGGCCCCTGCAAACCAAGGCCCTCAACCCGGCGGGCAGGCAATAAAACCATGGCAGGCCTCTGGCCCGCCATGGTTCATCCATCAGAACACCGGATAGTAACCCGCTCCGCCAACCGGTCTTTGTCAGGCCGCCTGCGGGTTGAGCAGCCATTCGAGGATCTGCGGGAAGTGATCTTCCTGCGCCTGCGGAGCGGTCAACATATTGATGTGGTCGTAATCGAGCCGGTTGCCATTGTCCCGGCCGAGGCGGGTATGGCGTGCGGCCGAGCCCATCTCGGCGCTGAAGCGGCGCACGTCGGTCGGGTGACCCAGCACCTTGTCCGCCTTGGCCGAGATCATCCAGAGCGGTGGCCAGTTGACCCGGGCGGCCGCCTCGTCGTAGGCGAACCCGTCGCTGGGATCTTGCCAGGGGCCGCATTTGACCCAGGGGATGGTCTCCTGCAGGTAACGCAGCGGCTCGTCGTCCGCCCCGATCTTCAGACTGCGCGCGGCCAGAAAGCCGTTGCGCCTGGCCAGCCAGGGGGCCAGCCGGTTCCAGATCAGATCCACCTTCAGCCAGCGCTCCGGATTTTGTACCGACACGCCGCGCTTGGTGCCAAAAAACACCAGGCTGGCCACCTGATCCGCCAACTCGGGGAAGCGCACCAGGGTCGACGCCATGATGACACCGCCCCAGGAGTGGGCCATCCAGTGCAGCTTGAAGCCGGCATGGCGGGCGGCAATCCAGCGATGCAGGGCCGGCAGATCCTCGGTGATGAGCTCATGCTGGCCATGTTCGGCCTGCTCGGCGATGGCTGGCGTGCTGAGCCCCCGTCCCCGCAGGTCAGCCACATAGACCTGATAGCCGTGGCGGGCCAGAAAGCAGGCCAGCCCCTTGCCCGATTCGGTGTAGAAGATGCGGCCGTTCTCTATGGCGCCGTGCACCATCAGGATCGGCTCGCCATGTACCGCGACCCGAGGCTGAATGTGGCGCACGTGCAACCGATGTGCGCCGCAGGGAATAAACAGGGATTGCTGTAACAGTTCCATTTTGAGACTACGTCCTCCGTGACGTGAGGGTCTTGCCGAGGCGCCGGGACTAGCGGCGATCCCAGCGCTGCTGGCGGCAGGCCAGGGCGCCGAGCAGGCAGATCACCCCTTCCAGATCGTGGTGATTGAGGGTGGCCGCCGCCTGCGCCCGCACCAGCGGCTTGGCATGGATGGCGATGCCGAGTCCGGCCACCCCCATCATCTTGAGATCGTTGGCGCCATCGCCGACAGCCACGGTCTGGCCAGCGGCGATGCCGTACTCCTGCGCCAGCTGCTGCAGTACCTTGGCCTTGACGGTGGCATCGACGATGCGCCCGCTCACCTTGCCGGTCAGCTGTTGCCCCTCCACCGCCAGCTCGTTGGCGAAGATGGCGTCCAGCCCCAGCTCCCGCTGCAACTGGCCGGCAAAACGGGTGAAGCCACCGGAGGCGATCGCCACCTTCCAGCCAGCCTGCTTGAGGGTATCGACCATCAACTGCAGGCCCGGCATCCAGGGCATGTCGGCCGCCACCTGGTCGAGAAGGCTGACCGGCGCCCCTTCCAGCAGGGCGACCCTGGCCCGCAGGCTGTCGGCAAACTCCAGCTTGCCCTGCATGGCGGCTGCCGTGACCGCCGCCACCTGCTCACCGACCCCGGCCAACCGGGCAATCTCGTCGATGCACTCGATGCGGATGGCGGTGGAGTCCATGTCCATCACCAGCAAACCGGGCTCGGCCAGGCTGGGCAGGGCCGGCAGATGACACAGATCGATGTCCCACTCCTCATCCTTGAGCGCCTGTACCAGAGCGGGCGAGAAGCGATCCGTGCCCAGCAGCAGCAGAGGCACCCCGGCCGGCATGGCGGGCGGATAGAGCCTGGCCTGCAACGCGTGCTGTGCCAGCAGCCCGGCCAGACGCCCGAGATGATGACCGGCCAGCGCGCGCCCGAACAGCACCAGCCAGGCGCCATCCAGCGCACTGGCGGCAGGCAGCAACGCCTGCGGCGTCGCCTCCCACCAGGGGGCGCCGGACAGGCACTCGGGCCACTCTGAAATCTCTGCGGGCAATTGGGACAACAACATAGGGATAACGCCTTCCTTGGTGATCATGGGGTTAACAATGCTGGCCCAGAGTAGCGTATTGCTTTTTGTACAGGCAAGCGCCAAGATCCCGCCACCCCTTGTCAGCAAAAGGCTCAACGCTTGCGTCATCTCCCCATCAAACGTGTGCTCAGTCTCGGTGCCGGCGTCCTGCTCGGGCTCTGGGTACTCGCGGTACTCATCCACATGCAGGGTGAGAGCCAGGCTTCGCTGCACAGCGAGGCACGCAACCGGGCCCAGGCGCTGGTGGCCTACGCCGCCCGCGACATGAAACGCTGGCTCAAGGAGGACAAGAACAGCGAGCTGGAGCGGCTGGCCCAGGATCTGGCTGCCGAGCCCGAGATCCTCGATGTCACCCTCTACGATGCCCGCGGCATCCCCCTCGCCCAGTCGGACAATGCGGTGCCGCTGGACAGCCTGTTGCCCATCGGCGACAGCAACAAGTCGATACCGGAACAGGGCAAGGGACGCATCCAGTTCGTGCAGGAGATCCTGGATGGGGAGCAGACCCTGGGGTATCTGCGCATTACGCTGGAAGAGCAGCAGATGCTGGCGGACAAGGATACCCGGCTCAAGGTGGTACAGGAGAAGCAGCGGCTGATGCTGCTGGTCGCCCTGCTGGCCGGGTTGCTCATCTCCTACGGGATCCGTCGCAACTACATGCGGGTGCGCAAGCACAAGAAGAAAAGCAAACCGGTCGAGCCGCAATAAGGCGGCGCGATCCCCCGACCCGAAACTGGCAATGCCACCAGCAGGAGCGCTGTATGATTGCCCCCTCTCTGCCGCTGGATGAAGAGAGTCGACTGGAACGACTCCGCATCCTCGGCCTGCTTGACCGCGAGCCCATCGATCAGCTGGATCGCCTGACCCGGCTCATTACCCGCCATTTCTCGCTGCCCATCGCCATGGTCTCGCTGACCGACGTGAACCGGCAGTGGTTTCTTGCCCGCACCGGCGTCGCCCTGTGCGAGATCAGCCGGGAGCACTCCTTTTGCGGCCATGCCATCCTGCGTCCCGACATCATGCAGGTGCCGGATGCCCGGCTCGACCCTCGATTTGCCGACAACCCGCTGGTGACCGAGGAGCCGCACGTGGTCTTCTATGCCGGGCGACCACTGCGGGCGCTGGATGGCGTGGTGCTCGGCACCCTCTGTCTGGTGGATCATGCCCCGCGCCACCTCGACCAGGAGGCCTGCCGCGATCTCGATGACTTCGGCCGCCTGGTGGAGAACACCCTGCACGATCTGGAGCGGCGCCATCAGGTGCGCAGCCTCAATCAGGTGCTGGAGGACAAGGATCACCTGTTCACCCTCACCTTCAACCAGTCATCGGTGGGCATGGCCCTCTCCTCCCTCGAAGGCAAGTGGCTGCGGGCCAACCCGGGGCTGGAGCGGCTGCTCGGCTACAGCGAGCAGGCGATGCTGAGCCGCACCTGGCACGCCATGACCCATCCCGAGGATCTGCCGCGTGAGCTACCCCTGTTCAACGCCCTGCTCGCGGGGCAACGGCAGGACTACCGGCTGGAGAAGCGGATGATCCGGGCCGACGGCAGCCAGTGCTGGGTCCAGCTCAGCGTGACCCTGTGCCATAGCCGCACCATGGCGCCACACCTGATCGCCGTGTTCGCCGATCTCACCGAGCGCAAGCAGGCCGAAGCCGAGCTGCTGCAACTGCAGCAGGGGCTCGAGCGGCAGGTCCGTGAGCGCACCCGCGAGCTGTCGAGCACGGTGGAGCAGCTGCATCGCGAGATGCAGGAGCGCGGCGCCATGCAGCAGCGCCTGTGGCAGGAGCAGCGCCGCCTGCAGCACATGCTGGAACACACCAGCAACGCCTTCCTCGAACTCGACGAGGCGCTGGTCATCACCGGCTGGAATCCGGCCTCCACCACCCTGCTTGGCTGGCACCCCGAAGAGATGCTGGGGCGTACCCTGCCCGCCCTGCTCGGCAGCGCTCACCCCCTGCTGGCCCAGCTGACCCATCCCCAGAGTGCTGCGCGCCGGCTGGAGTGCGAGATCGGCACCCACGACGGCCGGCGCATCCCGGTGGAGGTGATTGCCGAGCGCTACCAGTTCGACAGCAAGGTGCGCATCGCCCTGTTTTTGCACGACATCACGGCTCGCCGCCAGGTGCTGGCCGAGATTGAGCGCGGGCGGGCCAGGTTGCGGGCCATCACCGACGGCCTGCCGGTCACCATCAGCATGGTCTCGCCCGAGGGGCGCTATCTGTTCGCCAACCAGGCCTACTGCCGCTACTTCGGGCTCGATGCCGAGCTGATGCGGGAGATGAGCGTGCGGGAGGTGATCGGCGACGCGGCTTATGGCCGGGCCATCGCCCATCTGGAGCGGGCCCTCGCCGGCGAGCAGGTGAGCTTCGAGAACCGTTTCGAGCTGCCCATCGGCCCGCGCGATCTCAGGATCACCATGATCCCGAGCCGGGGCGATGAGCCGGGGGTCTACATCCTTGGCAGCGACATCACCGAGTTCAAGGCGCTGCAGAACCAGCTGGAACACGAGGCGGCCCACGACCCCCTCACCGGCTTGCCCAATCGGCGCGCCTTCACCCTGCGCCTCTCCCGGGAGCTGGAGCGGGTGCGCCAGAATGCCGAGACTCTGGGCCTGCTGTTTCTCGATCTCGACGGCTTCAAGCGGATCAACGATCAGCTCGGCCATCACGTCGGCGACGCCCTGCTGCAACGCTTCGCCAGCGTGCTGAGTGCCGAGGTGCGCCCCGGCGACATGGTGGCGCGCCTGGCTGGCGACGAGTTCACCATCATACTGCCGGCCCTGCGCCAGCCGGAGCTGGAGCTGCCCGCCCTGTGCGAGCGGCTGCTGGCGGCCATGGCGGTGCCGGCCGACGTGGCCGGCCACCTGTTGCCCCTCGCCGGCAGCATCGGTGGTGCGCTCTGCCACTCGGGCCAGTATTGCCACATCGACGATCTGCTGCACCGGGCCGACTGCGCCATGTACCAAGCCAAGCAGGCCGGCAAGGGGCGCTTCGCCCTCGACCTCTGATCTGCCATCCTTGAAATGCAAAACGGCGGCCCGAGGGCCGCCGTTGTCATTATTCATGCGCGAGGGGGATTAGTTGTCGCCCAGCAGGACGGAATCCAGCGCGATTTCGATCATGTCGTTGAAGGTCAGCTGACGCTCTTCGGAGGTAGTCTGCTCACCGGTACGGATATGGTCGGAGACGGTGCAGATGGTCAGTGCCTTGGCACCGTACTCTGCGGCCACGCCGTAGATACCGGCGGCTTCCATCTCGACACCCAGGATGCCGTACTTTTCCATGACATCGAACATGGAGGGATCCGGGGTGTAGAACAGGTCGGCGGAGAAGATGTTGCCCACGCGCACGGCAACGCCCTTGTTCTTGGCGGCCTGTACGGCATTGGCAACCAGATCAAAGTCGGCGATGGCGGCGAAGTCGTGATCCTTGAAGCGCAGACGGTTCACTTTGGAGTCGGTGCAGGCACCCATGCCGATCACCACGTCACGCAGTTTCACGTCTTCACGCACGGCGCCGCAGGAGCCAACGCGGATCAGGGTCTTCACGCCATAATCGGTGATCAGCTCTTTTGCATAGATGGAGCAGGACGGGATGCCCATGCCGTGACCCATGATGGAGATGCGACGACCCTTGTAGGTGCCGGTGAAACCGAACATGTTGCGCACGTCGCACACCTGCTCGACGTTCTCCAGGAAAGTCTCGGCGATGTACTTGGCGCGCAGGGGGTCGCCCGGCATCAGCACGGTATCAGCAAAGGCGCCATCTTTCGCATTGATATGAGGAGTTGCCATTCTCTTGATTCCTTCACACTAGGTTGAGTTTTATTGTCTTTATTGGTTGCCCGCCGCCGAGGCGGCGGGCGGGTAAATTACAGGAAGCTGGTACCGTATGCCAGTTTGGGCAGGCCGTGGTACGCCGCGATGCTCTGGCCGATGTCGGCGAAGGTCTCGCGACGACCGACGGAGCCGGCCTTGACCGGCTTGCCGTAGAACAGCACCGGAATGTACTCGCGGGTGTGATCGGTACCACCCCAGGTCGGATCGCAGCCGTGGTCGGCGGTCAGCACTACCACGTCGCCATCTTCCAGCAACTCGAACAGCTCCGGCAGGCGGGAGTCGAAATACTCCAGCGCATCGGCATAGCCCTTCACGTCGCGACGGTGACCGTAGGAGGAGTCGAAGTCGACGAAGTTGGTGAAGACGATGGTCTGGTCACCGGCCGCTTTCACCTCTTCCAGAGTACGATCCCACAGCTCGGTCAGACCGGTTCCCTTCACCTGCTTGGTGATGCCCTGCTGGGCATAGATGTCGGCGATCTTGCCGATGGAGACCACCTGGCCACCCGCTTCCTTCATGTAGTCCAGCACGGTCGGTGCCGGCGGCAGTACGGAGTAGTCGTGGCGGTTGCCGGTGCGTTTGAAGTTGCCCTTGCCGCTGCCCACGAACGGACGCGCGATGACGCGGCCGATGTTGTAGGGCTCCAGCAGCTCGCGCACGATGTGGCACAGCTCATAGAGCTTCTCGAGGCCGTAGGTCTCTTCGTGGCAGGCGATCTGGAACACGGAGTCGGCAGAGGTGTAGAGGATCGGCTTGCCGGTGCGCATGTGCTCTTCGCCCAGATCATCCAGCACCTGGGTACCGGAGGCGTGGCAGTTGCCCAGATACCCTGGCAGACCAGCCTTCTCGACGATGGCATCCAGCAGCTCCTGCGGGAAGCTGTTGTGGTGGTCATGGAAGTAACCCCACTCGAACAGCACGGGCACACCGGCGATCTCCCAGTGACCGGACGGGGTGTCCTTGCCGGAGGAGAGCTCCTGGGCAAAGCCGTAGGCGCCGACCACCTCGATGTCCTTGTTCAGACCCGCCGGGAAGGTGCCGCTGGCGAGTTCGCCCGCGTGACCTAGACCCAGCTTGCTGAGGTTCGGCAGATTGAGGGCGCCACGGCCTTCGATCTCACCGGCGGCGCAGGCCTTGGCGATATGGCCAAGGGTATTGGCGCCCACATCTCCGAACTTGTCGGCGTCGGCGGCAGCGCCAATACCGAAAGAGTCCATCATCAGAATAAAGGTACGTTTCATGGGACTTCCCCTTGTTACAAATCAGCCAGACCGATGCGACGGTAGACCTCGGGCAGCGCCTCTGGTCGGGTGTCACCGATCTTGACGGCGGCCTGCACCATGCTGGCAGCCTGAGCGAATTGCTCTTCAGTTTGAGCGTGGATCAGGGCGAGCGGCTTGTCTGCCTCGACGCTTTGACCCAGGCGGATAAAGTCGGTCAGACCGACCGCATAATCAAGTTTGTCACCGGCAGCGCGACGGCCACCGCCCATGGCGACCACGGCCAGACCCAGTTCACGGGTGTCCATGGCAGTCACAAAACCGCTGTTGGCGGCATAGACGGGGCGCACGATGGCGGCTTTCGGCAGGTGATGATCGTAGCGCTCCATGAAGTCGCTCGGGCCACCCAGGCCGGTCACCATGCGACCGAAGAGCTCGGCCGCCTTGCCATTGTCCAGCACGGCCTGCAGCTTGCGGCGGGCCTCACCGTCATCGCTGGCCAGGCCGGCGGAGATCAGCATCTCGGCACACAGCGCCATGGTCACGGCGTGGATGCGCGGGTTGCGGTATTCACCGGTCAGGTAGCGCACCGCTTCGCGCACTTCCACCGCGTTGCCGGCACTGGAGGCCAGCACCTGGTTCATGTCGGTCAAGAGTGCTGAAGTGCGGCAGCCGGCACCGTTGGCCACCGCGACTATGCTCTTGGCCAGCTCTTCGGAGGCTTCAAAGGTCGGCATGAAGGCACCGGAGCCCACTTTCACATCCATCACCAGCGCTTCCAGCCCGGAGGCGAGCTTTTTGGAGAGGATGGAGCCGGTGATCATGGCAATGGATTCGACGGTGGCAGTAATGTCCCGTACCGCATAGATACGCTTGTCGGCCGGGGCGAGATCGCCGGTCTGGCCGATGATGGCGACACCAGCCTCTTTCACCACTTTCAGGAAACGATCGTTGTCGACCGAGGTCTGGTAGCCAGGAATGGCATCCAGCTTGTCGAGGGTACCGCCGGTGTGGCCCAGGCCACGGCCGGAGATCATCGGCACGAAACCGCCGCAGGCGGCAACCATCGGGCCGAGCATCAGGGAGACGACGTCACCCACACCGCCGGTGGAGTGCTTGTCGACGATCGGGCCACCCAGATTGAGGTGGTCCCAGGTCAGTACCATGCCGGAGTCGCGCATGGCGCAGGTCAGGGCGACCCGCTCATCCATGGTCATGTCTTTGAAGTAGACCGCCATCGCCAGCGCCGCAATCTGGCCCTCGCCGATGGTGTTGTTGGTAATGCCCTGAACGAAGAACTGAATCTCTTGGGTACTGAGCGCTTCACCGTTGCGCTTCTTGCGAATAATTTCTTGAGGCAAAAACATCTTTCATTCCCTCCGCCATTGCTGGCGTTACACAAGCCTGAATCCTTGCCCGCACACCGCATGGTGGGGGCGAAACAGGGCGGACCAGGTCCGCCCTCTCATCAACCTATTAGTAACCGCTGGTGTTGGCCGGCTTGTCGCCATGCCCCAGTGTGGCCAGCAAGCTGGCCAGCAGGCTGGATGCACCAAAGCGGAAGGTGCGGGCGGATACCCAGTCCTTGCCCAGGATCTCTTCGGCCATGGCCAGGTACTGACCCGCCACGGCGGCGTCTTTCACGCCACCGGCCGGCTTGAAGCCGACTTTCGGGTTCTTGGCCTTGATCACTTCCATCATGATGCGCGCCGCTTCCGGGGTCGCATTGACCGGCACCTTGCCGGTGGAGGTCTTGATGAAGTCGGCACCGGCGTCGATGGAGATTTCAGACGCGCGGCGGATCAGCGCCTCTTCTTTCAGCTCGCCGGTTTCGATGATCACTTTCAGCAGGGCTTGGGTACCACAGGCTTCCTTACAAGCTTTGACCAGATCGAAGCCGACCTGTTCATTGCCGGCCATGAAGGCGCGGTACGGGAACACCACGTCCACTTCATCGGCACCGTAGGCCACGGCGGCGCAGGTTTCGGCCACGGCGATCTCGATGTCGTCGTTGCCGTGCGGGAAGTTGGTCACGGTCGCAATGCGCACGTCGGCGGCGCCGATTTCACGCAGGGTCTTGCGAGCGATGGGGATGAAACGGGGATAGATGCAGACGGCGGCGGTCAGGCCGGCCGGTGACTTGGCCTTGCGGCACAGGTCGATCACCTTCTGATCGGTGTCGTCATCGTTCAGAGTGGTCAGGTCCATCAGGTTCAGGGCGCGCTGGGCGGCCAGTTTCAGATCAGTCATTCTGTTCTCCAAAGTCTCGATTTAGTCCGGATTCCAGGGCATGGGTCCGCCTGTCGCAACGCAACCGGCAAGACACGACTCCCAAAGAAACGGGAATGGAATTGCAGCGCAATTGCACGGGCAATGAGGCTGCAAATAAGGCAAGAGCCCTGTCACTTTCTTACAAAAGTGCGGACTTGGTTCCATGAAGACTTGAGAAAGGCAGACAAGGTCTGACCCGACTTCCCAATCAATTCCATTTGACCGCCAACACCCGATTTCATCGGGCATTAGTCAATGCCAGCACCCTGCTGGCAATGCCTATTTCAGCCGAGATACCCCTTGTTTGCAAGCCGGATTTGCCATTTTCAGAGGTACCTCACATCTGGCAAATCCGGTACTGAAAAGTGCGTTAAGAGAAGAAGCGAGTGAGTATCCAGGAGTATGCCAGCCCCCCCAGATAGACTCCGACGATCCCCATTACCCCGGACAATACGGGCGGGGCCGGGATCGGCAATTTGAGGAAAGAAAACAACAAGCCAACGATAAAGCCGGCCGCCATCGCCAGTAGCACTTCATTCATATAACCTCCGATTTGACTCATTTTATTATTAGTTTAGAAAGGAAAACGGTTGTCACCGCCCCAAACGCGAACGCCACAGCTTCTCGCTGTGGCGTTCGTCTTTACCCTGACAGTCAGGCGATATTACATGCCGGACAGCGCCAGGAAGAAGCCTGCGATGGTCGCAGACATCAGGTTGGACAGAGAGCCAGCCAGTACGGCTTTCAGACCAAATTTGGCAATGGTGCCGCGACGGTTCGGTGCCATGGAGCCCAGACCACCCAGCAGGATGGCGACGGAGGACAGGTTGGCAAAGCCGCACAGGGCAAAGGAGATGATGGCCTTGGTGTGGTCGGACATGGCCACGCCATTGATCAGCACTTCATCTTTCAGATACGGAGCAAAGTTCAGGTAGGCCACAAACTCGTTGACCACCAGTTTCTGACCGATGAAGGAACCGGCCACGATGGCTTCGCTCCAAGGTACCCCGATCAGGAAGGCCAGCGGGGAGAAGATCCAGCCCAGCAGCAGTTCCAGAGAGAGCTGAGGATAACCGAACCAGCCACCCACACCGGAGAAGATGCCGTTGATCATGGCGATCAGGCCGATGAAGGCCAGCAGCATGGCACCGACGTTCAGGGCCAGTTGCAGACCGGCAGAAGCACCGGCGGCAGCGGCATCGATCACGTTGGCAGGCTTGTCTTCCAGCTCGCCATCGGCATTGTTCTCGTCGTAGCTCGGGGTCTCGGTTTCCGGCACCAGCAGCTTGGCGAACAGCAGACCACCCGGGGCAGCCATGAAGGAGGCGGCGATCAGGTATTCCATCTTGACGCCCATGGAGGCGTAGCCAGCCAGTACGGAACCGGCAACGGAGGCCAGACCACCACACATGACGGCAAACAGCTCGGAGTCAGTCATCTTGGAGATGAAGGGACGCACCACCAGCGGGGCTTCAGTCTGACCCACGAAGATGTTGGCAGTGGCAGAGAGGGATTCGGTACGGGAAGTGCCCAGTACTTTTTGCAGACCACCACCCAGCAGTTTGATGACCCACTGCATGATGCCCAGGTAATAAAGAACGGCGATCAGCGAGGAGAAGAAGATAATGACCGGCAGTACGCGGAAGGCGAAGATAAAGCCGCCGCCACCGAATACTTCGAACATCTTGTTGCTGACCAGACCACCGAACAGGAATTCGATACCGTTTTGGCCATAACCGATGACGCTGGAAACGGCATCGGATACACCCACCAGAATATCTCGGCCAACCGGGACGTACAGCACGAATGCACCCAGTCCAGCTTGAATTGCAAAGGCACCGACAACGGTGCGAATTTTTATTGCTTTGCGATTACTGGAGAACAGCACCGCGATAAGGACGAGCGTTGCCATCCCTACCAGACCCATTATCAAATTCATTATTAACACTTCCTCTTTAGTAGCACCTTCCAGCTTGTTAACAACTTGTATCTCAAAGCTATCAATCAAGGGTGCGCATTATACTAATTACGGTGCGACAAAGTAGAATGCTGGTCACATTTTATAAGCATGAAATGCGCTAGGGGTCGTCAAATTAGACCGCAAACGATTTTTACTTACCCCGTTTTTTATCATGCCGCTATCAATAGTTAATCAGCTGTTAATTTGTGACTTGCCCAGCTGGAAAGCCTGCAAAGTGGATTCACGTAACACCGAGGCAACATGGGCCAGCGATTGTTGCCGTAAATCGGCCAGCAGTTGCGCAATTTTTGGCAGGTTGGCGGGGGTGTTGGGCGCCCCCTGCTGACCCTGCAGCGGCATGTCGGGGGCGTCGGTTTCCAGCAGCAAGGATTCCAGCGGCATGTCGCGCACCGCCTCCCGGGTCTTGTTGGCCCGCTCGAAGCTGATGACCCCGCCGATACCGAGCCGAAATCCCAATTGCCAGAACGCCTCTGCCTGCTGCAGAGAACCGCTGAAGGCGTGGATGACGCCCCCTCTGGCCGGACGCACGCGCCTGAGGATCTTGGCCACAGTGTCGTTGGCGCGCACCGAATGGACAATAAGGGGCAGCTCATGCTCCATGGCCAGCACGATCTGGGCCTCGAACATCTCGAGTTGCCCCTCCTGCGGCACATGGGAGCGCAGATCCAGCCCGCACTCGCCCACCGCCACCAGCCCGCGTGGACGCTCGGCCAACAGTCGCCGCAGCCGGGTCAATACCACCGGAGTCTGCCCCCCCACATACCAGGGGTGCACACCCAGAGCATAGGAAATACCATCGTGCTCTGCCGCCAGCGCCATCACCCGGCCCCAGTTTTCCTCTCCCACGGCGGGAATGATATACTCGCTCACCCCCAGCTGGCGGCACTCGGCCAGCAGCGCCGCCCGATCGGGATCGAAGACTGGAAAATCGAGATGGCAATGGGTGTCGATCAGTTGCATGTCGCTCTCACCTGTTTGTCGTAATTAATGGGTCCATATCATGATGAAACGCACAAGCCACGGCTTTACCCTGATAGAACTGGTGCTGGTCATCATAGTGCTGGGGATCCTGGCCATCACCGCCCTGCCCCGTTTCATCAATCTCAAGGATGAGGCTCTCAAGAGTACGGTCGCCACCACCGCCACCAGCTTCGCCAGCGCGGTGCAGCTGGCTCATGCCGGCTGGGCGGTCAAGGCGCAGGATCAGGCGCTCTACAATCTCGGCAGCATGGGGCAGCGCAATCTCGACATCAACCGCTATGGCTGGCCCGCCGGCACCGACGAAGATCAGGGCCGCAAGGGGATAGATGAGCCCTATGTCGCAGGTCAGGGAGACTACATCTCGGTGAGCAACCAGTCAGACTGTCGCCTGCTGTTTCAGGGGCTGCTGGACAGCAGCTATACCGTCGCCTCGGTCGATCAGGATCCCGAGATCCAGCTCAACGCCGACTACCTGTCCAGCGAACTGCCTGCCAACCAGGTAGATGCGGATGGGGAGCCGCACAGCAACTGCCGCTATACCCTGCGCGACTCCATTGGCCGCTTCCCGACCTATCCGACTGGCCTCTCCTTCGACTACAACAGCGTCACTGGTGCCGTGACCCGCAATTTCCAGTGAGCGATTCCGACTCGCCCTGCTGCTCCGTCTGCGGCGCGTCATCCTGCTCGCTGCGTACCGGCACGCAGCAGCGCCGGTTCTCCGGTGTGAGTCCCCACTCCTCGCACCAGCCATCGTAGCGAGCCAGCCAGCGTAACAAGATGCCTTTCATGGTCTGCTCCTCGTCTCTCTCGTCCCCTTGCCGTTTCTCCCTATCGGCTCCGAATCCGCTAATGTCACGGCTAGATACCGGAATGACAGGTATAAAAAAACGACTCCATTTGGAGTCGTTTTTATCAGAGCCATCTGGCTAATTCAATTCACGCCTGGGTGGGCAGGCTCAGTCGAGCAACGGCCTCCACGTGCATGACGCAAGGGGAACATGTTCACCGGCGATCAGGCCTTGGCCGGCAAACTCAAGCGGGCAACCGCTTCCACGTGCATGGAGTGCGGGAACATGTCGACCGGCTGCACCTCGTCCAGTACGAAACCCTGCTTGACCAACCAGGCGAGATCGCGGGCCAGAGTCTGCGGGTTGCAGGAGACATAGACCAACCGGCGCGGCGCCATGGCAACCAGGGTCTGCAGCACGGCCTTATCACAACCCTTGCGCGGCGGATCCATCACCACCACATCGGCAGTCACACCCTGCGCATGCAGCTCGGGCATCAGCTGCTCAGCCTTGCCGACATGGAACTCGGTGTGCTCGATGCCGTTGAGGGCGGCGTTGCGACGGGCATCGCTGATGGCACTCTCCACCGACTCGATCCCCACCACCTTGGCGGCCTTGCCGGCCAGGAACAGGGAGATGGTGCCGATACCGCAGTAGATGTCGAACACCGTCTCGTTGCCGGTCAGTTCCGCATACTCGAGGGCGCTGGAGTAGAGCACATCGGTCTGGCTCGGGTTGTTCTGGAAGAAGGAGAGCGGCGAGATCTCGAACTCGAGCTCGTGGATCTTGTCGTGGATCACCCCTTCGCCCAGCAGCACCCGGTTGGTGGCCCCCAGGATGCGGTTGGTGCGTTCCTCGTTGATGTTCTGCACCAGGGTGGTAACCGGCAGATCACTCAGGGCGGTCAGCAGCTCGGCTTCGAACGGCAGCTCCTCGCTCAGGGTCACCAGCACCACCATCAGCTCGCCGCTCTTGAAGCCCTTGCGGGTCATCAGGTTGCGTACACAGCCGGTGTGATTCACCTCGTCATAGGCGGCGATGTTGTGTTCGCGCATCCAGTTGCGTACTCGAGCGTTCAGCTCGACGTGCAGGGAATCTTGCACCGCGCAGTCATCGGCGGTGATGAGGTCATGGGAGTGCTTGCGATAAAAGCCGATCTCGGCGCCGGCGTCGCAACCGCGCACCGCATATTGGGCCTTGTTGCGATAGGCAAACGGGCTATCCATGCCGAGGATTGTCCTGACGGTGGTATCACCCAGCCCGGCCAGTTCCAGCGCACTCTCCACCAGCGCCTGTTTGAGCTTGAGCTGGGCCGGATAGGCCAGCGGGCGCACCTGGCAGCCACCACATTCGGTGTTGGGGCAGAAGTCGGCGACCCGATCGGCGGAGGGCTGGAGCAGCTCGGTCACCTTGCCGTGCAGATAGTTGGGCTTGACCTCGGTCAGCTCCACCAGCGCCTGCTCACCGGGCAGCAAACCTTCCACAAACAGGGGGCGGTCGAACAGGCGTCCTTTGCCATCTCCTTTGTCGGTCAGTTCCAGGATCTCGATCTGGTGTTGATGTCCCACTAACGGCATGAGCGGCTCCAAAAGTACATATAAAGAGGGGTAATGGAGCCGGCCCGGCCAGCCCCATCAAGAAAAGGTGGCAGAGTTTAGCGGAGATCTGGCCAAATTGCAGGCATAAAACAGCAACAAGACCGAGGACATTGCCCCGCCTGGCGTTATCTGCCGAAAAAGCCGGAATCCCCCGGCGAGATTCAGGGGCTGTCCTTATAAGAGAGCATGGTGACCACGGACGGGCCATCATCTCCGCCGGCCCAGCCATCAAACCGGCCCCCAACCCTGACAGCACCACATAAAAAAGCCGCCGGCATGGCCGGCGGCAATATTGCTGACTAACAGATGGCGGTTTACAGGCTGTAGGCCTTCTCGCCGTGGGTGGTGACATCCAGCCCCTCCCGCTCCGCGTCTTCTTTCACTCGCAGGCCGATCAGCAGATCCACCAGCTTGTAGGCCACCACCGAGATGATGCCGGACCAGAGGATGGTCACACCGACCCCGATGGCCTGAATTTTGACCTGCGCCAGGATGGAGTAGCCCTCCGCCACCTGGTTGGTGACGTAGTCCCACACCCCGGTACCGCCCAGATCCGGGCTGGCGAAGACGCCGGTCAACAGCGCCCCCAGGATGCCGCACACCCCGTGCACACCGAACACGTCCAGGCTGTCATCGGCGCCCAGCAGCCGCTTGAGACCGTGGACCCCCCACAGCCCGGCAACACCGCTGATGAGGCCCATCACCAGACCGCCTCCCACTCCGACGAAGCCGGCCGCCGGAGTGATCACCACCAGCCCGGAGACGGCGCCGGAAGCCGCACCCAGCAGGGAGGGACGACCCTTCATCACCCACTCGGCCAGGGTCCAGGAGAGGGCCGCCGCCGCCGGCGCCACCCAGGTATTGATGAAGGCCAGTGCCGCCGTGCCGTTCGCTTCCAGCGCGGAGCCGGCGTTGAAACCGAACCAGCCGAACCAGAGCAGAGAGGCCCCGATCATGGTCATGGTGAGGCTGTGCGGAGTCATGGGGTCACGGCCATAGCCCAGGCGTTTGCCCACCAGATAGGCACCGACCAGACCGGCCACCGCCGCGTTGATGTGCACCACTGTGCCGCCCGCAAAATCCAGCGCACCGTGCTGGAACAGATAACCGGCGGTCGCGGTGGCCGCTGCCGCAGCATCGGCCGTAGTATAGGCATCCGGCCCCGCCCAGTACCACACCATGTGGGCCAGCGGAATATAGGCGAAGGTGAACCAGATCACCGAGAACAGCAGCACGGCGGCAAACTTGATGCGCTCGGCGAAGGCCCCCACGATCAGGCCGCAGGTGATGGCGGCGAAGGCGCCCTGGAACACCACATAGATGAACTCGCTGATGCCGACCCCCTTGCTGAAGGTGGCGGCGATGGAATCAGGGGTGACTCCCTTGAGCAGCGCCTTGCTGAAGGAGCCATAAACGCTGTTGCCCTCGGTAAAGGCCAGTGAATAGCCGTAGAGGATCCACAGCACGCAGATGAGCGAGAACAGGGTGAACACCTGCATCAGTACGCTCAACATGTTCTTGCTGCGCACCAGGCCGCCATAAAACAGGGCCAAACCCGGAATGGACATCAGGATAACCAGGGCTGCCGACAGCAGCATCCAGGTATTGTCCCCCTTGTTGATGGTCACTACTGCCGGTGCCGCAGCCTGCACGACCTCGGCCGAGGCGGCCACTACCTCTTCAGCCCAACTGGGGGCGGCCAGCAAGGCGGCAAGCGCCAACAGGCCAGTCATCACGAGTCTCTTGAGCATACAGCCATCTCCTTCCCTGTCGTCCCGGCTCCCGGCCGGGTCCATTTCCTGATATGAACATCGAAACCGACGATTCACGTACATCCACATTCGCTACACACTGGTGACCGCCCCGCCCATCATTCCTCGGATGAGCGGCATCATGGCGACATAAGTGCTTCAAAGCACAAAGCAGGCCAACTTAATAAATAGATTAAAATCATTGATTTATGCTGGTGCCGGCGAAGTAACGCACCAGATTGGCGCACGGGACGCGCTAACTTGAGCAAGTGCGCACTTCCGCTGTGCACACACATACTGCCGCACCGAAATAGCGCAGAGGGACGCCATGCGGACATAGACGAGTAGCCGGCCTGCCGATATCAGCCAGAGAATGGAAGAGCGATGAGAAAGGGGAAAAGCGGAAAAACAAAAGGCCATCATTGCTGATGGCCTTTTGTCTTGGAATTTGATGGTGCCCGGGGTCGGACTCGAACCGACACGGTTATTCACCGGCGGATTTTGAATCCGCTGCGTCTACCGATTTCGCCACCCGGGCAACTGCGAGGGATTATACGAATGGCGCTTGGGCATGCAAGGTGTTTTTCTTGCTCTCACAGTCGTTTGCTCATTTATTCAACGCCTTGCCGAGGCTGGGTCAGTTACATAGAATGCCCGCATCATATTAATGGAATAAAAACGATGGCCAAGCGTAAATCCGTCCAACCGACACCGACCCCTCCCGCGACTGCGCGCTACCCTTCCGCCGGCCTGCTACGCCGGCTCGGCGCCCTGCTCTATGACTATCTGGTGGTCATCTCATTGCTGATCATCGCCGGCTTCATCGGGATGGGGGTGGCACACTTGCTGCTGGCAACCGGCATGGCGACCGTGCCCGAAGGCAAGGACGCCGCCTGGCTGCTGACCAGCCCCATCTACAGCGCCTGGCTCGCCTTCATCATCTGCGGTTTCTACACCTGGTTCTGGACCCGTGCCGGCCAGACCATCGGCATGCGGGCCTGGCGTCTGCGCATCCAGAATGCCGACGGCAGCAACATTCGCATCACCCAGGCCCTGATCCGGCTGGCCACGGCGGCCTTCGGCCTCGGCAACCTGCTCTGCCTGTTCAACCACAAGTCACCTCGCGCGTTTCAGGACATCTGGTCCGAATGTGAAGTGGTGGTGCTCGGCAAGCAAGAGAACCTGGAACAGCTCAATCGCTGATCCTGTGGCAGCAACGAAAAAGGGCACCCCGAGGGTGCCCTTTTTGCTGGCCGACACGCTTACTGCTTGCGGCTCAGGATATAGAAGGAGATACCGCCGAACAGCAGTGCAGCAGTGCAGCAGTGCAGCAGTGCAGCAGGAGCGATGGCCGCCTTTTGTCAGCAGCGCCACCGCCCTCACAGCCCTTCAGGCCGCTACTGCTTGCGGCTCAGGATATAGAAAGAGATACCACCAAACAGCAGGCTCGGTGCGATGGCCGCCAGGATCGGCGGTACCGCATACACCAGGCTGATGGGCCCGAACACCCGATCGCTGACGTAGACGGCAAAGCCGGTCATGATCCCCATCAGCATCCGCGCCCCCATGCTGACCGAGCGCAGCGGGCCGAAGATGAAGGAGGAGGCCAGCAGGATCATGGCCACCACCGAGAGCGGTGACAGCAGCTTGCGCCACATCTCCAGCTTGTAGCGCCCGGCATCCTGCTTGTTGGCATCCAGATAGCCGATGTAATCCAGCAGTCCCGCCACCGGCAGGTTTTCAGGATCGATGCTCACCACACCCAGCTGTTTGGGCGTGAGCTCTGAGCTCCACTCCATCTGGGGCTGAGTCTCGCTCATGATCTGCCTGGGGTCATCGAAGCGGGTCACCTGTACCTGCTTGAGCAGCCAGTGATGCTGCTCGAACACCCCTTCCTGCGCCTGCAGGATATCGATCAGCTTGCGCTCCGGGGTGAAACGGTAAAGGGTGATGCCGGTCAGCGCGCCATCGTTGCGCACCCCGTTGATATTGACGAAGTTGTTGCCATCGCGGGCCCACACCCCGTAAGCCGACACGGTCAGCCGCCCCTCAGACAGGGCGCCCGCCTTGATGTCGTCCGCCATTCGCTTGGCGATGGGGGCCACGTACTCTCCCATCAGCCCAACCAGGATCATCAGCGGGATGGCGGTCTTGAGAGCCGCCATCACTATGCTGATCTTGGAGCGGCCCGCCGCCTGCATCACCACCAGCTCGGAGCTGGTCGCCAGCTGGCCCAGACCGATCAGGCCGCCCAGCAGGGCCGCCAGCGGGAAGAAGAGCACCGCCTCTTTCGGCATGGAGAGCAGCACATAGTAGAGGGCGCTGAGCATGTCGTAGTTGCCTTCCCCCACCGACTTCAGCTGCTCCACGTACTTGATGAGCGCCGCCAGCCCGACCAGGGTCAGTTCGCACAGCAGGACCGACATGAAAATAACACGGCCGATATATCTATCGAGAATGCCAAACATCAGCAGAGACCCCCTTGTTGCAGCATCATGCTGATTTTTTCCTCAAATACAGACGTATGGAACGGGGGCGACATCAAAATGACCCGGTCGCCATGTCTATCGAGAATGCCAAACATCAGTAGAGACTCCCAGATGGCAACATCATGCCGATTTTCTCTTGAAATAGAGGGTCTTGACCCCGTTCCACCAGCTGGTGCCCTGCAGGTTGAGCGGCAACCCGATCAGCAGCAGATAGACCAGCGGCACCAGGAACATGCCGGGCCAGTGCGGCAGCCGGCCGCTGTCGATGGCAGAACGGGCGGCACTGAGCAGCAGGAAGTAGGAGAGGTAGAGCAGGATGGCCGGCAACAGCTTGGCATAGCGGCCCTGACGGGGGTTGACCCGCGCCAGCGGTACCACCAGGAAGGTCAGCACCAGAATGGAGAGCGGCAGCGACAGGCGCCACTGCAGCTCGGCCATCAGCTGGTTGTCCTGCGTACCCAGCAGCTCCATGGTCGGCTTGGCCGCCGCCTTGCGGTTGGAGCGCTCCATCTCCTGCTGGCGGATCACCAGGCTGTACTCGTCGAACTCGGAGATCTGGAACTGGCGGGTATTGAAGTGCCCCTCGTAGCGGGAGCCATCCTTCAGGGTCAGCCACTGCAGACCGTTGCTGTCGACCGTGACCACCCCTTCGGTCGCCACCACCACCGACGGCGGCTTGCCATCCTGAGAGCGTTGCAACACGAAGATTTTCTGCAGTTTGGAGCCCTTGTCGTTGAGATCCTGGATGTAAGCCACCAGCCGTCCCTTGTCGAGCTCCATAAAGCGGCCGGCCTGCAGGAAGGAGATACCCGGATCGGCCTTGAACTCGTCGATCACCTGGTACTCGCGCTCCTTGGCCTGCGGGGCCACCCAGCCGGTGTTGAAGGCGGCAACAGCCGCCGTCAGCAAGGCCAGCACCATGGCGCTGCGCATCACGAAACGGTGGCTGAAGCCCACCGCATGCATCACCGTC
This sequence comes from Aeromonas sp. S5(2024), assembly GCF_041403025.1. Taxonomy (NCBI): domain Bacteria; kingdom Pseudomonadati; phylum Pseudomonadota; class Gammaproteobacteria; order Aeromonadales; family Aeromonadaceae; genus Aeromonas; species Aeromonas sp. S5(2024). The sequence continues at coordinate 288,605 of NZ_JBGLRI010000004.1, read as the reverse complement.
ATTTCGCTTTCGGCGTAGAGGCGCCCGTGAGCGAACAAGATGGCCAAAAACAGGCTGATGGGCAGCATCAACAGGGCCATGTTGGGCAGGTTGAGCAACAGCAGGGTGGAGACCAGGCGCGTCGGCACCTCACCATCGGCGGCGTCGCCGATGATCTGGATGAATTGCTGGCTGACGAAGATGAGCAGCAGCACGAATAATACCGCCAGCTGGGTTTTCAGGGTTTCCCTGAACAAATATCGGAAAACGATCACAGTCATTCCCAAGTAAACTTGTGTTTTTAGTCGAATGCCTGAAAAATAGGGCCGTATATTGGATTTTTACCAGTTTGAACTGCGGAGCCAGTGCCTGTTCGCTCCGCCTCTGATACCCCAACAAGCACCGCATTATTCAATAAAAGGTGCCTTTTGTCTTTAGGATGTAGGAGATTCCATGGAGTTCAGTGTAAAGAGTGGCAGTCCTGAGAAGCAACGCAGTGCCTGCGTCGTGGTCGGCGTATTCGAGCCGCGTCGCCTCTCTCCGGTTGCCGAACAACTGGACAAGATCAGCGATGGCTACATCAGTTCGCTGCTGCGCCGTGGCGACCTGGAAGGGAAACCAGGCCAGATGCTGTTGCTGCATCAAGTACCAGGCGTGCTCAGTGAGCGCGTGCTGCTGGTCGGTTGCGGCAAGGAGCGGGAACTCGACGAACGCCAGTACAAGCAGATCATCAACAAGACCATCACCACCCTCAACGAAACCGGCTCCATGGAGGCGGTCTGCTTCCTGACCGAGCTGCATGTCAAGGGACGGGATACCTATTGGAAGGTGCGCCAGGCGGTGGAAACCACCAAGGCGGGCCTCTACAGTTTCGATCAGTTCAAGACCAACAAAGCCGAGCCGCGCCGTCCGCTGCGCAAGCTGGTATTCAACGTGCCGACGCGTCGGGAACTGACCATTGGTGAAAAAGCCATCGCCCACGGCCTGGCCGTGGCGAAAGGGGTGCGCGTCTGTCGCGACGTGGCCAACATGCCGCCCAATGTCTGCAATCCGGCCTATCTCGCCTCCCAGGCCCGTCGTCTGGCCGATGCCTTCGACAACATCACCACCAAGGTGATCGGCGAGCAGGAGATGGCCGAGCTCGGCATGAACTCCTATCTGGCGGTGGCTCGCGGCTCCGACAACGAAGCCATGATGGCCATCATCGAGTACAAGGGTCATCCGGATGCCAAGCCCATCGTGCTGGTCGGCAAGGGACTGACCTTCGACTCCGGCGGCATCTCCATCAAGCCGGCCGAGGGCATGGACGAGATGAAGTACGACATGGGTGGCGCCGCCTCCGTGCTCGGTACCATGCACGCCCTGGCCCAGCTGCAGCTGCCGATCAACGTCATCGGCGTACTGGCGGGCTGCGAGAACATGCCGGGTGGCAACGCCTATCGCCCGGGCGACATCCTCACCTCTATGTCCGGCCAGACCATCGAAGTGCTGAACACCGATGCGGAAGGCCGCCTGGTGCTGTGCGATGCGCTGACCTATGTGGATCGCTTTGATCCGGAAACCGTGATCGACGTGGCCACCCTGACCGGTGCCTGCATCATCGCCCTGGGTCACCACACCACGGGTCTCTTGGCCAACCACAACCCGCTGGCCCACGAGCTGCTCAACGCCTCCGAGCAGGCGGGTGATCGCGCCTGGCGTCTGCCGCTGTTCGACGAGTATCAGGAGCAGCTGGAGAGTCCGTTTGCCGACATGGCCAACATTGGTGGCCGCCCGGCCGGTACCATCACCGCCGCAGCCTTCCTGTCACGCTTCACCAAGAAGTACAACTGGGCCCACCTGGATATCGCCGGGACCGCCTGGAAGAGTGGCAAGGAGAAAGGCTCCACCGGGCGTCCGGTGCCTCTGCTGACCCAGTTCCTGCTGAACCGGTCAGGGGTGGTCATCGAAGAGAAGGAGTAACCCTTTTATCCCGTTCGATGCGTGCATCAAACGGGATAGCGTTACCCTGAATCACAAGGAAGAGGCCCGCCTCTTCCTTGTTTCATTGAGAGTTGGCAGGAATATCCCCTGCCCGTCCTTACCGGCGGTCAATAGTCCGTCACCGCAAACGGGATCAACCTGATGAGCCAAGTGACCTTTTACCTGATGAGCGAACAGGATGACGCGCAGGCTTCGGCCGTCGAACGCCTTGCCTGCCAGCTCGTAGCCGATAGCTGGGGTGCGGGCCATCTCTACCTGCTGTGCGACGACGAAGCGCAGGCCCTGCGCCTCGACGAGCTGCTGTGGCAGCTGCCGCCGGAGCGCTTCGTGCCGCACCAGCTGCAGGGCGAGAGCGGTCAGGCACCGGTGGAGATCGGCCATCAGCCGCCACGGCGGCGCTATGCCCGCCTCATCAATCTGGCCAAACAGACACCTTTGTTTGCAGGACACTTCGCTCAAGTGGTAGATTTTGTCCCCACTGACGAAACACAAAAGCAGCAAGCCCGCGAGCGCTACAAGCACTATCGCCAGGCAGGCCACACCCTCGAGATGAGGGATCAGCCCGTCCTTGCCGCACCGGATCCGACACAGCCCTGACTGTGCCACCCTCGATCCACGACGAATCAACACCAGAATCCATCCATCCAGAATACGGCGAGACCATGGAAAAGACTTTTAATCACAACGCCATCGAACAGGCGCTCTATCAGCACTGGGAAGCCCAGGGTTACTTCAAGCCCCACGGCGACACCAGCAAAGACTCCTTCTGCATCATGATCCCGCCGCCGAACGTCACCGGCAGCCTGCACATGGGTCACGCCTTCCAGCAAACCCTGATGGATACCCTGATCCGCTACAACCGCATGCAGGGCAAGAACACCCTGTGGCAGGCGGGTACCGACCACGCCGGTATCGCCACCCAGATGGTGGTTGAGCGCAAGATCGCCGCAGAAGAGGGCAAGACCCGCCACGATTACGGCCGGGAAGCCTTCATCGACAAGATCTGGCAGTGGAAGGAAGAGTCCGGCGGCACCATCACCCGCCAGATGCGCCGTCTGGGTGACTCCGTGGATTGGGAGCGCGAGCGCTTCACCATGGATGAAGGCCTCTCCGCCGCCGTACAAGAAGTGTTCGTCCGTCTCTACGAAGATGGCCTGATGTACCGTGGCAAGCGTCTGGTGAACTGGGATCCGAAACTCAACACCGCCATCTCCGATCTGGAAGTGGAAAACCGCGAGATCAAGGGCCACATGTGGCACCTGCGCTACCCGCTGGCCAACGGCGCCAAGACTGCCGAAGGCCAGGATCACCTGATCGTCGCCACCACCCGTCCGGAAACCATGCTGGGTGATACCGCCGTTGCGGTAAACCCGGAAGACCCGCGCTACAAGGTGCTGATCGGTCAGCACATTCTGCTGCCGCTGGTGAACCGTCTGATCCCCATCGTCGCCGACGAACACGCCGACATGGAGAAGGGCACCGGCTGCGTGAAGATCACCCCGGCCCACGACTTCAACGACAACGAAGTGGGCAAGCGCCACAACCTGCCGATGATCAACATCTTCACCCTGGACGCCCACGTGCGTGCCGAGGCCGAAGTGGTCGACAGCAACGGCAACCCCAGCACCGCCTATGACGCCGCCCTGCCGATCGAGTTCGCCGGGATGGAGCGCTTCGCGGCCCGCAAGGCCATCGTCGCCAAGCTGGACGAGCTGGGCCTCTTGGCCGAGATCAAGGATCACGTGCTGCAGCAGCCTTACGGCGATCGCGGTGGCGTGCCCATCGAGCCAATGCTGACCGACCAGTGGTACGTGCGCGTGGCGCCGATGGCCAAGACCGCCATCGAAGCGGTGGAAGATGGCCGCATCCAGTTCGTGCCCAAGCAGTACGAAAACATGTACTTCTCCTGGATGCGCGACATTCAGGACTGGTGCGTCTCCCGTCAGCTGTGGTGGGGTCACCGCATCCCGGCCTGGTATGACGATGCCGGCAACGTCTACGTGGGCCGCAACGAAGATGAAGTGCGCGCCAAGCACAACATCCCGTCCGTGACCGTGCTGCGTCAGGACGAAGACGTGCTCGACACCTGGTTCAGCTCCGCCCTGTGGACCTTCTCCACCCTGGGCTGGCCGAACAACACCGAGGCGCTCAAGACCTTCCACCCGACCGACGTGCTGATGAGCGGCTTCGACATCATCTTCTTCTGGATTGCCCGGATGATCATGATGACCATGCACTTCATCAAGGACGAGAACGGCCAGCCGCAAGTCCCGTTCAAGACCGTCTACATCACTGGCCTCATTCGTGACGAAGAAGGCCAGAAGATGTCCAAGTCCAAGGGCAACGTGCTGGATCCGCTCGACATGATCGACGGCATCTCGCTGGAAGATCTGCTGGAGAAGCGCACCGGCAACATGATGCAGCCGCAGATGGCCGAGAAGATCGGCAAGCGTACCGCCAAGCAGTTCCCGGAAGGGATCGAAGCCCACGGTACCGACGCCCTGCGCTTCACCCTGGCGGCGCTGGCCTCTACCGGTCGTGACATCAACTGGGACATGAAGCGCCTGGATGGCTACAACAACTTCTGCAACAAGCTGTGGAACGCCTCCCGTTATGTGCTGATGAACACCGAAGATCAGGATTGCGGTTTTGCCGGTGGCGAGATGCAGTTCAGTCTGGCGGATCGCTGGATCCAGTCCCAGCTGCAAGTGGCCATCCGTGACTTCCGTACCGCGCTCGATACCTACCGCTTCGACATCGCGGCAGGCGTGCTGTACGAATTTATCTGGAACCAGTTCTGTGACTGGTATCTGGAGCTGACCAAGCCGGTACTGACCAAGGGTTCCGAGGCCGAGCAGCGCGCTGCCCGCTACACCCTCGTCAACGTCCTCGAGACCCTGCTGCGCCTGGCCCACCCGATCATCCCGTTCATCACCGAGACCATCTGGAAATCGGTCGCCCCGCTGGCCGGCGTGCACGCCGACACCATCATGATTCAGGCCTTCCCGGAGTTCGACGCTGCCAAGGTGGACGAAGCCGCGATGGCGGATCAGGAGTGGGTGAAGGAGTTCATCGTCAGCATCCGCAACATCCGCGCCGAGATGAACGTGGCGCCGAGCGTGCCCCTCAATGTGCTGCTCCAGTGCGATGCCAAGGATACCCAGCGCGCCGCTGACAACGAGGCCTTCCTCAAGTCGCTGGCCCGTCTGGAATCTATCCGCGTACTGGCGGATGGTGAAACCGCCCCGCTGTCGGTCAAAAAATTGATCGGTGCGACCGAGCTGATGATCCCGATGGCCGGTCTCATCGACAAGGATGCCGAGCTGGCTCGTCTGGCCAAAGAGGTTGCCCGTCTGGTGGGCGAGTGCGGCCGCATCGAAGGCAAGCTCGGCAACGAAGCCTTCGTCGCCAAGGCGCCGGAAGCGGTCATCATCAAGGAGCGCGAGAAGCTGGAAGATTACCGTCTCCAGCTGACCAAGCTGGAAGCTCAGCAGGCCGAGATCGCCGCGCTGTAAGCCGGATTTGACTTGGTAGAAGCCCCCTCCTGCAGGGGGCTTTTTATTGCCCGTCCGCCGCCACCCCGCGCTTTTTGCGCTTCTTCATGCAAAATTAGCGAGCCAAATCACCCGCTTTCACAAGCGCATCGCCCCCAAATTCATTACACTGCCAGCGATCTTTTCTACTCGGAGTGCTGTTGCAGTATGGAAATATTGATCCTGTTTGGATTGATTTTGCTTAATGGCGTCTTCGCCATGTCGGAAATCGCCATCGTCACCGCGCGCAAGGCCCGCCTCAGCAAGATGGTCAGCGAAGGGAGCCGCTCTGCCGCCATCGCCCTCAAACTGAGTGAAGATCCGACCCATTTTCTCTCCGCAGTGCAGATCGGCATCACCAGTATCGGTCTGCTCAACGGTATCTACGGCGAATCCCTGCTGGCCCAACCACTGGCGCTCTGGCTGCAGGAGTGGGGCATGGCCCCCAAGAGCAGCAGCCTGCTCGCCACCGTACTGGTCATCGTGGTGGTCACCTATCTCTCCATCGTCATCGGCGAGCTGGTGCCCAAGCGGCTCGGCCAGCTCAGCGCCGAACGCATCGCCTGCTTGGTAGCCCGCCCCATGATGTGGCTGGCGGCGCTCACCCGCCCCTTTGTCTGGCTGCTGTCTGCTTCAACAAAGGCCAGCCTGCGCATCCTGCGCGTCAGCCAGGACGGTGGCGCCAACGTGACCCAGGAGGAGATCCACGCCATGCTGGTGGAAGGCTCAGAGGCCGGGATCATCGAGGATCATGAGCACACCATGCTGCGCAATGTGTTCCGCCTCGACGAGCGCAGCCTCTCGTCACTGATGGTGCCGCGCAGCGACATCCGTTATCTCGACCTCGCCCTGCCGCTGGAGGTGAACCTGCAGCGACTGGTGGAGTATCGCCACAGTTTCTTCCCGGTTTGCGACGGCAGCCTGTCGGAACTGGTGGGCATCATCAACGTCAGCAAGGTGCTGCACGCCTACATCAAGGGAGAGCCCATCGATCTGGCGGCGCTGACCCAGGATGGCAGCCTGCTGCCGGAGACCCTCAACGGCCTCGAGCTGCTCAACCACTTCCGTACCCACTCCGAGCACATGGTGCTGGTGGTGGACGAATATGGCGAGCTGCAGGGGCTGGTTACCCAGCAGGATCTGCTGGAGACCCTGGCCGGCGACTTCCAGCAGGAGGACGGCGACGACAACTGGGCATTCCAGCGTACCGACGGCAGCTGGCTGCTCGACGGCCTCATTCCGCTGCCGGAGCTGAAGGACTGTCTGGGACTGGTTCGGCTACCGGAAGAAGAAAAACATCACTATCACACCCTCGGAGGGCTTATCATGCTGCTCCTTGGCCGCGTTCCCCAGACCGGAGATCTGGTCACGCTGGAACAGTGGCAACTGGAAATTGTTGACATGGATGGTCTGCGCATCGACAAGGTGCTGGCCATGCCCTTGCTTGATCAACCCAGCTAACCTGCGGAGTTTGCAACTATGGAGCAGTTTTACCAACTGTCTCACGCCTTTATGCATCAGGATCTGGTGACGCTATCCGATCCCAAGATGGCCTTCATGGTCTGCGGCGTGTTATTGACGTTTCTGGTGCTGGAGAATGGCTTCATCCCCACCGCCTTTCTGCCCGGCGACAGCCTGTTGATCCTGACCGGCGTGCTCATCTATCAGGACGTACTCTCCCTTGGGGTGATCCCGCTGCTGATCCTGGCCACCTTTGTCGGCACCTGGCTCGGCTACATGCAGGGGCGTTTCCTGGGCCATACCCAGCTCTACCACCGGCTGCTGTCCCATGTGGAAGAGAAGCACCAGCAGAAGGTCTACTACCTGCTGGACAAATACGGCATAGTGACCCTGATCACCGCCCGCTACATCGCCTTCGTGCGCACCGCCTACCCCTATATCGTCGGCGCGACCGAGCTGCCGCAGGGGCGCTTTCTCATCGTCAATCTGGTCAGCTCCATCATGTGGATCTGCCCGCTGGTCGGCTTTGGCTACTTCCTGAGCCACACCAAGCTGGCGTCCGAGTATCAGTCCCAGTTTCTCAGCATCATTCTCTGCCTGCCGATCGTACTGCTGGTCGGCGGTCTCATCGCGCTGATCTGGCGCTGGCTGAGCAAACGCAAAGCCAGTGCGCCACGGGATTGAGACAAATACACAGGGCCATCGCAAGATGGCCCTTTTTTTAGCTAAATAATGGCGATTTACCCGCTGGCGCTCTTGTCAAGCGAGGGTAAAAATGAGTGAATCTAGCGCCTTTTTTTTCGACGTGAATGGAGTCGGTAGTATGCGGTGTCGGGTTAGCGCTATGGCGCTGGTTTATGCATTGGTTGGACTGCTGGGATTGCCAGCAGCATTGGCTGCCCCCAACCCGGCCAAACTGCAGCTGCAATCGAGCAGCGCGCTGGTGATGGATGTCGGTACGGGCAAAACCCTGTACCAGAAGAATGCCACCCGGGTGCGCCCCATCGCCTCGATCACCAAGCTGATGACGGCACTGGTGGTGCTGGATGCCCGTCAGGATCTCGGCCAGACCCTGACCATCGATCAGAACGACAGAGACGCCATCAAGCACACCTATTCGCGGGTGCGCATGGGCACTCAGGTATCACGCCGCGATGCCCTGCACTTGGCACTGATGTCGTCGGAGAACCGCATGGCCTCGGCCCTGGCCCGTCACTATCCCGGTGGACGCCCCGCCTTCGTGCGGGCCATGAACAACAAAGCCAAGCAGCTGGGCATGCGCAACAGCCGCTTCTATGACTCCACCGGCCTGTCGACTCGCAACGTCTCCACCGCCCAGGATCTGGCCAAGCTCATCGCCGCCGCCTATCGCCAGCCGTTGATCCGCGAGTTCACCCAGGACACCAGCAAGGACATGCGCTTTCGCACCCCTGCCTACAGCCTGATGTTCAACAACACCAACCCGCTGGTGAAGAACCCGGACTGGGATGTGCGCCTCTCCAAGACCGGTTTTACCGACGAGGCGGGCCGTTGCCTGCTGATGCGCGCCAAGCCGGACAACCGGGAGCTGGCCATCGTGCTGCTCAACTCGGTGGGCAAACGCACCCCGGTCGGCGATGCCAACCGCATTCGCAAGTGGCTGAAAAGCTGATCCCGCGCCACGGGGATGAAAAAGGATGCTGCGGCATCCTTTTTTATTGCCCGCAAACCGCCTCTGTGCCCATCCGGACGCAGCAATCACAAAAGAGGATGGACGATTGCTTCAGGCTAAAAGACGGCTATACGACGCGATACCGTGTGCGTGAGGGGGGGAAAGATGGCAAGGATGCGCGACAGGGGAGCGCGTCATGCAGGCATAGGAGCCTTCGTCACGCTGTTGTTGGGCTGAGGGCAAGACGGATGACGGCTGTCGAGCCAAACGGTAGGAGACCAAGAGCTGAGGCGTGCCAGCCCTTCCGGTAGCATGGCCATATAAAAAAACAGCCCCGACCGAGGTCGAGGCTGTCTTCTATATGGTGCGCCCGAGAGGATTCGAACCTCTGACCACCTGGTTCGTAGCCAGGTACTCTATCCAGCTGAGCTACGGGCGCTCATCAACTTTTGGTACTGCTTTCAATATGGTGCGCCCGAGAGGATTCGAACCTCTGACCACCTGGTTCGTAGCCAGGTACTCTATCCAGCTGAGCTACGGGCGCCCTGATTTAAAGCGATAAAAAAAGCTTACTCAACAGTAAGCCTTTTTCAGGTGTACCGGCTTGCTGATTGCCAGTACATGACTCATCGTGAGTCTAATATGGTGCGCCCGAGAGGATTCGAACCTCTGACCACCTGGTTCGTAGCCAGGTACTCTATCCAGCTGAGCTACGGGCGCAAATGGCGGAGAAGGGGGGATTCGAACCCCCGATGCGGGTATAAGCCGCATACTCCCTTAGCAGGGGAGCGCCTTCAGCCTCTCGGCCACCTCTCCGTTTGCGGGGCTGATAATACTTCACAGGGATTTTTAGTCAAACACTTTTTTGGAGAAAAAAGCGCGTTCGCTCAGCATTTGGCCAAAGCGTGGAATATTCAAGCAATATCGGCACTTATCCCGCTCTTTTGCTCCCTGCGACGCGATTTTCAGCACCCCAGAAAAACAAAAGGCGACACATGAGGTGTCGCCTTGTCACAGCCATTAACGCCGCTTAGAAGCCGGATTGGCCCGGAACTTTCTCGGCCTGGATGCGCTGGTAGATCTCTTCGCGGTGTACGGAGACCTCTTTCGGTGCGTTCACACCGATACGAACCTGATTGCCTTTTACGCCCAGTACGGTGACAGTCACTTCGTCACCAATCATCAGGGTTTCCCCTACACGACGAGTCAAAATAAGCATTCGCTTGCTCCTGTATCCTGTTTTGTATTTATATCGATATGCGACATTATCTTACAAAGATACCGATATGGTAAATGGTTGAAACTAAATCAATCAGGGATTGTTTCCCAAGGGCTGCTCATGAGGCTCCTGATCCAGCCCAAAAGCGGAGTGCAAGGCACGCACTGCCAGCTCCAGGTACTTCTCGTCAATCACCACGGATATCTTGATTTCAGAGGTGGAAATCAACTGCATGTTGATCCCCTCCTCGCCCAATACCTTGAACATGGTGCGGGCGACGCCAGGATGGTTCCACATCCCGACTCCGACGATGGAAACCTTGGCGATCTCACCGTTGCCCTGCACGCAGGCGGCCCCCAGCTCGCTGGCGGTCTCCTCCAGCAGGGCGCGCGCCCGGCGATAGTCATCGCGATTCACCGTGAAGGTGAAGTCGGCGGTCCCATCGCCCAGCGTGTTCTGCACTATCATGTCGACATCAATGTTGGCGTCGCTGATCGGATTCAGGATCTGCGCGGCCACGGTGGGCCTGTCCGGCACACCCAGAATGGTCAGGCTCGCCTCGTTGCGATTGAACGCTATCCCGGATACCAGGGGAGCTTCCATCCTCTCACCTCCATATGTGATTAAGGTTCCCTCTCCATCGACAAAGCTCGACAGCACCCGCAGCGGTACGCGGTACTTGCCCGCGAACTCCACCGAACGGATCTGCAGCACCTTGGCGCCGAGACTGGCCATCTCCAGCATCTCCTCGAAGGTGATGGTATCGAGACGGCGCGCCTTGGGCTCGATGCGCGGATCCGTGGTATAGACCCCATCCACATCGGTAAAGATCTGGCATTCATCGGCCTTGATGGCCGCCGCCACGGCAACCGCCGTGGTGTCAGAGCCACCGCGGCCCAGCGTCGTGATGGCGTTATGCTCGTCACGGCCCTGGAAGCCGGCGATCACCACCACCTTGCCCGCGCCCAGTTCAGCCTGAACCTGCTCGGTGTCGATGTGGGTGATGCGCGCCTTGCCATAGGCGGAATCGGTATGAATGCGAACCTGATCGCCGGTCATTGAGACCGCAGGACAACCGCGTTTGTTCAACGCGATCGCCAGCAGCGCTATGGTGACCTGTTCACCGGTGGAGACCAGCACATCCATCTCGCGCCGGTTGGCATCAGGATCCAGCTGCTGGGCCATGCCCAGCAACCGGTTGGTTTCGCCCGACATGGCGGAGACCACCACCACCACGTCATGTCCCTGGGCGCGGGTCTGCCCGACCCGCTCAGCTACCGCCTCGATCCGCTCCAGCGTGCCGACCGAGGTGCCGCCGTACTTCTGTACATAGAGTGCCACAGATCACCTCGCCCGATTACAGGCGCTCTTCCAGCCAGGAGTGTACGGATTGCAGGGCTGCCGGCACTGCCTCGGGCTGGGTACCACCCGCCTGGGCCATGTCGGGACGACCGCCGCCCTTGCCACCGACCTGCTGGGCGACCAGATTGACCAGTTCACCGGCCTTGACCTTGCCGGTCAGGTCGTTGGTGACGCCCGCGATCAGGTTGACCTTGCCCTCGCCACTGGTGGCCAGCAGCACGACACCGGACTTCATCTGGTTCTTCAGTTCGTCCAGCATGCCGCGCAGGGATTTCGGATCGGCCCCTTCCAGCGCTGCAACCAGCACCTTCTGACCCTTGATCTCGATCACCTGACCCAGCAGGTCGTTACCGGCCTGAGCGGCCAGCTTGGCCTTGAGCTGCTCCAGCTCGCGCTCCATCATCTTGGCCTTGTCCAGTACCTGACGTACCTTGTCGGCGATGCAGAACTGGTCACCTTTCACCAGTGCGGCAGCTTCTTCGATCTGCTCGCCGACCTGATGCATGAAGTCGATGGCGGCCTTGCCGGTCACCGCTTCGATACGGCGCACACCGGCGGCGATGCCGCTCTCGGCGATGATCTTGAAGAAGCCGATGTCACCGGTACGCTTGGCGTGGGTACCGCCGCACAGCTCAGTGGAGTAGTCGCCCATGCGCACTACGCGCACGTCGTCTTCGTATTTCTCACCAAACAGCGCCATGGCACCGACCGACTTGGCGGCTTCCAGATCCATCAGCTGGGTGGTGATTTCGTGGTTGGCGCGGATCTGGTTGTTGACCAGCTCCTCGACCCGGCGAATGGTCGCCATGGTCATCCCCTCGAAGTGGGAGAAGTCAAAGCGCATGCGCTCGGCACCCACCAGAGAGCCTTTCTGGGTCACGTGCTCACCCAGCGCCTGACGCAGGGCAGCGTGCAGCAGGTGGGTCACGGAGTGGTTCAGAGCAATGGCCTGACGACGCTCGCCATCGACCACGGCTTCGACCTCAGCCCCTTTCTCCAGGGTGCCCAGCTCCATGTAACCCTTGTGGATGATCGCCTTGCCCGCTTTGACGGTATCGGTCACGGCAAAGATGCCGTCATCCACTTTCAGGGTGCCGCTGTCGCCGATCTGGCCGCCGGACTCAGCGTAGAAGGGGGTCTGCTCCAGCACAATGACCGCTTCGTCACCGGCGATAAGACCGCTCACCTCGTCCACGCCCTTGTAGATGCCGACCACACGGGTGCGTTCGGTCAGGGTCTTGTAACCGGTGAAGGGGGTCTCGAAGTCGAGCTTGAGCATCTCGTTGTAGTTCACGCCGAAGCTGGAAGCCTCTTTGGCGCGAGCACGCTGCTTCTCCATCTCGGCCTTGAAGCCCTCTTCGTCGATGCCGATCTCGCGCTCGCGCACCACGTCGGCAGTCAGGTCGGCCGGGAAGCCGTAAGTGTCATACAGCTTGAACACCACTTCGCCCGGAATGACCTTGGCATCGCCGAGATTGGCCAGCACGTCTTCCAGCAACAGCAGGCCTCTGTCCAGAGTGCGGACAAACTGCTCTTCCTCGATGCGCAGCACGCGCTCGACCAGCGGCAGCTGGGCGATCAGCTCGGCGGCGACATTCTTCATCTGTGCCGCCAGCTCGGCAGCCAGTTTGTAGAAGAACACCTCGGTGGCACCCAGCTTGCGACCGTGACGCACGGCGCGGCGGATGATGCGACGCAGCACGTAGCCGCGACCTTCGTTGGACGGCATCACGCCATCTGCCACCAGGAAGGCGCAGGAGCGGATGTGGTCCGCGATGACGCGCAGGGACTGGTTGCTCAGATCGGTGGTGCCGACGATCTCGGCTGCTTTCTTGATCAGCGCCTGGAAGATGTCGATTTCGTAGTTGGAGTGCACACCCTGCATGATGGCGGAGATACGCTCCAGACCCATGCCGGTATCCACGGACGGACGCGGCAGCGGTTCCATGGTGCCGTCAGCCTGACGGTTGAACTGCATGAACACCACGTTCCAGATCTCGATGAAACGGTCACCATCCTCTTCCGGTGAGCCGGGACGGCCACCCCAGATGTGATCGCCGTGGTCGTAGAAGATCTCAGTGCAGGGACCGCACGGACCGGTATCGCCCATGGCCCAGAAGTTGTCGGAAGCGTACGGAGCGCCTTTGTTGTCACCGATGCGCACGATGCGATCAGCCGGCACACCGACCTCTTTTTCCCAGATGTCGAAAGCTTCATCGTCAGTCGCGTAGACGGTCACCAGCAGGCGCTCTTTCGGCAGTTGCAGCACCTCGGTCAGGAAACCCCATGCAAACTTGATGGCATCCTGCTTGAAGTAGTCGCCGAAGCTGAAGTTGCCCAGCATTTCGAAGAAGGTGTGGTGACGAGCGGTATAGCCGACGTTTTCCAGATCGTTGTGCTTACCACCGGCACGCACGCAACGCTGGGAGGTCGTCGCGCGATTGTAGGCACGCTTGTCTGCGCCAAGGAACACGTCCTTGAACTGGTTCATACCCGCGTTGGTAAACAACAGGGTCGGGTCGTTATGCGGTACCAGCGAGCTGGAGGAGACAACCTGGTGCCCCTGGGAACGGAAATACTCGAGAAACGCGGCGCGAATCTCTGACGTGGACATATACATGGAAAATCCTGCTTGATTCGAATACGGACTTTTAACCGCATTAATGTAAGTTTTCTGCGGGGTAAAGTAAAACGGACAGGGCCGCCACGGGTGAAAAAGCGCGCATAAATGGGGGCTGTGAGAAAAGGGAGACAAACCGGGGCGTTTTCAGCCATGGTTCTGGCCGATGACAGCGGAAAATCGGCCTGCCACCGAGGAGCCTTCCACCGCGTCTGCCACCAGGATGCAAGTTGTTGAATCCACAGACACCAGCGGCAAAGGGCATGCCACCATGTCCATGGTGGCGACGGGAAAGACGATACGGACAACCCGAGCAACAGGCATCATGCGAGATGCAGAACTGCGCCATGACAATCTTGGATGCTGGGTGTTTGGTATTTGGTATTTGGTATTTGGTATTTGGTGTTGGGGCTAGGCAGCAAGCGCGCCACCATCAACCCTGCAGGCCATCAACAGGCTGCGATGGCTTGCAGAAGAACAGAAACGGAGTGATTACAGCTCGCGCTCCTGCAAGGCGCTCAACGCATAGCGTCCCTGCTCCTGGGTAAAGCCGCGTCCCAGCAGGTATTTGAGCCACTTCATCCGCAGCTTGAAATCGGCAAGGTCGGCCACGTTGGCTCGCCGCGCCAAAAGATCCAAGGCCAGTTCAAACCAGTCCAGCTCCGGCTGCTCGAAGGCGGCATCAATCTGGTTGTCATCCAGCCCCTTGCGGCGCAGCTCGAAACGGATCTTGATGGGACCGTGCCCCTTGGCCGCCCCGGCTCTTACCGCCATGGCGCCATAGCGCTCGTCGTTGACCCAGTTGTAACCCCGGCAATAATCGACGACAGCCTCGATCACCTCTTCCTGATAGCCCTGCTGGCGCAGCCGTCTGGCCAGCTCGGACTCGGCGCTTTCGCGACGAGCAAGACTGCGCATGGCAAAGGCGCGGGCCGCCGCCAGTTGCTCTTCAAAAGTGAGTTCGACCGGTTTGTCAGCAGATTCATCAACCATAAATAACAAGGCCGGGTATCAACCCGGCCTTCCTTTGTTCCTTATTCGAACTCTTGTTCGCTTTCGGCATCGAACTCTTCTGCCTCAACCGGTGCAGCCTTGTCATCGACAGGTACGGCACCGGAGAGCAGCAGCTCGCGCAAACGGGCTTCCACTTCGCCAGCCATCGCCTTGTTCTCGGCGAACAACTTCATGACGTTGGCCTTGCCCTGACCAATCTTCTCACCGTTGTAGCTGTACCAGGCTCCAGCCTTGTCGATCAGCTTGTGCTTGACGCCCAGATCCACCAGCTCTCCCTCTTTGGAGATGCCGGCGCCATAGAAAATCTGGAACTCGGCCTGCTTGAAGGGCGGGGCCACCTTGTTCTTGACCACTTTGACGCGGGTCTCGTTACCGACCACTTCGTCGCCTTCCTTGATGGCGCCGATGCGACGGATATCCAGACGGACGGAGGCGTAGAACTTGAGGGCGTTACCACCCGTGGTGGTCTCCGGGCTGCCGAACATGACGCCAATCTTCATCCGGATCTGGTTGATGAAGATGCACAGGCAGTTGGCGTTCTTGATGTTTGCGGTCAGTTTGCGCAGCGCCTGGGACATCAGACGGGCCTGCAGGCCGACGTGGGAATCACCCATCTCGCCTTCGATTTCCGCTTTCGGGGTCAGGGCTGCCACGGAGTCGACGATGATGACGTCAACGGCGTTGGAGCGCACCAGCATGTCGCAGATTTCCAGCGCCTGTTCACCGGTATCCGGCTGGGAGATCAGCAGGTCGTCGACGTTGACGCCCAGCTTGGCGGCATAGATGGGATCCAGCGCGTGCTCCGCATCGACGAAGGCGCAGGTCTTGCCCTTCTTCTGCGCTTCGGCGATCACCTGCAGGGTCAGCGTGGTTTTACCGGAAGATTCCGGGCCATAGATCTCGACGATACGACCGCACGGCAGGCCACCGATGCCCAGCGCCACGTCCAGGGAGAGGGAGCCGGTGGAGATGGCTTCGATATCCATGGTCTTGCTGTCGCCCAGACGCATGATGGAGCCTTTGCCAAACTGCTTTTCGATTTGACCCAGCGCAGCCGCCAGTGCCTTCTGTTTGTTCTGATCCATGCCAATCTCCGCTGGAAATCGTGAGTAAAAATGAAGTTGGGCTAAGTATACTGTCTATTCATACAGTATCAAGCCCAATTTATCTGAGCAGGGCCAACAGACCCGACAAGGCCTGTCTCACCGCCTGCTGGCGCACCTGCCGGCGATCCCCGTCGAAACGGGCCAGCAGGGAGTGATGACGGCCGGATCGATCAGCCCAGGCGAACCAGACGGTGCCGACCGGCTTGCCCGGTGTCGCGCCGCCAGGGCCGGCGATGCCGCTGATGGCGACACTGATGGCGGCAGAGGAGTGTGCCAGCGCACCACGGGCCATCTCCAGCACCACGGCTTCGCTCACCGCGCCGTGTTGCTCAAGGCTCTCGCCGCTCACCCCCAGCATCTGCTGCTTGGCTTCGTTGGTGTAGGTGACAAAACCGCGGTCGAACCAGCCTGAGCTGCCCGCGATGTCGGTGATGGCCGTCGCCACCCCGCCACCGGTGCAGGATTCGGCGGTCGCCGCCAGCCAACCGCGCTGACCGAGGGCCCGACCCAGCTCGATGGCAAGGTGCTCTATCTCTGCATCCAGTTTCATCACGGCTCCTGCTGATTCGTTGAAGAGGCACATTATGCGATCCCGTCACTGCCGCCCGCAACCGCCGGGCAGACCCCCACCGACATCGATGTGCAGCACCAAGACCCGCTCAGCCAGAGACAACCCCGGAACCCGACCTCCCCCGCCGCCCTGCTTATGTGTAGAATGGCACCATCAAGTTCAAGGCTCATCACCGCAGACACTGGCCCGCAGAGGCCCCTTCTGGAATCGCACATGACCGCACAACACCTAGCTACCGGCACCGCGCCTGGCGCCAATCTCAGCGCCCACACGCCCATGATGCATAGGTGTTATAAGATTGATTAACAAGTTGTTTTTATCAGTTCATTTTAAATCCTACACTTAAACCTATACTTATTTTCTTGACCCTTTCCCAAGACCCACTCACTCTCAACAAAATTCCTTCCTTTAAAACCGCAATACCTTCTCACCACTTAACTGCCTCTCAATCTGAGACCTTTATCCGGTGGTAAATCCTCGTGTCTAGCCGTGTATCCATGCTGATGGGCCTGATAAACCGCGAGAAGCGTTGGTCGAGGTATCTAGCTACTTCTACTCGGTGTCACGTGCGCTTAAGCATACTGAAGAGGGAGAGCTATTCTAGCGATGAAAAACCAACGAAAAGCGCTGAAAATGCATCTATAAGTTATTAAAATCAGTCACCCAGCCTTGATTTAACCCGCCTATTACAAAATTAACAATTACCCTTGAAATTCTGTGCGCTAATCAGCCATGATAGTGACACTTCAACATGTCAAGGAATACGTGATGTCATCTGCTGCAATCAAAATTGAAGAGTCAACTCCGTCGACAATTCGCCATAGCCTGACTAAAGGGCAGAGCACAAACCCTGCAATCCAACGTTTGCGTTTGCGCGTATTGACTGAGTCAGACGCGAGCCAAGTCATCACCAGTTACGATCGCATGCACCACCGGCACAACCGTTCGTGAGTCATCGGCATGGACGCTGCTAAGTTCTCGTCGTTTTTGGTAAAAGTGGCATCAAGGTGCAACCTCGATTGTGATTATTGCTATGTCTACCACCACGCTGACCAGAGTTGGCGCTCCATGCCAAAACTCCTCTCCGCAGAACATCGTGAGGCGTTTGCCCGACGACTCGCGGAGTATGTGAACCAAGGTGGACTGAAGCGCTGCGCAGTGATTCTGCATGGTGGTGAGCCGTTACTGGCTGGAGCCCAAACACTCGCTGACTTTGCAAGTCTGCTTCGCGAAACTTGCAGCATTCCAGTGGATGTCAGTCTACAAACCAACGGACTGCTATTAACTGACGAAGCTTTGGTAATTCTTGCTAAAGCTGATATTGGGGTTTCGCTTAGCCTCGATGGCCCCAAGTCTGCTAACGACAAGCATCGTTTGACACGGAAGGGAAACTCCAGTTTCAAGCAAACGGAGCTCGCTCTTAAGCGCCTTCAGCAGTATCCATCGATCTTCGCTGGCGTCATTGCTGTGGTAGACCCCTCGACCAGTGCAACTGAACTGTTCGAATATTTCGATCACTTCAAAATTCCACGTCTGGATTTCCTGCTGCCGGACGCCCATTGGCTTCGCCCTCCACCAGGACGCAACCAAAATCAAGGACTGTATGAGGAATGGTTGGTCAACGCATTTGATGTCTGGTTTGATCAATACGCTCATATACCATTGAGAACATTCGAAGCGTTGCTGGACGTTTGTGCCGGGTTGCCTTCCAGCACTGATGCTTTTGGCTTTGGCGATGTGAGTTTGTTGTCTATCGAGACTGATGGAAGCTACCACGACCTAGACGTATTGAAGGTCACACAAGATGGAGCGACCAGGCTTAAGGGCACCGTTGCAGACACCCCCATTGCTCAAGTAGCTCTTTCGCCCGCCATTGCACAACATCGGCGCTATCTGCGTCGGGAAGGGCTGTCTGAAACTTGCCAATCGTGTGACATCGTAGAAATCTGTGGCGGTGGCTCACTGCCTCACCGCTTTGGTGAAAATGGCTTCATTAATCCTACTGTGTACTGTCACGAAATGAAGCGCTTGGTCACCCATATCAACAGTCGTCTCAAAGAACACCTTTCTTCTGATATGCAAAAAGAGGTGCTAGCACCTCTCCCTGATGTGTTCGACCTGACCAATTTCGAGCTAGCAGAAACGTCGGCCCCTCAACTAAGCTGGCTTTGCGCCAGCGCAAAGGAAGACGCGATTCAGCGGCTGAGAGAGTCATTGGGTTTCTTTCCTGATGATAAGCGAGCTGCCAAGCTCAGTTCTATGGATGAAGCAGTTTTCGAGCAAGTTGCTCTCCATCCTGGTGCTATCGCCTGGTCAAATGCTGTATTGGCCAACAAGCGTGGACATGTCTTGCTGACTGTGGATGGTCAAGTCATTACGGCGACTCCAGACTATTTGGACATGCTGCTCGAACATGCGCCCCCGCAAATGGGTAACATCCAACTTGATGTGGGCCGTAATGACGCCTGGCTGAGGGCTCCCTTCGGTGGGGCTATCATCTTTGAAGATGATGAACTTGCAGATGTTGGACGCCCTCTCATTGAGTGCGCCATGGCTATTGTCAGGACCTGGCGCCCAGCTCTAGCAATGGAAATATTGGCCGCATGCCGTGCAATTCAGTTCATTCGTGATCCCTCGGCAGATCCACGCAAAATCGTATCATTCAGTGATAATTCCGTCCCTGGAGCGCTTTACGTATCAATTTCACAAGGTGACGGGTTGATCGATCCTTACGATCTGGCGGACTCACTGATTCATGAACACCGTCATCAAAAACTCTACCTGCTAGAGAGGCATGCACCAACTGTAGAGAGCACATCTGTCCAAGTCGTTTCTCCTTGGCGTGAAGACTTGCGTCCACCTTCGGGCTTACTCCACGCAGTGTTTGTGTTTGTCGAACTCAGGCGCTTTTGGTTGTACGTACGTGATCATGGACCTACTAGCCACAAGTCACGAGCGGTGCACCAGATTGCAGATACCGATCTGCACCTAAAACAGGCGTTTGCCACGTTGAAAGAATGTCCATTGACAGAAATTGGATTGAGCCTCGTTGAGGTTTTGAGACGTGCCACCAAGGAAGGGGGAGACCCTAATGAGCTCGAGCATCACCATTCCGCTATCCCGTTTATCACTTGACCCGCAGCAACGGCACGCACAACTGCGGGATTACTTCTGTGATAAAGACGCGGTAGCTGCCCAAATTGGTGACCAATGGGCTTTGGTACTGGGATGGTCAGATGACCCGCACCGTTACGTCGATCCTCAGCTTGATAAGGGATTGGCTTGGTGGGGCAGTCACCTTCGGTACCAAGATATGGCTCTGGCTCGCAAGCGTAGGGGCCGACTGTTGTTATCATTAAACGATACTTGGACGTTGGAAAGTTGGAGCGAGTGGTTGGCTAGCAACCCTCAACACCCGCACATTACTGTACTACACGTAGATGATCACAAAGATTTGGGTGCCCCTCGAATTTTCAAACGTGCTGATGGCTGGTTTGATCCCATCACAGGACAAACCTTTAGCCTCCAACATCCCAGCTCTGTAACAAACGCGATCAAGAGTGGTGCATTGGGAATGGGAAGTTTCTTGACACCTTTTCTCCACTACGCCCCAGATACTGATGTTCGTCACCTTTGCCAAGGGCCAAAATGTGTCGGAACTGTCGATTCAACCATCAAGCTGGAGTTCTTGCCAGATACCTTGCTGAATCCCGATGAACGTCGGCCTGGGATTTCTCTCATTCCTGATGACAAAAATGTGGGGCTCGGGCGCTATCGGTTCACCAATGATCTCGAGGCTTGGCTTGAAGGGCTTAGTAGTGCAGCTGGAAAGGATACAGCTATCCTGCTTCACATTGACATGGACTACTTCTGCAATAGATACGATGGTGACAGCGACTCTATAGAACATCCAGGCCCATTGGACTGTTCCTTGCCTGAGGTGTTGACTCGAGTCGACGAACTAACCCAGTCCTTGCACAGGCACCACATAGTGGATCGCCTCGCTAACATCGTAATTGCCTTTTCTCCAGGATTTTTCCCAGCTGAATTTTGGGCTAAGAGTTGCGATCGCCTCCTTGCCGGCTTAGGAGAGTCACTATGACTCGATCATTGAATAAGTCGAAACCAAAAGCAGCCAAACAGAAGACTCCCAACCCCCCGATTGTAAAAGCCAAATCGAAGCTGGGCCCCGTAACAACTGATGCAGTTGAACTAATACGGACCCCTGGCTCACGTGAACGTGGGGGAGGACCTGGGGGTGAAGCATGGATTATTTTGGCCAATGGCAAGCGGGCAGGAACTGCTTATATAAATATGGTTGATGACCCGATCCGAGGCCACCACCCATCTTTTCACGTATTCCTGAATCGACCTAGTCAGGGGCGACAAATCGGTCGTATTGCGTATCAGTATTGTTGTGAACTCAGCCGGTATGATGTCGTCTATGCGCACATGCGTAAGTCTAATACCGCATCGCGTAAGGCTGCTGAACATGCCGGATTTGTTGATACAACGGCACCTGAAGATTCTCAACTGGTACTAGTTTGGCATAGGCAGGCTCTTGTTCTTGATAAGATCGGGGAGCTGTCTGCTGCTACCGATATCCCTAGACGGTGAAAATGAAGGATCACTGTCGTCGCATGAAGGCTCTTACTATCTAGCTGTCCTCTCAACGAATCCAATACCCAATACAGAAAGGCACCAAATGAGCTCCATTAGGTTGAAGTTTGACGAAAAAAATCAGAACGTGATTATCTGGAATGGGCTGGTAGTCATGTCGCGTACTGAGGAGGCCTACTTCCAGGCCATATTTCAACGGCTCGCCTATCTTAAACCCGACGCTGTATTGGAAATTGGTTATGGGCTTGGAATTTCAGCAGCTCTCATCCAGAAACATCTGAAACCTACACGGCATGATATTTTCGAGATAGAGCAGGCCATATACCAAGATCTGGTACGTTTTGCAGAGGTTCATCCTTCGGTGCATCCTTACTGCGGAGATTGGAAGCAGTCTGCTGTCAATCTGCGGTATGATTTCATCTTTTTTGATCCGTTTGATTACATGCCAAGCGGACAGGATGTTGGGGAAGATCGTGCACATAATGCCGAGCGAATGAGGCGCCTTATGAATCCTGGCGGGATTCTATGTCACCCACACTTTGGCGACGGTGACGTGCCTAACTTGCCTGGATTTACGACAGTTATCATCGAGCGTCTCAAGGTTTCACCTATCAGAATGGCCGATGAAACATCCTGCGATGACGTTGCTATTGTTTATCATCAGCCAGTCAATTAGTGCCCCAACTCTGGTAGCTATACTTTGCCACATGGCTGTTCGATTTTTGAACACACTATAAGACAGCTAGTTTTGCGAGTGCGGTCATAAAGCACGTCCTCGCTGAATATCCCCACACAAACAGACCCCCAAGACCAGAATGTTCAGGAATACGGACAGTGCAAGAATTCGGGCGTCTTTCGGCGCTACCTTATGTGTCTGAACAATAGTCCAGTAGGCGAGTTTCGGCGTACTTTGTCCTCAGCCGATATCTCCTTGAATTTGGTCTTAATGTCCTTCAGGTTTGGGAGACCAACAACCCCGAGAGCACCAGAGATTGCGCCCAAGGTTGGGTTGGCTGTCAATGCAGCGGCTACTGCCACGGCGCCAGTCGCTACACATGTGCCCACGTCAATGCCGTAAAGCTTGAGTTTCTTCTGTCGTGCCTCTATCAGCGCTTGCTGGTGCTTACGGAATGCCGAGTCTAGATTGTCCACGACTTGATCGGCTGTACGGAAATAGTTGTCGGGATTAATACCGACTAGATTCGATACGCCATGCCCGAGTAATTCACGTAATTCTTCAGCCAACCCACGCCTGCGAATCTCAAGCACTGTCTCGGGGGGGACATTGCCAAGCCATTCGAGATTGTTGTGTGCCTCAGATACCAATGCACGCACCACATGCATGCTATGGCGACTGGTCATATCATCCTCTCGGGGTCCGCCCTGATATTCCAGCAGCCACGTATAGTGCAACCAAGAGGTCTCTGCGTTGATAAAAGGCGATCCACCAAAGTGGTTAGCTGCATTCTGTGCACCCATTGCTTGCGGCATTCTCCCAATGCTTGTAGTAAAGACGTGGAAGCCCGCATGCGGCTCATTAGGATCCATTCCTAACAGGTGTGAATTCTCCTTTATCGACATTGAAAGTTGTTGAACAGGGTCATGTCCCCACTCTGTGTCGAAGATCAGACGGTCAGGGCGCTTCAACTCCTTCATAACCTCTCCAACAGTCCTCAAATGGAGGCAGAATTCCTGAAGTTCATCGATGTTTTCAAAGGCCCGATCGAAGAGGTACTTGGCGTGAGCACATATCGCAGGGGTCGCACGAAGGATCAACTTGTTACGATCTTCATCGTCTGTGTCGTCAGGATTAGGGACGATCATCGCAATCGGAGGGTCAACATCGGCGAGAGCGATGTCTCTGTATGTCATCGCTGTGAGGACATGCTTTATGATCGTCTTGACCACTTCCTTGGAGGGAGCAGTCTTCTGGAGCATGCCTAACCGGGTAATGGGACAGGGCAGGATGATCGTGTCGATATACAGCCCTGCGGTTGAAACTGCATTCTCCCAATGGGCAGGGAAAATATCCCCGGCGAACACAGCCTTTAGTTGTCGACTATCTTGAAGGTGATAGCCAGCAGCCTCGCCGACTATAGACCAGAACTCCCGAACCGCATCTACCATCTCTGGCAACACTTTGGAAATGTCCTGCATCATGTCATCATGCCTCGAGAAGGCTTCGGCCACCTCGAATGGCGCCGATTGAGACTCAACCATCTGATCATACAACCAGCCGAACTCTCGAAAAAGGAAGGCAAAATACTCTTCTTGTATTCGGGCCAAGCTCATCGACTTCTTGGTATCTTCGCGCTGCTTCATTGCGACCAATGCCAAAGTTGATGCGCGAATACGTCCGTCGAGGGAAGTGGGGTCTACCTTGCCATCGGGCCTAAGCCGAATGGCTTCGTAACTACGACGAAATCCATCAGCCAGCTCTTGGTTGGCGAAATGCATCTTGCCAGCTTCTAATCGTTCCTTCAGGAGAAAGACACGGTCGGTCAGGTCTTGGATTTCATCTTCGGTGTAGGTTCTAGATGACATAGATCGTCCTGATTACTTAGCGATAGAGGGTGCAAAGGGCAATAAGGAGTAATTCGGCAACATGCTATCAAGCTTATACAAATGAGCCTTGCAGGGCTATGGGATGAATCACATCAAGCCATTGTCTCCAAAAAGCGAGATTAATCTTGTCAGTTGGTATTTGTGATGAACTCAATAGTTGGGAAATAGCATACGTTGTAATCTTCTGGCTCTTTCGTAACCGAGGAAAACGATGGATGTCACTAGCAATTCACCACGCAATAATTCACAAGCTCGATAAAACCGAAGGTAGCCCCTCGACTCTTGGGCTAGCACCCGGGGTTTTGCCAACTGACGATGATCCATTAAAGCAGTTAGTAAGTGATGTTCACTCGGTATACAGCAGCAGGCAAAGCAAGAGCTATGGTGTGTTTGACTCTGAGCTCTCCAACGTATCAGCAGAGCCGCATCTACGACGCTTACGTGATGAAAATGATGCTGATTTTTACCAGATCTCTATTGCATTGATGCAAGTTCTTAAGTCCCGTGCTGACGAGCGTAATTTCGTTGGCGGGCATGTGCTGATGTTTGATTATACAGTCAGCAGCTACCGCTGGTTTGTTGTCGCGCTAGTCAGTAGTGCGACAGGAGCCATGGTTGATGAAAACTATAAAGTGGTAACTGCACCGCACTTGGATGTGGCAGGTATCCGTTTCGCCGGACGAGTAAACTTTGACCAATGGCAGCAAAACGAACAGCGCTATATCAGTTTTCTAAGCGGTAAAGGGGCTGAGATTTCACAGTATTTTCAAAAATTTCTGGGATGTTTAGCCCCGCAGAAGGATCTGGAAGATACAAAGAACCTTGTCAAAGTCGTCAAACAATTTGCAACCGATCAGAATCTGGATGACGCCTCACGAGAGCTTCTGCTGACAGAGGTGAATCGATTTGCCATGGAGAAGGCTGACAGCAAAGAACCTCTGATCTTGGGCGAATTGGCCAACCGAGTATGGCCAACATCTCCGGAACAGCTGAATACCGCATTTGCCGAAGCAGACCCTCCAATCGCCGATGGCTTTGTACCACGTAAACGTGGGCTTGATGGACTGGTTCGCTTCAAGGCGAAAACAACGAAATGGGCTCTGGAGTTCGAGCGAGAGGTTATCCAAAATCAAACGATAACCGTCGATCCAGATGAACGAACACTCATAATTAAGGATTTACCTGATGATTTCTTGGCTCGCTATAAGCATGAGTTTTTAACCGATGCCAGCACGGATGATCACACTAGCTGAACTGGTGATATTGTTCCGACAGATGCCTGACCGTAGCTGGGATAATGGATGTCTGTGCGGAAACCTACTTGTTCCGGATCAGAAAACCGCTGATTTTCTTCAAGACTTGCTTTCAGAAGAACGAGCTGAAGAGTATCCATGTGGAGTCGCTCAGGGAGACCCAGACAACGTCTGCGTAGGCGACTCATTTGAGCTTCGCTTTCGTTCTCCACGAAGCGCTGTCGGCCTCATCGTCCCAGACCTTAACACCCTGTTACGTAATCAGCAGATAGCCCTAGGTTTTAAGTCTATCCCTTGGTATATAGCGGAGCGAGATGAGGCAAGCTGGGAGTATGAGGGCGATATCCCTGGCCGGTTGAAGATGGTTCACCAGCTAGTAAAAGCATTGGAGGGCACGGCCTCTATCGTCGATGAACGCAATGCTCGACTCATTTTCTTACGAGATGGCCAACTGGATATACCGCTTTCGTTTGACAGCCAAGCCTTGCTTGTTTTGGATATACCGCTGGCAACAGAGTTGATTGGACTACTTGCTGCCCAAGATGGCCACACCAAACAGCGCCATGAAATCTGTGCGACGGCCATCTTCGATATGTTGTCCAAACTTCCCAAAGAGCAGCGATTTTCAACCTTGCTAGGCAACATAGCCGAACTCCACCAACGCTTCGTGGATGGCTATAAACTATTTGCGGCTTCTTTCTCTTTCGAGAAAGTGCGAGATCAAGCGGAGTCTATAAAGCTCGAGTATTTGGGCAAGATCCACAAAACCTTTTCAGACATTCAAGGACAGCTTCTGGGGATCCCAGTATCTACCATTGTCGTAGCGACACAATTTAAAGACATAGCGTTACTTACCGAGTCAGCCAGAATGGGACAGATGTGGCTCAATGTTGCAATCCTCGCCGGAGCCTTCATATTTTGCATTTTACTGACCTGTGCTGTGCTCAACCAAAAGCACACATTAGATGCACTTGAACAAGAAATAGAGCGCCACAAAAGATCGCTTGAGAGTGATCATGCAGACCTCAAAGATCGTTTGGGAGATGTTTTCCAAAAGCTAACCGACCGAGCATGGATACACCGTATTGGTCTATACGTGGTCTTGGTCGTCTGCTGGGTGGCTTTTAGTATTGGTGGTATCGTTTTCTGGATGCTAACCAAAACGGCTTTCTGAAACCAGCAGCGCTCCTCTTTGTGAGAAACCCAAATGGCCCTTGTCTATAAACATTTAGTTAACAGCAAGTAACTACTCGTAGCGAGTAGTATCATGTCTGGGGATCAAAACGTTTAGAGTAAATAGCCACCACCAGCAGCAAGGGCCGAAAACAGGGGTAAAACATGCGAGGAACCAAGATCCCCTTCGGTGAACATGATGGTGTTCTGTTGCGAGCCTTCGAGGTTGCAAACGGGCTTGCATGCAACTGTGTCGGTCCTGGATGCCGGAGACCGTTGAATGCCGTTAACGGAGGGCTAAAAGTCATTCCTCACTTTCGACATGCCCAAGCAGAAGATTGCGTTCAAGGCTACAAGGAAGGTGTACGACGTGCAGCGGTCGCTCTGATTGCCGCCCAGCGACGCCTGGTTCTCCCAGCCTACTATCACCAGATCAGCAACACAACTTATTCAGGACACAGTCACCTTCCCCTCAGAGGCCATTATCGCCGACAAGGTTGAACGGTTCGTGGACTTTGTGGAGGTGAAGGCTCACGCGCTAATACCGAACCCAGCGCGAACGCCGCCAGCACCTTGCCAACATTGAAGCTTCATCAATGGAGCTCGATCTCAGTGGGCTAACTTTTGAACAGATCAACAACCCAGCAGCATTCGAGTATGCGGTTCTTTCCAATCCAGACAACAGAGATTGGATTTGCTCTCTGCGCGAGGAGAAAAAAGGAGCAACAAGTGGCGGAGAAGATTGCACATGACGTTGCAGCCGATAATGCTCAATGGGAGCATGAAAAGGCTCGCCATCGGGCGTTGGAAGAGACTCGACGCGCGGAACATGAAGCCAAGTTAGTGGCCGCAGCCAAAGTACTTTCGGCGCAAAATAAGCTACTGTCGGCGACTGTTGAGGTCCAACGTGCCATGAACCAAAATGCAAGTCTGCAACGTTCAGAACCGCTCATTAGTCAGGTACTTCGTGCGGCCTGGGCTGGGAATGGGGTGGTGAGGCTGTCGAATGCTCAAAATGTTACCTACTTAGTCCCGCAAGTACACAGTCCTGCCCCCACTGTACAAATGGCGCTAGTTCGTTGTCTCCCTTTCCGGTATCAGCTGACTATGCGGCCACAATCCACCATCGAATGCGTTGCTCGCCCAGACCGAATTGGTCAGTACAAGCGGTGCCGAACCTGCGAACTCAGCCTGAGCAATCAGATGAGTAGTGTTGACCACCTAATATAGCTAGTAGATAGCTCTATAGCACTGTATGGATAATCTAACCACATGGAATAGCAAAGTGTTATTTTTCACCACGGACAGTCTCTTTTAAAGTTGAACCGTATTGGTGGATACCATGCATGAACTGAATATCTGATAATTTTAATGAATCCAATTTCAGTAATGAATTAACAAAATTAACTTTTTTCAGCCTTAATTTACGAGTCATTCTTTCCCCCTCGACATAATAAGACTCAACTCTCATCCATTTTATTTTGCAAATATATGAAATTAGTCCCAATGGGTTTTTCAGCCTCTTGACCAAAGTAGGCCTACGAACTTCAATGTTTACATCATTATTTTTACCACATTTGTTGAAACAATCTCGCAGCTTCCGCCACGTTATATTTCTTGTACTATCACACCGGACTAATAGGTGAAAATGTGGCATCCAACGCTGGTATTCAGGATGATAGTCTACCTCAAAGAAACCAATCAAGACATCGGATATTCCTGAACGATTCAACTGTTTACGAAGCCTACCTATCAAACGTTGAATATTCAGTTCCCCCAGAGTCGAAGTCATCCTGTCATAATATATAATGGTGACAAACTTCCAAGCTTGATAGTCTTCACATAGCAATGCTAGCTGACTGATTTTTTTGACTCTAAATTCTCGAACACATACAGGACAGGAAAAACTAAAACATGGTTCCTCTTCATCACAGTCTGAAAGTTTTTCTGCAAGCCGCCGAGCCTTTATCAACTCTGAACGAGAGAGTGTATTTACTCTTAATTGTTTCTCTTTGTAGCACTCCTCTTCCGTTTCAAATTTTGGAAGAAGTGACTTGATAGCTAATGGTGAGCACGCTTTAGCGCTAAGGAATTTTTTCATTTTTAAGACCTATAAATTTGCGATTGAATAGTTGAAGCCTATTCATCAGCAACTAACAACATTTAGAACTGTGGCGGTTCTCTGTTGATAAGATTGCGATGTAGTTGATATTGTTTGTTAATGACACATCGTGAGTAGAAGTACAGATAAATTTCATACTGACTATTAACATGAACGGGGAGGGGTTATATTGTGCCGGTGTATTGCAGAGCATTCATCCATGCTTGTATATCAGAGGAACGCCATGCAACTCGACGACATCCTTGCGCCTTAACTGATCTCGGAAAATTTCCCTGCGCCATCAAACGATAAATGGTTGCGCGAGAAATCGTGCAACATTCGATAACTTCAGCCAAATTCAGCAAACATGTTTCGTGTTTCATAAATGACTCCTTTGTAATAGTCAGAGTCCATTTACAGATTTCGAAAACAGCGAAAGCATGATGCGCTCTCTCCCTCTATGTCGGCTCAAATAACGACGCATCAAATACGAAAGAGGCAATAACGAGCGCAACTTTTTGAACTGCACAGCACATCTACAGCGCACGATATGGTTCGGTGAACACAGGGGTTGGGCGGATGCGATTGAGAGTCCACGTTGTCGATTTTTTTAATTGATGCGCGTGAGATTAACGCGCGTTATAGAGGGGGACATGAATTACGTCGTACAAAAATGAAATAAATTCATATTAATCAATAAGTTCAACGTTCAACTTTTCAACGTTCAACGTTCAACGTTCAACGTTCAACGTTCAACGTTCAACGTTCAACGTTGAACGTTGAAGTTTGTAACTTGCCGCACGTCCAGATGCGGAACAGGTCACATTGTTGACCGCAAACCAACTCTACACTGGTGTCAGGGACCTAGAGCGATCAGTTCTACAAGCAAACTGCAAATCGTGCTGCACAACATCAAACCGATTCTTGATGAGCCAGCTCGGACGTACGGCGTGTTACAACGAAGTTAAACCGTCATTCCAACCAACGTGAACACCTGAGCTTTCCAACTTGAACCGGAAGGAGTATTCGCGTTGGTCAGATATAGATTTTCACGTTTCATCAGAATCGGCGTCAAAGATCAAATGGAATAGACAGCTCTTACCATCTATACCGACAGACCAGACGCGGCTGTCGGTTTTGTCGCACGTAATAATGCATCCAAGTGATCTGCCCAACGTTGCAGCCACTCTCGACTTTGCTCGGTGTACTGATGAAGATCATATGTACCAGCTAACGCTTTCTTCGTATGACCGAGAATAGATTCTGCAACCTCAGCTGGACATTGCAAACGAGAAAGACCCGTTCTAACAGTACGCCGGAGATCATGTGGCGTCCAATGTGGAAGATCTATCATTACATTCCCACACCTCATAACCCAAGTAGTTTCCGTCAACTGCTTTTGTTTTATAGGCTTACCTGTTCGCTGAGATGGAAATAAGTACAGCTCATTGCCAATTTTATTTTCTTTAAGAAAAGTTATACATTGCCGTGGAAGTTGAACCTCTCTTACCACCTCCGTCTTAGACTCCCGAATGTGAAATACACCTTCGTCAAGATCTATGTCACGCCAAGCAGCTTCACATATTTCTCCAGTGCGACATCCAGTCCACAGTGTCATTCTAAGTATATTTTTCTGTACATCAGTGAACTTTGATGTTGGTAGCCAATTCAAAAATATTTTCAGTTCATCATTACTAAAAAATCGGCTGCCTTTCTTAGAAGTTAATTTGACCTTGGTTCTAACCAAACTAACCTTAGCTTGGAGTGCTGGATTGATAAAGTTATCATCAAATTTACCAATCCCAATTGAGTATTCATATGCAGCCAACATCTCCCGCAACACATTGCCCGCCTGAACATTGGCGCCTCGTTTTATAATTGACATAATAAGGTCAATTATATCTTGTCGACTTACATCACGAACTAATCGGTCACCAAGCATTGGAACCGCATCACAGTAAAGAGTGCGCCTAACCTCAGCCTGACCTTTCTTTTTCCTTGCTCCACTCTTTATCGTACCATTAGGTAAACGTTGATCTTCGATAAGGTTCTGTAGATAAAGCTCGATCATCGCTTGAAGCGTAAATTTCCCTAGCTCACTTTCATTCTTGATTTGCTGTTTAAGCTCAAGCGCGGCAGCCCTCGCTTCGGTAGCTGGACATCGGCCTTGCTGCCTGATGAGCTTGAGCTCCCGTAGTTTTATACGGGCCTGCTCTAAGGATACGGCTGGAAATACCCCAATTGAGATCTGGATTAACTTATTTGTTACTGGACTGGTATAACGATAGAAAAATGTCTTTTTACCTGTCTTCCCGCAAGTAACACGAAGCCCTCTGTTGACTCCATTATCAGCCTTATCGCTATCCGATGGCTTCATGACTTCAATTGCTCTAAAGGACAGTGCTTTGTTACCCTTGTCCGCTGGCATAACCGACCTCCTATGGCTGATGCATACGCTCTCCTAGCTTGGCCGCATGCAATAGGGCTTAATGTCACTGTAGGCTACAAAATCAAAACCTACACTTCAACCTACATTTTCGCCTGCGATTGGGTGAGATCGAGTGAGACTCTCAGAGCAAACAAGAGACCACGCAAACACCATAAGCCATTGTAATATAAGCATGTAAAGAGAGATAACTACATGTCAGCAATAGAGAATCTCCACAATCACACACCAATGATGCAGCAGTATCTGACCCTCAAGGCCGAGAACCCGGAGATCCTGCTGTTCTATCGGATGGGCGACTTCTACGAGCTGTTCTATGACGATGCCCGCAAGGCCTCCCAGCTGCTCGACATCTCCCTGACCAAGCGCGGCCAGTCGGCCGGCAGCCCCATCCCGATGGCGGGCGTCCCCTATCATGCCATCGAGGGTTATCTGGCCAAGCTGGTACAGCTCGGCGAATCGGCTGCCATCTGCGAGCAGGTGGGGGATCCCGCCACCAGCAAGGGGCCGGTGGAGCGCAAGGTCATTCGCATCATCACCCCGGGTACCGTCTCCGACGAAGCGCTGCTCAGCGAGCGACAGGACAACCTGATCGCCGCCGTCTACCACGATGGCCGCCGCTTCGGCTACGGCACCATGGACATCGGCTCCGGCCGCTTCTTCATCAACCAGTTCGAGAAAGAAGAGACCCTGCTGGCGGAGCTGCAGCGCACCAATCCGGCCGAGCTGCTCTACCCCGAATCCTTCGCCTTCCTGCACCATGTCGAGGGTCGCCGCGGTCTGCGCCGCCGCCCGGAGTGGGAGTTCGAGCTGGGCACCGCCCGCAAGCTCTTGTGCCAGCAGTTCGGTACCCAGGATCTGGTGGGCTTCGGCGTCGAGCAGAGCGAGACCGCCCTGTGCGCCGCCGGCTGCCTGATGCAATACGTGAAAGACACCCAGCGCACCGCCCTGCCCCACATTCGCAGCGTGCGCCTCGAGCAGCCGGATCACGCGGTCATCATGGATGCCGCCACCCGCCGCAATCTGGAGCTGACCCAGAATCTGGCCGGCGGCCACGACAACACCCTCTCCGCCGTGCTGGACTGCACCGCCACCCCCATGGGCAGCCGCTTGCTCAAGCGCTGGATCCACCAGCCGATCCGCGACCGGGTGATCCTGAAAGGTCGCCAGAGCACCATCAAGGAGCTCATCGAGCAGAACCTCTATGACGAGCTGGGCGGCCTGTTGCGCCAGGTCGGCGATGTGGAGCGGGTGCTGGCGCGCCTGGCCCTGCGCTCGGCCCGTCCGCGCGATCTCACCCGGCTGCGGCAGGCCTTCGCCCAGCTGCCTGAGCTACAGCGCCTGCTGGCGGAGAGCGAGCATGAGGCGGTGCAGCAGCTGCGCGAACGCGCCAGCACCTTCCCCGAGCTGCTGGATCTGCTGGAGCGCGCCGTGATGGAGGTGCCGCCGGTGCTGATCCGCGATGGCGGCGTCATCCGTGACGGCTTCAACCAGGAGCTGGACGAGCTGCGGGATCTGGCCAACGGCGCCACCGCCAGCCTGGCCCGCATCGAGGAGCGTGAGCGGCTGCTAACCGGCATCAACACCCTCAAGGTGGGCTACAACAAGGTGCACGGCTTTTACATCGAGGTGAGCCGCGCCAACAGCCATCTGGTGCCGGCCCACTACATCCGCCGTCAGACACTGAAAAACAACGAACGCTACATCATCGACGAGCTTAAAAAGTACGAGGACAAGGTGCTCACCGCCCAGGCCCAGGCGCTGGCGCTGGAGAAACGCCTCTACGAGGAGCTGCTCGATGCTCTGCTGCCGCATCTGGGCGATCTGCAGGAGTCCGCCGCCGCGCTGGCGGAGCTGGACGTGCAGGCCAACCTGGCCGAGCGGGCCGAAACCCTGGACTACCGCTGCCCGACGCTCATCAACGAGGATCAGATCATCATCGAAGCGGGCCGCCATCCGGTGGTGGAGCAGGTGATGACCGACCCCTTCATCGCCAACCCCATTCGGCTGGAGCGGGAGCGGCGGATGCTGATCATCACCGGCCCCAACATGGGCGGTAAATCCACCTACATGCGCCAGACCGCGCTGATCGTGCTGCTGGCCCACATCGGTGCCTTCGTACCGGCCGACAGCGCCCGTATCGGCCCCATCGACCGCATCTTCACCCGTATCGGGGCGTCGGATGATCTGGCATCGGGAAGATCCACCTTTATGGTGGAGATGACCGAGACCGCCAACATCCTCAACAACGCCACCGCCCGCAGCCTGGTGCTGATGGACGAGATCGGCCGCGGCACCAGTACCTATGACGGCCTCTCGCTGGCGTGGGCCTGCGCCGAGCAGCTGGCAAGCAAGATTGGCGCCTACACCCTGTTCGCCACCCACTACTTCGAGCTGACCCGTCTGCCGGAGCTGATGGAAGGGCTGGCCAACGTCCACCTCGATGCGGTGGAACACGGTGACACCATCGCCTTTATGCACGCGGTGCAGGAAGGGGCGGCCAGCCGCTCCTACGGGCTGCAGGTAGCTGCGCTGGCGGGGGTGCCCAAATCGGTGATCCAGCAGGCCCGTCACAAACTGCACGAACTGGAAAGCGCCACCCCGGTGGCCGCTGGTGAAAGCCGCCCAGCCCCGGTGGCCATGGCGCCCCAGAGCCATCCGGTGGTCGATGAGCTGGAAGCAGTGCGCCCGGACGAGCTCACTCCGCGGCAGGCGCTGGATCTGCTCTATCGCCTCAAACAGATGCTGTGACCAGCGGCAGCTGATCAGCCATGAAAAAGGGGAACCGCGAGGTTCCCCTTTTGTTTGGCTGTTTGATGGCAGCCTGAACAGGATGAAGCAACGTCAGGCTGGCCCGATCCGCTCCAGCAGGCTCATGTGGGTTGAACCGTCGTGGCGCTTGAGCTTTTGCCGGTATTCGAACTGGTGCTGGCTCTCCTGCTTGAGCCCCAGCATCAGCGAGTAGCACATGGCCAGCATGATCACCGAGAAGGGCAGCGCCGCTATGATGCTGGCGGCTTGCAGGGCGGCCAGCCCGCCGGAGACCAGCAGGATGGCGGCCACCAGCCCCTGACCCAGCCCCCAGATGGCGCGGTGCAGCACGGGAGGATCCTGATCGCCGATGGAGAGCAGGGTCGTAATCACCAGGGTACCCGAGTCACTGGAGGTGATGAAGTAGGTACAGATCAGCAGGGTCAGCACGCCCTTGGCGATCCAGCCGAAGGTCTCCCAGTGCAGCAGTTCCACCGTCTGGTAGAGCGCCAGGGTCACGTCCTGATTGACCGCGGCTACCACGCCGCCACCGCCGAACAGCTCCAGATTCATGGCGGTACCGCCAAACACGGTGAGCCAGAACATGCCGAGCAGCGAGGGCACCAGCAGCACGCCAAGCACGAATTCGCGGATGGTACGCCCCTTGGAGATGCGGGCGATGAACATGCCGACAAACGGCGCCCACGCAATCCACCAGCCCCAGTAGAAGGCGGTCCAGCTCGACTGCCAGGCCGAGGTGCCATTGGCCTCGGTGTTGGTCCAGAAACTCAGCTTGACGATGTTTTGCAGGTAATCGCCGATGTTCTGCACATAGGCGTTGAGGATGTAGGTGGTCGGCCCCAGCACCAGGAAGAGGCCCAGCACGAATACACTCAGCCAGATATTGAGCTCGGAGAGCAGCTTGACCCCCCGTCCGACCCCGGAGACCGCCGACAGGGTGGCGATCAGGCTGATGCCGCCGATGAGCCAGAGCTGGTTCGCTTGCGATACCTCCATGCCGAACATCTGGTTGAGACCTGTGTTCATCTGGGAGACCCCCAGGCCAAGAGAGGTGGCCACCCCGAATACGGTGCCAAACACCGCCAGCACGTCGGCGGCATGACCCCAGAAGCCGTAGATGCGATCGCCGAGCAGCGGATAGAGCACGGAGCGGATGGCCAGCGGCAGCTTGCGCCGATAACTGAAGAAGGCGAGCGACAGGCCGACGATCACATAGATGGCCCAGGGATGCAGGCCCCAATGGAAGAAGGTGAGGCGCATGGCGATCTGGGCCGCCTCCGGGGTCATCCCTTCGGTGATGAAGGGGTTGCCCTGCAGGTGGTTCATCGGCTCGGCGATGCTCCAGAACACCAGGCCTATGCCCATGCCGGCACTGAACAGCATGGCAAACCAGGCGAAGTAGCCGAACTCCGGTACCTGGTCGTCGTCACCCAGCCGGATGCTGCCAAAGCGGCTGAACATCAGGTAGACAGCGAAGAACAGGAACAGGGCAACCACCAGAATGTAGTACCACTTGAACCCGGCAATGATCTGATCCTTGGCGCCGACAAACCAGCTGGCGGCGGTTTCGGGGACGAACACCCCGAACAGCAGGAACAGGGTGATGACGGTGAGCGCCGTCATGGCCATAGTCGGGTTGAGGCCTTTGAATAGCCCTTTGCTTGCTCTCATCTGGCCTCCTTAGTCGTTGTTGAAAAAGTCTTCACCCACGTGATCGCCGGCACCACCGATGGCGCGGTAGACCAGCTTGCCGGCCGTCTGCACCCGGTGGTCCACCAGGCTGACCGAAGGCTGGCCATTCACCGCATGACGCTTGCCGAGGAAGATGGCCATGGGTACGCCCAGGTTGGAGATGCCGCTGGTGATCCAGAGCCGGTTGAAGTCGTAGGAGCCGCCGATGAACTCCAGCTGGGCCAGACCGGTATCAAGGCCGGTCAGATAGAAGTTCATCGCGCTCTCGTCCGGGAAGAGGTGCACCAGCACATAGGCGTAACGCAATTCATTCACCAACTCCTTTAGGTTGAAAGAACCGGTCTCACTGCAGGAGAGAGGCAGCTCACCATCGTAGTGGTGCACCTTGAGGTTGTTGGGGTCTTCGTCATAGGCAGGCTGGTAACGCACGAAAGCCGAGGTATCAGGCAGTTCATAACGCACTCTGACCACCCGAAGGTCGGCCGCCAGCGACTTGATGTCCAGTTCGTCACTCATCATCTTGCTCCTCAAAAGTCGGGTCAAAATTCGGAAAATGCCCGCTAACCTAACACAAAAATAATTAGAGCAGAAATCATTACAGTAAAAACCATATTGACCTTGTGACGAATTAGGCGGAGAATTTTGCGCCTCTCAACAGCCCCTCGACGATTCGTTCCCCATGGAAAAACATGATGAAGTGCTGGTCGCCCTGCGCCAGATAATTCGTGCCATCGACATGCACTCCAAGCGCTTGATCAAGGAGGCCGGCCTGACCTCGCCCCAGCTCTTGCTGCTCAAAGGGATCGACGAGCTGGGCCAGATTTCCATGCGCCAGCTGGCGGATCACACCAACATGAGTCAGGCCACCGCCACCACCATCATGGACCGCCTCGAGAGCCGCCAGCTGGTGCAGCGCATCCGCAGCGAAACCGACAAGCGCAAGGTGCATGCGACGCTGACTGACGCAGGCCGCGCCCTGCTGGCCCAGGCACCCACTCCGCTGCAGGAGCGCTTCATCCAGCGCTTTCAGGCACTTGAGGTCTGGGAGCAGACCCTGTTGCTCTCTTCCCTGCAGCGCATCTCGGCCATGATGAATGCCGACGAGATAGACGCGGCCCCGGTGCTGAGTGTCCGACCCCTCACCGAGGAGCGGGCATAAAAAAAGCTCCCATTCGGGAGCTTTTTTTATGGGTCGGGGAGAGTGCGATCACTCTTCCAGACTGATGCCGATATTGGAGACGCCATCCTGGGCCGCAAAGGTGCGGATAGCCAGAATGCGGTCGCTGTCGCGCTCATGGGCAACCCGCTTGAGCAGCTCGACCTGGAACTCCAGCTCGGCTTCCATGTATTCGTGCTCGTAGAGCTCCTCGTCGGTGAGGTCGCGCTCTTCCAGCATCTCGATGAAACCGGCCACGGTACCGACCGACGCATGGCTGGCATCGTTGGCCTCTTCACCCACCCGGCAGATCACCGAGTTGTAGGCACAGCCCAGCGCCACGCAGGCATCCAGCGCCGGATAGGCACCGTAGGACTCGAATTTGCCAGGCTCGGGAATATAGACTTCAAACGCCTCCAGGATCGCCCCCAGATTGACGCGGGACCCCTTCACCGTCAGGTAATTCCACATCTGATCCAGGGCGTGGCGAAATGCCTTCGCATCCCCGAAACCGGAGGCCTGGGAAAACAGCGCATAGTTGGGGTACATGCGCTCTGCCAGCGCCAGGGTGTAGACGGTCTGTTGCCAAGGCTGTAGCTCGGCCAGTCGCTTATAAAACTTGTCACCAAACACTGGAGTCGGATCCTTTGCAAAATGTGGGGCAGATTGTAGCCCACGAGGGGCCGCGCGAAAACGAAAAAGCGGCCTGGTCGGCTATGTTGGCCGGTCAACTCGGGTAAGATGAGGACAGAGCGGCCTCTCTCCCGCGCCGCAAATCTGATAAGGAACAAGAGTATGAGTCAACGTACCCTTCTTTTGCTCAGCCAGGACAATGCTCACTACGAGCGCCTGCTCAAGGCGGCCCACCTCCCCCATTTGCGCATTCTGCGGGCCGACAACCAGGGCGAGGCCGAGAAATTGATCGGCGAAGCCCACATCCTGATGGCAGAGCCGGCGCGGGCCAAACCGCTGCTGGCCAAGGCCGGCAAGCTCAGCTGGCTGCAGTCCACCTACGCCGGAGTCGACGTGCTGCTGGATGCCAGCTGCCGCCGCGACTATCAGCTCACCAACGTGCGCGGCATCTTCGGCCCGCTGATGAGCGAATACGTGTTTGGCCATCTGCTCAGCCTGATGCGCCAGCTGCCGCTCTATCGGGAGCAGCAGAAGCAACGGCTGTGGCAAAGCCACCCCTATCACGGCCTCAAGGGACGCACCTTGCTCATCTTGGGCACTGGCAGCATAGGCCAGCACATAGCCCACACCGGCAAGCACTTCGGCATGAAGGTGCTAGGCATCAGCCGCAGCGGCCGCGAGCGGGCCGGCTTCGATCAGGTGTATCAGCTGCCGGCCCTCAACAAGGTGCTGGCGCAGGCCGACGTCATCGTCAGCGTCCTGCCCGCCACCCGTGAGACGCATCACCTCTTCACCGCTCCCCGTTTCGAACACTGCAAACCGGGCGCCATCCTGTTCAACGTGGGACGCGGCAACGCCATCCACGAAGGTGACCTGCTCACGGCGCTGCGCACCGGCAAGCTGGGCATGGCAGTACTGGACGTGTTCGCACAGGAGCCGCTGCCCGCCGACAGCCCGCTCTGGGGCCAGCCCAACCTCATCATCACGCCACACAACAGCGCCTACAGCTTCCCCGAAGATGTGGCCCAGATCTTCGTGCGCAACTACATCCGCTTCATCGACGGCCAGCCGCTGGACGGCAAGATAGACTTCGACAAGGGCTATTGATGGCCATCAGCCAATAAAAAGGCCCCGCCAGAGTGGCGGGGCCTTTTTATTTCAGCGAGAGAGGCATCAACCGGCCTCCATCTCCTTGCGATAGCTCTTCACCTTGGCGAGGAACTGGCGCTTCTCCTTGCCGGAGAGCGGTTCAGCCATCGGCAGCTTGACCTTCATGGCATCGACCGGACGGTTGTTGATCCGCACTTCGTAGTGCAGGTGGGCACCGGTGGAACGACCGGTGTTGCCGGAGAGCGCAATCTTGTCACCCATCTTCACCTTCTGGCCCGGCTTGACCAGCAGCTTGCTCAGGTGCAGGTAGCGGGTCATCAGGGTACGACCGTGCTTGATCACCACATAGGTGCCGGCCAGCGGGTGGCTGGTCGCCTTCAGCACGACACCGTCGCCGGTTGCCATCACGGGGGTGCCGACCGGCAGGGCAAAGTCGGTGCCCTCGTGGGGGCGTACCTGGCCGGTGATCGGATGGCGACGGTTCGGGTTGAAACTGGAGCTGACCCGGTAGCGGCTGTGAGTCGGATAACGGCGGAAGCCGCGCTCC
Source organism: Aeromonas sp. S5(2024) (assembly GCF_041403025.1). Lineage (NCBI taxonomy): Bacteria > Pseudomonadati > Pseudomonadota > Gammaproteobacteria > Aeromonadales > Aeromonadaceae > Aeromonas > Aeromonas sp. S5(2024). Next base: position 250,038 of record NZ_JBGLRI010000004.1, on the reverse strand, counting down.
AGGCTGTTGCCCTGGCCATCGTAGTAGTTGCCATCTTCAGACAACCAGGCAGACACGCTCTGGCCCTGGCTGAACACTTCTACCCCCAGCAACTGGGTATTGCCGGTGCTCTTGCCCTCGACCGTCTCCTGGCGCACCAGCACCTTGAACTTGTCGCCCTTTTTCAGATCCTTGGCGAAGTTAAGCCGCCACTGGAACAGGTTGGCAATCTTCTGGATGTGGTTGGCCGGGATCCCCGCATTGCGGGCACTGACGTAAAAACTGCCGTTGATGACCCCGTCATACCCCTTCTTCTGCCACTCCACCTCTTCATTGAGCATGTTGGCGCTGTAGGTGTCGTCGGTACGCTCCAGGATCAGGGTCTGCTTGATATTCAGACGAATCTTCATCTGCTGCAGTATGTTGTCCTGATCGATCAGCAGCTCGATAGTTTGACCGGGCTTGAGACGTGCCAGATTGTTCTTGGTATCGGCATCCAGCACCTTATAGAGGGTGGTGGTGGAGAGACCCAGGTTGTTGAAGATGGTGGTCAGGTTTTCGCCGTTTCGTACCCGATAATCCTGCCACTGGGGGGTGGCATCGGTCGGGATATCATCTTCCGGGGTCGCGGCTTCCACCAGCTCGTGATCCGGGATGTCGTTGAAGTCCGTATTGTCTTCGTTGGTTGCGGTGCCGTTGGTGGCGATCGGCAACTCCAGACGCAATGGCCGCTCCAGGATGTCACCCGGCGCTGGCAATATGGCTACCGCTGACAGCGTCATCGCGGTCAGCAATAGCATGGCGTAAAAGTGTTTGCGGGGAACCGGGGGTTCCCAATTGGCGGCCTGCGCTACCAAGGGACGGAGACGTTTCATCCGCTATCCTGTCATTAGATCTAAAGGTGTTAGTGGTCAGTTTGTTTGTTATGAAACCGTATAAAACTGATTGTTTGACCTAAATACTCACAATTAGTTCATAGCAATCTGCATGAACCTCACATTTTATGCATAACATTCCTTTATGGGCAGAAATGATCGTCTTTTTTAACCATTTTTTTCCTATTTTTAAGAGCCGGGTCCGCTCACATCAGACCCAAGGTTTCAGCATGTTGCGATAACTTTTCCATGGAGTGGATATGTCGTTAGCGAAACTGTTAAATCGAATCATCCTGATCTTGTTCCTGGCCGGGGCCATCCTGCTGTTCATGCTGGAGGTCACCACGGTACGCCAGTCCATCCTCGATCAGATGTCTGCCAATCTGGAAACCGCCATCACGGCCCTCGGCCTGGTGCTGCAGGGCACCCTGCTCAACGATGACAAGGTACTGGCCGAAACCATCGTCAACGCCATGTTCGACGGCGGCTTCGTCAGCGCAGTCACCCTGCTGGATCCCGATGGCCAGGTGCTGTTTCAGAAGGTCTTCCACACGGCGCAGCAAAACGTACCGACCTGGCTTCCCTCTGTTATCGACATGCCGCCGGTAAAAATTGAGCAGGAGCTGACCGATGGCTGGCGCATGCTGGGCACCCTCACCCTGGAAGGACACACGGGTTATGCCTACCAGCACCTATGGAATGCCATCAGCCGTACCGGCACGGCACTGCTGGCCGGTCTACTGGTATTCACCCTGGTGATCTCCTGGGTCTGCAACCGGCTGCTGCGCCCGCTCGAGCAGATCAACCAGCAGTTGGTGAAGATCCGCAAGCGCCAATTCAGCGGCAATCTGGCCTCCCCCTGGCTGCAGGATCTCAAGGAGCTGGTTGCCTCGGTCAACCAGCTGGTGTCCGAACGAAAACGGGATCTGCTGCAACAGCGGCTCAAGATCAGCCAGCTCAGCAAACAGGTCGCCATATCAAATCAGCCGCTGCAAACCTTGGCGGAGGCGGGAGAAGGCCTGCTGCAACAACATTTCTTCTCGACCCAGGGCAGCATTCGCCTCTACAGCCGCCTCATTCCGGAGGTCACCCCCTCGCTGGACAGCTCGCCGGACGAGATCCGGCACCTGCTCGATCTGTGGTTGCACCACACGGTCGAGGGACTGCAACTGCCGCTCAGCCTGCTCGGTCACGCTGACTGGACGCAATTTTCTGCCCTGCTGGCCAAGGGCAGAGGCAAGACCCTCGACTGGCGCTGGGATCAGGAACATGTGCCGCCCCTTGCCCAGGAGCGGCTGGCCGCCTTGCAGGAACAGGGCGTGGAGATGGCCTTCAGCGCCATCCCGATGACCAACGAGACCTTCAATCAGCTCGACCCCATCAACCCTGTCTTCATCAGCTGCCAGCCAAGCCAGGCCCCGCTCTACTGGAATCTGGTGGCCCAGTGCCTGCACAGCGCGGGCTACACCCTGCTGGCAGAGGCCGGCGACATTCAGGATATCGATACCCTGCGCAACTGGGGCATCGATGGCTACGCCAGCAAGGAGGCATGATGAACAAGACCGGATTGTTGCTCGCTCTGCTGTGCCCACTGCCGCTGCTGGCCGACACCATGACCATCGCCACCGGCGGTGAGCAGGGGATCTATCACCAGATCGCCAAAGAGTTCTGCCGGCTGGCCAACAAGAGCGATGCCGGATTGCAGTGCAAGCTGCAGGCGACCTCGGGCTCCATCGAAAATCTGCGCCAGCTGAAAAGTGGCGAGACCCGCTATGCGCTGGTGCAGTCGGACTGGCTTTACCAAGCCAGTCACGGCCTGGGTCTGTATGCCAGTCAGCCGCAGCCAGAGCTCAGAGCCATCTTCGCCACCCACGCCGAACCTTTCACCATAGTGGTGCGGGCCGACGGCGATATCACCAGCCTGGAGCAGCTCAAGCTGGCCCCCATCGACATGGGGCTCAAGAGCTCAGGCACCCGCCAGACGGCGCTCGCCCTGTTCAACGTGCTGGGCACCAAGGAGCAGGATCTCGATCTCAAGAGCGTGGCCAATCTGGCCGAGTCGCTCTGCAGCAAGCAGATCGATGCCTATGGCCTGGTGATGGGCCACCCCAACCGCATCGTGCTGGATACAGCCAAACGCTGCGCCGTGCGTTTTCTGCCGATCGAGGGGGAAACCCGGGATCAGCTGCTCAAGGGGGTGAAGTATTACCAGCGCAGCCAGGTGCCTGCGCGCATCTACCCGGGCAACCTCAAGGCGACGCCGACCTTTGCCATCGCAGCTACCCTGGTGACCACCGCCAGCACGCCGGAAGCCGATGTTTACCGCCTGACCAAGGCCATGCTGGCCCAGCAAACCAAGTTCAATGAGCAGACCTACGGCTACGCCAACCTGTTCCACCAGGCACGCAATAAGACCGGCCCGGTGCTGAGCATCGACCAGCATCCGGGTGCGGCCAAATATTTCGAGGAGTTGAAAACCGCGGGCAAACTATAGCTCGCGGCGGGGGGAGCGCAGTTGCTCGCTGGAGAACCGGGTCTTCATCGACGTCCACTGCGCCAACCTGTCGGCACTGCCTGCCAGCGTCCCTTCACGGCGGGACTTCATGATCCAGATGCTTTTGGCATCAAAGCTGTAAACGGGGATAAGGTCGGTCCGCTTGCTGCCGGGCAGGATCCGGCTGTTGATGTTGTCGAGTACCAGCGGATCCGACTTGGGGGTCGCGAAGTAGAGCGTCACCATGTGGAACTGGTTGTAACGCACCGCCTTGACGTAGGCCAGCCGCAACTTCTTCTCGTCCACCCCCAGCTCCATCAGGGTGTAGTACTTGGAGATGCTGTAATCCTCGCAGTCGCCACCGCGGGCGCCGATGAACTCCAGCGGATTGGCCCAGTAATCCGCTTCTCCCCACAACCTGGGATCATCGCTGTAGGTCAGGTTGTTGAAGTAGTTGTTCACCAGCTCGATCTTCTGCTGATCCGTGGTACCGGCCCTGGGCGTGAGCAGGCGCGAAAATGCCTCGGCCCGCTGAATGGCACGACCACCATACACTTCCTGCAATTTTGCCCGCAACTCGGGGCTGGCAATGTATTCGGAGAGGCGGGATGCCTGCACGCTGGCACAGCATAGCGCCAACGTGCAGGTGGGAACGAGCAGCCATTTCATACAAGACACTCCCTGTCAGATGCTGGAGGTCAGTATAGTTGGCTGCGCTCGCCCCATCGATGAGCACGGCGGCTCGGCGGGTCTGTCAGCGGCACTCGGCGAAAGCGTCGGCCAGTTGCTGCATGAACCGGGGATAGCCATCCGGGCCAAGCGGCACCTGCTCACCCACTTCATCCAGCAGCAGCACCTTGGCACCGGTATTGCGGGCCACCGACTCGATCACCGCCGGCGAGAATTGCGGCTCGGCATAGATGCAGCTCGCCTTTTTCTCTTCCAGCGCCTTGCGGATCTCCACCAGGGTCTTGGCGCCGGGGCGTCGCTCCGGGCTCACGGTAAAGTGGCCCTTGGAGCTCATGCCGTAGTGGCGCTCCCAGTAGCCATAGGCCTCGTGAAATACGAAGTAGCCCTTCCGGTTCACCGCCTTCATTTGCTCGGCAATCACCTTGTCCTTGGCCTCCACCTTGGCCTTGAACGCCAGCAGGTTGGCGCGATAACGCTCGGCGTTGGCCGGATCCTGAGCGCTCAGGGTTTCGCTCAGGGCATTGGCAATGACCAGCGCCTGGGTCGGTCCCAGCCAGATGTGGGGGTCGACGCCCTCGTGGTGGTGCCCCTCATGACCGTCGTGGTCATGGCCTTCATGCGCCTCGTCGGCGTGTTCTTCGTGACCGGCCTGCTTGCTGTAATCGAACAGCGGCATCCCTTCGACCCGGGTCAGGGTCAACACATGGGGATGCTTGGCCAGCGGTTTGGCCATGAAGCCTTCCAGCTCGGGGCCGACCCAGACCACCAGATCGGCCTCATTGATGCTGCGAATGTCGGAGGGGCGCAGGGAGAAATCATGGGGCGAGGCGCCGGTCGGCAGCAGCACCTTGGGCTCGCTTACGCCGTCGGTGATGGCGGCCGCGATGAAACCCAGCGGCTTGATGGTGGTCAGCACCTCGAGGGCACGGACAGGCAGACTCACCGCCAGCAGGGCAGTGATCAGGGCAAGAATTCGCATAGAGATCTCGTCAGGAAGTGTGTGTGTGATAATATAACAAACCAACATTATTGTTATATTATAACTCTCACAGGCTGTAAACCCCGGAGCTGTCATGACCCAACTGGTGGAGCTGAAAGAGGTTTGTCTTTCATTTGATGGACGATCCGTGCTCGACAAGGTCTCCTTTACCCTGAACAAAGGCAAAATCACTACCCTGGTCGGTCCCAACGGGGCGGGCAAGAGTACCCTGAGCAAGCTGGTACTGGGCCTGCTCACGCCGGATTCGGGCCAAATCACCCGCAGCCGCGACCTGCGGGTCGGTTATGTGCCCCAGCGCCTCTATCTGGATCCCACCCTGCCGCTGACGGTGCGCCGTTTCCTGCAGCTTGGCAAGAATGGCCGCCTCCCCATCGAGGAGGCGCTGAACCGGGTCGGTGCGGAAGATCTCTTGGACAACCGGATGCAAAAGCTCTCCGGCGGCGAGATGCAGCGGGTGCTGCTGGCCCGCGCCCTGCTGGTCAAACCCGAGCTGCTGGTGCTGGACGAGCCGGTGCAAGGGGTGGACATCAACGGCCAGATCGAGCTCTACGCCCTCATCAGCCAGCTGGCCGCCGAGTTCAACTGCGCCGTGCTGATGGTCTCCCACGACCTGCACCTGGTGATGGCCAGCACCCACGAGGTGATCTGCCTCAACCGCCACGTCTGCTGTCACGGCGAACCGGAGAGCGTGGCCCGCCACCCCGAATTTGCCCGTCTGTTTGGCCGACCGGAGCAGGAGGTGCTGGCGGTCTACACCCACCATCACCACTGCGACGGCGAACACCATCATCATGAACCGCAGGCCCCCGTCATTCGCCTGCCCTCCCGCAATCAATAACGTACCCGACAGGATCATCAAGTGGACAGCTTTCTGTTATACGCCCTCGCGGCCGGCCTCGGCATCGCCCTGCTGGCCGGCCCTCTCGGCAGCTTCGTGGTGTGGCGCAAGATGGCCTATTTTGGCGACACCCTCTCCCACGCCTGCCTGTTCGGCATCGCGCTCGGCATCCTGCTGCAGGTGGATCTCACCCTGGCGGTGGTGGTCTGCTGCCTCGCCATGGCGATGCTGCTGGTGATCATGAGCCGCAACCAGCAGGTGGCCACCGACACCCTGCTCGGCATTCTGGCCCACAGCGCCCTGTCGCTGGGTCTGGTCACCTTGAGTTTCATGGACAACGTGCGGGTGGATCTGATGGCCTACCTGTTCGGTGACCTGCTCTCGGTGCAGCCGATGGACCTGCTCTGGATCTATGGCGGCGGCGCCCTGGTGCTGCTCACCCTGTGGCGGTTGTGGGATCCCCTGCTCTCCATGACCATCTCGGAAGAGCTTGCCCGGGTGGAAGGGGTAAGGGTCGATGTGCTGCGCTGCGTGCTGATGCTGCTGATTGGCTTGGTGATCGCGGTGGCGATGAAGTTCGTCGGGGCGCTGATCATCACCTCCTTGCTGATCATCCCTGCGGCAACGGCCCGCCGCTTCAGCCGGACACCGGAACAGATGGCCGGCTTTGCCGCCCTCATCGGCTGCCTTGCCGTGCTCGGCGGACTGCTGCTCTCCTGGTATCAGGACACACCGGCCGGCCCTTCGGTGGTGGTCTGCGCCACCAGCCTGTTTATCCTGAGCCAGTTCAAGAAAGCCTGAACCCAAGTGGCCTGAGCCTTGCCGCCAGGCCACTCCATCTCTCGGCCCTTCGCTGGATCCCCGCCACCAGCCCTGCTAGTGCAGAGCCTATTCAAACACGCCTGAGTGGTTCATTCTCGCCGGGACGCAGGCTGGCTTGCGCCTCCTGCCAAAGCCATTGGCGCAGCCGGCTGATGGCGGGCTCATGGACACGCGAGCGCTTGCAGACGAAATAGAAGTTGTCCCCGGTCTCCAGTGCATGCAGCGGCAGTCGCACCAGACCGGGATCCTCCGGCTGCAGCATATAGTCGTTGATGAGCGCCACCCCCTGATCCCAGTTGGCCGCCTCCAGTGCCAGCAGAATGTGGCTGAAATGGTGCATCCTCGCCTCGGGGGCGATCGTCAGCCCGCCCACGTCGGCCCAGCGCCGCCAATCCTCCCCCTTCTCCTTGTAGATCGCCTGGATGGAGAGCAGCGGCAGTTGCCACAGGGCTGCGGGCCACTCCCCCTCCACCTGCTGCCACAGCCGCCGGCTACATACCGGCATCAGCCGCTCCCGATAGAGCAGATCGTGCATATAACCGGGTCCCTTGGGAGAGACGGTGATGAAGCAGTCCGCCACCCGATCGGAGAGCTCGGGATCCTCCGCCACCATCTCCAGGCTGAGATCCAGCTCGGGATAGAGCTGGCGCAGCCCCGCCAGGCGCGGGATCAGCCACTTCACCGCAAACGAGCTGTAGACCGCGAGCCGGATCCGCATTTCGCCGCCACCGCGCAACTGCTCGCTGCTCTGGGCAATCTGGCCGAGCCCGGCGGAGATCCCCTCGAAATAGACTTCCCCCTGCGCCGTCAACGACAGCAGCCGGCCCTGGCGCAGCAGCAACCGCTCACCCAGAAAATCCTCCAGCAGGCGGACCTGGTGGCTGACCGCACTCTGGCTGACGTTGAGCTCAACCGCGGCGCGAGAAAAGCTGAGCAGGCGGGCAACCACTTCGAAGTATTGAACGGCACGCAGGGGGGGCAGCTTCATTATCCAAAATTCTCATGCATGGTGATTTTTTATCATTTTACTGGATAACGGCACGCGGGCTACCCTTCCCTCATCAAACATGGGAGGTGGTATGAATGCAGTGGGGATCGGCATCCTTTATCTGGTGCTGGGCAATATGGTGGCGGTCTTTTCCGACGCGCTGGTCAAGGTGCTGGAGCCGGACCAGCCGGTGTTCCAGTTCGTCTTCTTCCGCCAGCTCTCCGCCGCCATCCTGCTGGCCCCCTGGCTGCTCTGGTCATGGCGTCGCAACCCGCCGGTGGCGCTCAAGTGGCATCTGCTGCGGGCCCATATCTGGGCCGTCGGCGTCTGCCTGATGGTGATCGCCCTCACCCGGCTGCCGCTTGCTACCGCCAACGCCCTCTTCTATGCGGCGCCGCTGATGATGGTGCCACTGGCGGTGTGGCTGGCGGGGGAAGCGATCTCGCGCCAGAAGGTGCTGACCGCCTTTATCGGCTTTGTCGGGGTGCTGATCGTGCTGCGCCCCACCGAGGTGAACTGGGCGGCGCTGGCGGCGCTCGGGGTGGCGCTCTCCATGGCGCTCAACAATCTGCTGATCAAGCGGATCCCGCTCCAGCAGCCCATCGCCCAGACCCTGTTCTTTACCAACGTATTGAGCATGCCTTTCATCATGGCGCTGGCCTGGTGGGAAGGGGGCAACTGGCAGTGGCAGATGTGGTGGCCCGCCTTCGGCTCTTCGGCGCTGATCATGGTCTATGCGGGATTGTGCGTGGTGGCCTATCGCAAGGCGGAAGCGAGCAAAATAGCCTCCGCAGAGTACACCGGCCTGCTGATGGCGGTCGCCATCGGGGTGTGGCTGTTCGATGAGCAGCCGGGCCTGCCGCTGCTGCTGGGGTGCCTGTGCATCATACTGCCGCTCATCGCCATGGCCCGCAGCAAGCCCAAACCGCAGGTCGAACCGGCTCTCTAACCAGCGAGGGTCACCCCAGCAGTGGGGCGACCCTTTGTTGCAGATGGGGGATCACATCCTGCTCGAACCAGGGATTCTTCTTGAGCCAGAAGGTGTTGCGCGGTGACGGGTGCGGCAGCGGCAACCAGGCCGGGCCGTAGTCTGCCCAGCTGCGTACCGTCTCGGTCAGCGACCCTTTCGCCGCATCCCGCAGGTAGTAGGCTTGCGCATACTGGCCGATCAGCAGGGTCAGCTCGATGTTGGGCAGCAGCATCAGCACCTTGTCATGCCAGGTGGGCGCACATTCGGGGCGCGGCGGCAGATCTCCCGACTTGCCCTTGCCGGGGTAACAGAGCCCCATCGGCATGATGGCGATACGGGATTCATCGTAAAAGGTGGCCTTGTCCACCCCGAGCCACTGGCGCAGGCGATCGCCCGAGGGATCGTCCCAGGGGATGCCGCTGGCATGTACCCGGGTGCCAGGCGCCTGGCCGATGATCAGCAGACGGGCGCGCTCGCTGCCACGGATCACCGGTCTGGGCCCGAGCGGCAAGTGTGCTTCGCACAGGCGGCAGGCCCGGATCTGTTCAAACAAACTGTCGAGTCGGTTCATGGGCCCGATAGTAGCAGAGTTTTCCGCCGGATCCTGCTTGTGAAAGATTCAGCAGATACTTATCATGCAGCCACATTTGTTTAATTTAATAAACGGAGCGAGATGAAGAACTGGATGGGCACCGGCAGCGCGGCCCTCTCATTCGTGCTGTGGGGCATGCTGCCCCTCTATTACCAGTTCATGCCCGCGGTCAACATGTGGGAGCTGCTCTCCCACCGGGTACTCTGGTCGGTGGTGCTGCTGGGCGTCCTGTTCCTCCTCATCGGCTACCGGGTGCCCTGGACGCGACTGCGCAGCGAACCGCGCCAGCTCGGTCTCATCCTGCTGGCCGGCCCCGTCATGTCCATCAGCTGGTGCATGTTCACCTGGTGCCTCACCACCGGCCAGGTGCTGGCCACCAGCCTCGCCTTCTTCATGACGCCGCTGTTCAACATCGTGTTTGCCGTGTTGTTCCTCAAAGAGAAGCTCACCCCGCAAAAACACCTGGCAGTGGCGCTGGCGCTGGCGGGGCTGGCCTACATGCTGTTTTCTTACGGCCAGCTGCCCTGGTTCTCCCTCATCATGGGGGCCAACTTCGCCCTCTACGGTCTGCTCAAGAAGAAGGTCCACTATGACGCCGGCGTCAGTCTCTATCTCGAGGCGCTGGTGCAGTTGCCCGTCGCCCTGCTGATCATCGGCGCTCTGGCGGTGAGCGGCGCCAGCCAGTTCGTGGCCGGTGACTGGACCGATCGACTGCTGCTGATGGGCAGCGCCCCCGCCACCCTGCTGCCGGTGGGGCTGTTCTGCTACGGCATGATGCGCACCCGCATGAGCACGGTGGGTCTGCTGCAGTACATAGAGCCCAGCCTCGCCTTCCTGCTCGCCATCTTCTGGTTTGGCGAGACGCCGGATCCGGTGAAATCGGTGGGGTTTGCCTTCGTCTGGGCCGGCCTGCTGGTGAGCCTGCTGCCGCTGCACAAACTCAGACGCGGGGCCGGCAACCCTGCTCAGGGCCTGCCACGATAGGATTCCAGGATGGCATGCCACTTGGGATCCCGGTCCATCTGCTCGGCGATGTTATTCAGCCGGCTGTGCAGTGCGCTGCGGGATTTTGGCAACAAGATGTGGCGGGTATAGCTGGACTGGGCAAAGGGCGAGACGAACAGCTTGCCCTCGAAGGCCGGGTCATGGGTGAAGAAGGTGAGCGCCGAGCCCGGCACCAGGGTCACGTCGATGCGACCGCGCACCAGCAGGCTGAAGTTGGTTTTGACCTTCTTGGCATCGACCCGCACCAGATCCCCCCTGGCCGCCGCCTCGTCGATGCCCTGATAGCGATACCCCTCGATGCCGCCAAAGGTCATCCCCTTCAGTGAATCGGGCCCGCGATAGATGACCGGCCTGGCGACGCTGGAGATGAGCTCGTTGGTATCGCGCATGATGGGGAAGGTCCAGAGGTAGAGCTCGCGCTGGGGATCTCCCACCCAGGCGGGATTGACCCAGGCCACCAGGCCGTCGAAGCCGGGGTCCGACATCTCCAGCGCCAGTCTGGCCCGATTCACCAGCCAAAGTTCCAGCCTGGGTTCTCCGCCAAGCTTTTCATTGAGATACTTGACCAGATCCCGGCTCAGACCAGTCTGATCCCCGGTCATGAAGGGGGGGTGCTGATGATAGTCGTAGAGACGCAGCGTCTCGCCATGAGCCGATATCGACACCACCACGCTCGCATCGCACCTCCTTGAGCTGCTCTTGAGTGTGGCACAGAGAGATCGAATGAGAGAACCCGCTCCCGGCGCTGAACCGCCCGCCAGCCACTGGTTCATCTACATGGTGCGCACCGCCAGCGGCCTGCTCTATACCGGGATCAGCACGGACCCGCTCCGCCGCCTGCGCCAGCATCAGAGCGGCAAGGGATCCCGCGCCCTGCGTGGCAAGGGGCCGCTGACCCTGGCTTGGCAGCAGGCTGTCGGCGAGAAAGGGGCGGCACTGCGCCTCGAATACCGGCTCAAGCAGCAGAGCAAGGCCTTCAAGGAGCAGCTGATCACCCAGCCGGAGCGCTGGCTCGCCTGCAGCCAGTCATGGCTGGCCGACACCCGCACACAAAAAAGGCCGCGGTACGCAGCAGCCAAGGAAGGATCCGATAACAGGGAGTGTCAACGGTAGGTGTTGATTAACCTGTTTGCGCCGGCTGCTGAAACCAGCACTCCACCAGCAGACGCAAAAAAGGCCGCTGCACGCAGCGACCAAGGAAGGATCCGGTAACAGGGGAGTGTCAACGGTAGGTGTTGATTAACCTGCTTGCGCCGACTGCTGAAACCAGCACACCACCGGCAGACACAAAAAAGGCCGCAAAACGCAGCGGCCAAGGAAGGATCCGGTAACAGGGGAGTGTCAACGGTAGGTTGATTAATCTGCTTGCGCCGGCGGCTGAAACCAGCACTCCACCAGCAGACGCAAAAAGGCCGCTGCACGCAGCGACCAAGGAAGGATCCGGTAACAGGGAGTGTCAACGGTAGGTATTGGCCTGCTTGCGCCGGCTGCTGATGAACCAGCACACCACCAGCAGCACCAGCAACCAGGGCGCCAGCTTGATGATGAGGGCAAACATGCCGGCCAGGGCGCCAAACAGCACGAAGACGCCGCTCACCAGCAGCATGGCCAGCACGGTGAACCCGGCCAGCGCCATGCCGACCAGAACCAGCATCAAGACGATAAATTCCAGCATGTTTTGCTCCTCACTGGGTTAATGCCGCTGAGTGACCCGGGGTCAATCCAGCCAGCGCTTCAATTCACGACGGGGCGGCATGATCAGCACCGCCAGCAGATAGGCGGCCAGCGCCAGGGGTGGCATCAGGATCAACGCCATCAAGGCCGCGACCCGCACCGTCACCCTGGAGAGCCCCAGCCCGTTGGCGATGCCGGCACAGACCCCGGTCAGCTTGCGATGGGCAAGATCCTTCGGCCAGGGCGTCATGGTTATGCCTCCACCTTTTGACCCTTGAGGCGGGCCAGCTCCCGTTCAATCTCGTCGTTCAGCTCCAGCTCGCGGAACTGGGCCTCCAGCGAGGGGTTCTGCCCCAGGGTTGCCGCCTCCAGCTGGGCTTCCAGCTGATCGACCCGGCCCTGAAAGCCGTCAAAACGGGCCATCAGCTCGTGCATGCGCTGGTTGTCTACCTGGGCACGGGCCCGCAGCCGGCTGTGAGCGGTTTGCTCGCGCAGGGTCAGCAGCTTCTGCTTCTCGCGCGCCTCGGTCAGCTTGGCGGCCAACTGCTCGCTGTCGGCGGTGAGCTGGGCCAGCACCTCGGCGACCCGCGCCTTGTCCTGCTCCAGTTGTTCGCATTTTTTGGCCTCGGCCAGCTTCTCGGTCAGCGCGGCCCGGGCCAGATCCTCGCGCCCCTTCTGGATGGCGAGTTCGGCCTTGGCCGCCCACTCCAGGATCTGGTGTTGCAATGCCTGCTGATGACGCTCCAGCTGCTTCTGTTCGGCAATGACGCGGGCAGCCTGGGTTCTCATCTCGACCTGGACCTGTTCCATCTCTTCGATCATCAGCCGCAGCATCTTCTCCGGCTCTTCGCTCTTGTCGAGCAGGCTGTGCAGGTTGGCATTGATCACGTCGGTCAGGCGGCTAAATACGCTCATGGTCTGGCTCCTTGTTGATGGGATGGCTATCTCTTCCCATGACATTACAAGAGCCGTGCCAAAATGATTTTTCCTTTACTTACATATAGATGAGGTTTTATCAGGTATTTTCAATATCGTCTTGGTGGCGAAAAATACCGATCCTGTGGTGATTTTCACCAATAAAAAAGGGAGCCGGCGGCTCCCTCATGCAATCAGCGGCGTACTCAGGCGGCCCGGGGATGACCGAGCTGGCTGTCCAGCTCGGCCAGCTTGGCCTCCATCCGGGCGCGGCAGTTGTCGGAGAGGTCGCGAATGCCGGCGGCGCCGTGCTCCTTGCTGCAGACCGGGGCCATCACTTCCAGCAGCACCTCGCCGTTGTCCCAGCGGTTGAGATCGATCTGGCCGAAGTAGCTGGAGCAGACGATGGGCACCACCGGCACCTCGGCCTGTACCGCGGTGTGGAAGGCCCCCGCCTTGAACGGCAGCAGGCCGCGCCCCTTGGAGCGGGTCCCCTCCGGGAACATCCAGATGGAGGTGCCGCGATTCTTGATGCGCTCCACCACCTGGCCTATGGTGCCGATAGCGCGGGAGCGGTTGGAGCGGTCGATCAGCACGTTACCGGAAAGCCAGAAGATGAGGCCGAAGAAGGGCAGCCACAGCAGGCTCTTCTTGCCCACCGCCACCACGCCGGGCTGCACCGCACCGGTCACGGTGAAGATGTCGTAGTTGCTCTGGTGGTTGCAGACGTAGACCGCCGGCCCCACCGATTTGACCTCGTCGGCCACCGTCACCCGGACCTTGAGCCCGATCAGCGGGCAGACAGCATGATACATGCGGGCGAAGACATAGACGTTGTTGGGATGGCGCGGACGCACCAGGCAAAGCAGCAGACCGAACAGGAACCAGAAGATGAGCAGCAGACCAAGCAGCAGCACACGGGCAAGTTTGAGCATCGAACACCTCGGATTTTGACTCGGCGCAGTATACTGGTCCCCCTTTTAGCGAACAAGCGTTCGCCAAACAGAACCGACCACCCCTGCCACCCGCCCCTCTGCCTTAAAACGGACGGCGGCTTGCCCCACCCGGCGTTGGCCGTTAGGATGTGGCCATCTTGATGAACGGGGCGAGCATGATTCACCAACAACGCGTGGCGAAACGACTCCTGCTGCTGGTCTGCCTGCTGGTGCTCAATTGCGCTGCCCAGCCGCTGGCCCGGCTGGCCCTGCTCGATCACGCTCTCAGCTGTCAGGCCCTGCCCTCCTTCGTCACGGCCGACGACCAGGCCGACAAGAGCAAGCCCGCCAGCCCGCAGCCCAGCAGTTGCCAGCTCAACGGCAAGTGGCTGAGCGCCACCACCCTGCTCTGTCTCGAACAGCTGTTCTTTGCGGTGGCCCTGCTCATCGCGCTGCTGGCCCCGCTCTGGCGCTACACGCCGCCACTGCCGCCGCCACGGGCCGTGTCGCCACCCGAACGACGACTTCACCTCACCCTCTGTGTCTGGCGGGAATGAGTTCAGCCGCGCTTTTTCGGCCTGCTGTCATTCATTTTTTGCGAGACAACATCTATGTCAACTCTCTTCAAGGCGAGCCTGCTGCTGGGCTGCCTGCTGTGGCAATCCAGCGGATTGGCCAGCGATACGGGCTGGCTCACCAGCCCCCAGAACGATCACGCCAAGGTCCGGCTGCAAGCCGACCGCAGCGCCCCTGACCACACCCGCATCCTGCTCGAGGTGGCCCTCGAATCCGGCTGGAAAACCTACTGGCGCAGCCCGGGTGAAGGGGGCATAGCGCCCCAGATCCTGTGGGATCAGCCGGTCGGCGACTTCCAGTGGCACTGGCCCACGCCGCGCCCCTTCGAGGTGGCTGGACTCAGCACTCAGGGTTATCAGCAACAGGTGCGCTTCCCCCTGAGCCTCGACTACCCGACCGGGCAGCCGCTCAAGGGCACCTTGCGCCTCTCCACCTGCAGCAACGTCTGCATCCTGACCGACTACCCCTTCACCCTGGCGGTGGATGGACAGGCACCGGCCGGTTTCGACTTCGGCTGGGCCCAGACCATGAGCACCTTGCCGCAGACGCTGCCCGCCGACACCCGGGTCGAGCTCGGCTACCAGCACAACCAGCTGCAGCTGCGCGCCGAGCGGGCGGAGGGATGGCAGGAGCCTGCGCTCTTCATCGATGCGCTGGAGGGGGCCGAGTTCGGCAAGCCCGCGCTCGAGGTGAACGGCAACATACTGATTGCCCGGGTCCCGGTCAGCGATGGCTGGCAGGGGGATGCCCCTGACTTGCGCGGCCAATCCCTCAGCCTGTTGCTCGGCAGCGGCGATGAGGCCTGGCAGACCCGCGCCACCATCGCCGACCCCCTCTCCCTGCCGACCCCAGGCCAGCCTCTCATCTGGCTGCTGGGGGCGGCGCTGCTCGGCGGCCTCATCCTCAACCTGATGCCTTGCGTGCTGCCGGTGCTGGCCCTGAAACTGGGCACCGTGCTGCAGCAGCAGGAGAGCGAACAGCGACAGGTGCGCAAGCAGTTCCTCGCCGCCAGCGCCGGGATCATTGCCTCCTTCTGGGTGCTGGCGGCCATGAGCAGCCTGCTGCGCGTGTCTCAGGGCGCCGTCGGCTGGGGGATCCAGTTCCAGAGCGCCGGTTTCATCGGCTTCATGGTGGCGGTGACCCTGCTGTTTTGCGCCAACCTGCTGGGGCTGTTCGAAATCCGTCTGCCCAGCAATCTCAGCACTCGCCTCGCCACCAGCGGCGGCAAGGGGCTCGGTGGCCATTTCCTGCAGGGGAGCTTCGCCACCTTGCTGGCCACCCCCTGCTCGGCCCCCTTCCTCGGCACCGCGGTGGCCTTTGCGCTGGCGGCGCCGCTCGGCCAGCTCTGGCTCATCTTCACGGCGCTCGGCCTTGGCATGAGCCTGCCCTGGCTGCTGGTGGCGGCCCTGCCGCGCCTCGCCCTCTGGCTGCCCAAACCGGGCCGCTGGATCGGGCGACTACGCATCCTGCTCGGGCTGATGATGCTGGGCTCCAGCCTCTGGCTGGCGAGCCTGCTTGGCAACCATCTGGGCAGCACGGCCACCGGCTGGCTGATGGCCGCCATGCTGCTGGCGCTGCTGATTGGCATCCTCTGGCGTTATGGCATGCGCGGTTTCACGCTGGCCCTCTCCCTCTCGGCACTCATCGGCGGCGCCCTGTTGCTGGGTGGCGCCCTCACAGCGCAGGGGTCGGGCAGCGTCGATCGCATTGCCTGGCAGCCGCTCTCCGAACAGGCCATCGTCGATGCGCTGGCCCAGCGCAAGCGGGTCTTCGTCGACGTCACCGCCGACTGGTGCGTCACCTGCAAGGCCAACAAGTACAACGTGCTGCTGCGTGACGAGGTGCAGAGCGCCCTGTCGGCCCCGGACGTGGTGGCCCTGCGCGGCGACTGGAGCCGGCCGAGCGATGCCATCTCCGCCTTCCTGCGCCAGCGCGGTGCGGCCGCCGTCCCCTTCAACCAGATCTACGGGCCCGGCCTGCCAGAGGGAGAGATCCTCTCGCCCCTGCTGGACAAGGCCAACTTGCTCGACGTGTTGCACCAGGCCGGCCTCGTCCAGGCCGATGCCCCCCACTTTTAAGGAGAATCCCATGACCCTGCGTACCCTGAAACTGCGCACCCTTACCCTCTGCACCGCCCTGGTTGCCGGCACCCTCTGCGCCCCCTTGCTGCAGGCGGCGCCCTTCACCCCGGAGCAAGAGGCACGCATCAAGGAGCTCATTCGCGAGACCCTGGTCGCCAACCCCAAGATCCTCGACGAGGCGGCCGAATCCTGGGAGAAGCAGAACGCCGCCGCCCAGGAGACCCAGCTCGGCGACTTCATCAAGGGCAATCAGGATGTGCTGTTCAACAGCGCCACCAGCCCGCGCCTCGGCGCCAAGCACCCCAAGCTGACCCTGGTGCTGTTTACCGACTACAACTGCCCCTACTGCAAGCAGTTCGATCCCCAGCTGACCAAGCTGCTCAAGGCCTATCCCGACGAGCTGGGGCTGGTGATCAAGCTGCTGCCGTTCAAGGGACAGAGCTCCGCCAAGGCGGCCCAGTACAGCCTGACCCTGTGGCAGCAGGAGCCGGCCCGCTTCCTCGCCCTGCACGACAAGCTGATGAGCAAGCAGGGAATGCTGACCGAGGCGGACATCAACAAGGCGCTGGCGGCCACCGGCAACACCGCCCTCAAGCCCGATGCCAAGGCCACCGAGGAGCTGCGCAATAGCCTTCGCATCGGCACGCTCCTGGGGGTGCAGGGCACTCCGGCGACCCTGATCGGCAACCAGCTGGTGCCGGGTGCCGTGCCCTATGACGAGCTGGAGCAGCTGGTGAAAGCCGAGCTGGCCAAGCGGGTATGAGGAGGCCAGTGATGGATCTGCGACCACACCGACTGCGCATCGGCACCCTTCTTGGCGTGCAGGGCACCCCGGCAACGCTCATCGGCAACCAGCTGGTACCGGGCGCCGTGCCCTATGACGAGCTGGAGCAGCTGGTGAAGGCCGAGCTGGCCAAGCGGAGCTAAACCATGGCGGAAGATGCAGTCGTAAAGCCACCACGCTGGCACCGCTGGGGCAAGGAGGCGCTCTGGCTGCTGCTGATGGCGCTGGTCATCTCCACCCTGCTGGATCTGTGGCGCAGCCCCACCCTGCCGGCGGGGGCCATGGAGGCCCCCTTCACCCTGCAGGATGGCACCACCACCAGCCTGGCCGAACAGAGCCGCGGCAAGCCGCTGCTGGTCTACTACTGGGCCAGCTGGTGTGGCGTCTGCCGCTTCACCACCCCCACGGTGGAGCAGCTCTGGCAACAGGATGAAAACGTGCTGACGGTGGCGCTGCGCTCCGGCAGCGATGACCAGTTGCGCGCCGGGATGGCGAAGAAGGGGCTCGCCTTTCCCACCCACAACGATGAGCGAGGAGATCTGGCCGCTCGCTGGCAGGTGGGGGTCACCCCCACCTTCCTCATCATCAAGGATGGGAAGCTGGTGAGCAGCACCACCGGCTGGAGCTCATGGCTCGGGCTCAAGGCCCGCCTGCTGTGGGCCAGCCTGCGCTGAACCATGACCTCGACGCCCGGCCAGTCCGGGCGTTTTTTCAACCCCTGTCACACATGGGTCGCCATGGAACTGACAAAATAGTCACAAACGGCCCCAAACCGCCCCTGACGAGGCCCCGCACGACGCCACCAGCTCGCCCATCTGTTCGCTTCCTATCCATGGCGATGGCGGCCTGTTTGCGTTAAAATGTCGGGTTTTTGCCGAGCCTGGTTTGCCAAGAGCCCCGCCGCCAGGCCAGCGCAGGGTCAATTCCACGATGCCAGTGAGGCAGGATCCGTCATGAACAACTACTTCCGGGTGTTGGGCGTCAAGTCCAACGCCAGTGAAAACGACATCAAAAAAGCCTATCGACGGCTGTCGAACCAGTACCACCCCGACAAGCTGCACGGGGCCAGTGAAGAAGAGAAAGAGCAGGCAGCCATCAAGCTGCACCAGGTAAAGCAGGCCTATGAAGTGCTGTCCGATCCGAAACAGCGGGCCGCCTTTATCAAGGATTTCAACAACGTCATCGTGACCGACCCCGCCTCCGCCATGCAGGAGATGTGGGATCAGTTCTACCCCTGAAACAGCAGGCAGAAAGAGCAACTATGCAAAAGAGATGGGACCAGGCGCGGCTCAAGTCGCTGCAAAGCGATGCCAGCGAAAACATCGAATCCTACCGGGATCAGGACGACCCCAAGGGGCTGGAACAGTTCACCGACCAGATGAAGAGCCTGCTGCTGGCCGATATGAGCATGCTGGAGTTTATGCCCGAGTATCTGCCGCTGGCCCTCTATGGCCGGGTGCAGTTCCCGGCCAAGGCCAAGGGGCAGTGGAACAAGTGGCTCGCCAGCGGCGAACAGCCGAGCTGGGACGAATTCAAAGTGAGCGTCGGCTTCAACAACGCCGTCCTGCCGCTGGTCAAGGCGGTGCGGGCCCAGAGCGAAGAGCAGCTAATGGAAGCCTGCGCCGTGCTGTTCCTGCTCGACAACCCGCTGCCGCGCGGCAGCCACCGCGGTGATGACGACGTTGATCTGCGCGACGAAGAAGAGGAAGACGGGGAAGATGCCGACGCCGACTACCATGGCGGCAGCGACCGCTATGGCGATGACCAGGGCGAGCAGGATATGTACGACGAAGTCCGTTTCTAATTGGGGCAAGGCATGAGCAACAGTCTGATAGAAATTACCGCCATCGAGATCAAAGAGCTGGCCGTTATCGAGCCGAAGCAGGCCAGCGAGAAGTTCGAGCTGATCGCCAAGACCATGTCTGACGACCAGCTGGCAGAAGTGATTGAAAACATTGATATCGTTACCCTGACCCAGATCAACGGCCAGCACGACATCTCCTTCCCTTCCATCATCTCCGAGCTGATGACCCCGGAGCGGATCCGCGACATCGTCTGCCAGCAGCCGCTCTACTGGGAAGAGGCGATCAAGAACAACGCCGACGAGCTGCAACAGCACACCTTCGACTTCCTCAACTACCTGATCCGCACCCAGGATAGCGAAGCCAAGCAGCGGGAGATCCTCGAGTGCGTGGCCGAGGATCCAGCCGGTCTCTTCTACCTCGCCATCCCCTTTATCGAGTTCTATCGCGGCGATCGCTATGAAGAGGACGAAGGCTATCGCGACGTGCTGCACGCCGAAGAGGAAGATCTTGAAGAGTCTCTGCGCTACAGCGAGCGCCAGCAGAGCGAGGATGTCCACGACTACGCGCTGGACGACCCGCGCAGCCTCTTGATGCTCATTCGCGAGCTGGCCCCCGAGGTGGAGAAAGCCATCAAGGCGCTGCTGCGGAGCGAACACTCCAGCTGGGACGGCATCATCAACAAGTTTGCCGCCGAGCTGGTGATGCAGGCCAAAGAGAAGAACAAGGTCGAGGAAGACGAGTACGGCGACGTCGACGACATGTTCAGCTTTCTGGATTAAGGAGCCCATTCATGCAGTTAGTCATTCGCGATGCCAACCAGGGCCCCTTTCTGACCCAGGTGCTGCGCTTTGGCCGCGACAATGAACGTTTGAGCGAGCAACAGCTGGCCGCAATCAAGGGCAAGGCGGTGCTGATGAGCCTCAAATTCGCCGACAAGTACTACAACAAGTACAAGATGCACCTGCTGGAGCAGGCCGCCCACGACGTCATCGGCGTGGTGAGCCTCGGCCTGCAGGAGCTCTCGGCGCGGGATCCGGCCAAGGCACTGGCGCTGCTGCAGGCGCCGGAAGGCCCCATCAAACCGTTCCAGAAGGGCTGGTCGATGCTCATCACCGTCAGCCCCAAGCAGGCTGGCAACAGCCTCTACGGTGATGTGGATGCGCGCCTCTTGGACAAGATCTCGAGCCCGCCCGATGTGGAGGAGTGGCAAGGGTGGCAGGAGTACGAGAAGGCGCTGAGCGAGCACAACAAGAGCCGCCTGATGGAACTCATCGACCAGCACTTCTTCGCCTGCGAGAGCGACCACCCCACCATGGAGGACAAGCTGGCCGAAGCGCTGCTCTACCGCATCCTCTGCGGCAAGGGCAGTGGCGCCGCCCCGCTCAAGGTGAAGCAGGATCTCAAGCGCAAACTGGCGCGGGAGATTGAGCTCGACGAGAGCTGGTATGACACCGACTACCTCGCCGCCCAGCTCGCCCTGATGCTTAGCGCACTCCCCGCCGACATGGCCGCCACCCTGCGCCAGGAGCTGAGCCCGGGCTTTGTGCCCAACCTGCTGCACACCCTCGGCTTTGTGCGCCAGTACCAGCTGCTGCAAAAAGAGAACGCCTCGCCGGAGAAGCTCGACAGCATCGAGATGCGCGCCGGTCTCAAGCACCCGCTGCTCGGCTGGCCGCTCTACCACAACTTCTAGGGCGCGCTTCGCCGCCTCTTTTGTTGCCCCCAATGTGGGATAACCCAACGCCCGGCCCGCCGGGCGTTGTTCTATCTACCCCATCAGCCCCCACGATTGACGTAACAAATCGGGATGCAACCAGCTCAGATGGCTTCATTCAAACCTTGTTCGCAGCTATACTGCGCCCCTGATTCAGGGCTGAATAAACCGGTCATAATACAGGTCAGATTTTTATGCTGCTGCCACTTTTAATACTTATCAGCGCCAATACTCCGCTACTGTCAGATACCCGCCTTTATCGAGAAGTCGCCAATAATTGTAAAAATGTAGATTTGGAAAATTGGCAACATCCGACCAGAAAGGTATTACTGGAACGAGGCGTTATATTAAAAAAAGTCGAGTTATGTAACGATGGTAAATATCCAATCTATCATGTTCGACTCCCGTATGACCCGGGTGGTCAGACTCAAGATTATTTCAACCCACTCTATGTGGCCATGTATGGAGCCAACGGAAAATGGCCATATGCCATGGTCGATGAGGAAGGAACCATTGTGTATATGACCTATCGGAAAGGTTCTATTATCACACCGGACTACGAGCTTTTCTCACCATAATCAGATTTTATCTCTGAGGAAAATACTCAAAGAATGCAAAGGAAATATATTTTCATAAAGGATAGCATCACGATTCCCGGCCCCAAAATGCTCTGATTGATATATTATCAGGCTATCTTAAGTCACCTATCTGTCGAAACTAATCTGTATCACGTTATTACAACAAGAATATATATTAGCCCCTGCGATGAAACGCTCAAAAATTCCTCATGTCATCAGGTTCTGATCAAGCCCTCATTTTCAATATTTATTCACTCAAAGGGTGAAACTGAATAAATAAGCTGCCACTCAACATGCCGGCGGCAATGGCGAAAGAGCAGCCAAAAGCGGGATGGCGATCTCACTATCAAATCAGTTCATGTCAAAAAAGGCTCCATTCAACCCCGCCCGCTCTGATACCTACCCAGCCAGCGCCAGCTTCTCAGCAGTCAAAACCGCATAAAAAACCGGAATAGATCAATAAAAGACAATTAATCTCGCCAGATTAAATTTCAGGTATGGCTATTTGCACCGCTTGGCCGCTAAATGACAGACCGGCCTTCAGACCAGCATGGAAGCGCACAAGGCTAGCCGGCAGCAGACCGGTACGCTCTCAGGACGAGTTATGACTTTCTTCTCTCACAGGAGACAGACCGTGAGCGCTTCGAATCAACACCCCACCATTCCCCCCGGCTCCGGGGCGCTGTTCTTTATCCAGACCTTCTCGACCCTGGGGTTTGCCGTGCTCTACTCCACGCTGGTGCTCTACGCCACCAAGCGGCTCGGCTTCAGTGAATCCCAGGCCAACGCCATGATGGGGGTCTTCGGGGCCTTCAACTATGGCCTGCACCTGTTTGGCGGCTATCTCGGCGGGCGCTACCTCAGTAACCGCAACCTGTTCGTGATGGGGATGGTGCTGCAGGTGATCGGCTGCTACTTCATCGCCGAGATGGGGATCACCGGCCTCTACTGGGGGCTCGCCATGTTCCTTACCGGCAGCGGCCTCAACGTCACCTGCCTCAACATGATGTTGACCCAGCGCTTCGCCCCGGATGATCACCGCCGCGAGAGCGCCTTCCTGTGGAACTACGCCGGGATGAATCTGGGCTTCTTTATCGGCTTCACGGTAGCGGGCTACTTCCAGCTCACCGAGGATTACCGCACCCTGTTCCTGTTTGCGACGCTGGGCAACATCATCGCCATCATCGCCACCTTCGCCTGCTGGCCGATTCTGGCGGATATCAGCACCCCGCTGCGCCATGTCAAAGGGAGCAGCTTCTACCGCCGCATGCTGGCCGGGATCGCCATTCTGGCCATGCTGGTGCCGGCGCTGCGTCTGCTGCTGACCCACGCCAGCTTCAGCGGCAGCTTCGTGCTGATCCTGGGGGCCGTGGTGCTGGTGCTGCTCTGCGTAATGACCGCCCGCCACCCGGACGCCGCCGAGCGCAGCCGCATGGTGGCCTACCTGATCCTCGCCCTCGGCTCCCTCATCTTCTGGTCGCTCTACCAGCTGGCGCCCATGGGGCTGATGCTCTTCTCCGAGCACAACATCAACCTCAATGTGTTCGGGCTGCGGGTCGCCCCCCAGTGGATCCAGAACATCAACACTATCGTCATCGTCATCGGCGGCCCGCTGATGGCGCTGCTGTTCAAGCGACTGCGCGAGCAGAGTTGGAATATCGACATCCCCTCCCAGTTTGCCGCCTCCCTGTTCTGCATGGGGCTCGGCATGCTGGTGCTGCCGCTCGGCATCCATCTGGCGGGGGCCGACGGGCTGGTCGCCTTCAAGTGGATCGCCATCAGCTATGTGCTGCAGAGCTTTGGCGAGCTGCTTATCTCCCCCATCGGTTACGCCATGATAGGCAAGCTGGCCCCCGCCAGCCTGCAAGGCCTGCTGATGGGTTGCTGGATGATGGTGACCGGCGTTGCCTCGGTGCTGGCGGGCTATGTCTCCAGCGCCATGCCGCAGAATATCGGCAGCTCTCCGGTGGCCACCAACCCGGGCTACAGCTCGGTGTTCAATATGCTCGGCTGGGGCTCGATGGCGGGCGGGATCGTCCTGCTGTTGCTGGTGCCCCGCCTGCGCCTGCTGATCGCCTCGAAGATCACCCCGCAACCGGCGGCGACAGCTATCCCCGTCTGATCGGTTTGAACCGCTTGGCGGCGTGAGCCGCAGAGAAGACCAGAGGCCCCGCAATCATGGATTGCGGGGCCTCTGCTTTTGGCGGGATGGTGGGTTCGTTTCTGGCTGGTGGTGCGATGCCCATGGTTATTTTTGCACCAAAGAAACCAATTTATTTTTTACTGTCGCACTGATGAAACAATCGCGCAGATCGGGGGGTAAGAGGATTGTGCACAGCATCATCAGCCCGGTAGGTATTTCCCGCCGACAGGGGTACGATGAGTGAAGTCGGAGCCATATAGCGACGGCTGTTAGCCGGGTCGCCCTGTGCCGCCCGCCATATACTCAAAGCCTTGTGAGCCCGGCTCACCACGATAAGGAGAGATGAGATGTATATGTTTTTACCCTTCCTGCTGGCGCTGATAACGGGGATCAGCATCTTGCTGAACAAGCGTGGCGCCTCCTATCTGCTCTGGGCTCTGTTGCTGGTGGTGACTCTGCTCTCCTTTATGCACCATGTGACCGACCCGCTAACCCTCTCGTTCTAGGAGCCCGCCATGAGCCTTTCGACCTCTGCCACCGCCGCGAAGAGTGACCTGCCACAGCTGCTCGATACGCTGGGGCTGGCGGGCATCTGCCTGACCCTGATCGTCGCCTTCTATTACCAGCTCTATCTGGCCGAACTCCCCTGCCCCTTGTGTTTATTGCAGCGGGTCGGCCTGGTCGTCGCCGGTTTCGGCTTTATGTTCAACCTGCAATTTGGCGCAAAAGGGGCCCACTACGGCATCGTGATTGTCGGCGCCCTGGCCACCGCCATGATCGGCACCCGGCAGGTGCTGCTGCATATTCTGCCCGGCGATCCCGGCTATGGTTCCACCTTTCTCGGGCTGCACTTTTATAGCTGGTCGCTGGTCAGCGCCCTGCTGATCATCCTGGCCGTCGCCCTGATATTGATGGTGCGGGACGGGCTCGCTATTGCGCTGCCCAAGCTGGATCTGGCGCGCTGGGGGCGTATCGCCTCCCTGCTGTTTGTCTTGCTGATTGCGGCAAACCTGATCTCTACCGTGCTGGAGTGCGGCGCGGGGCAGTGCGCCGATAATCCCATTATCTATGAGCTGCTGAGCCTGCGTTAATCCCCCTCAAGGCGGCGGCCAGTCCGCCACCTTTTATTGCCGCCCTATATTGCCGAAAGGCGCAACAAACCCGGCCTATTGCATCGGCAACCTCGCGGATTCAATAGCGGTGCAATTTCATTGCACCCTACGGTTACCTCCCCTCACCCTGACCCTCTCCCAAAGGGAGAGGGAACCAGCGCCTGCCAACCTGTAGCCATAGCTGTCACCCTTAGCTATCACGCCATACCACGGTCACTATCAATGGCTGCGATCTCTGCTCCCTTCTCCCACTCTTTGCCATAGATAAGGGAAGAAGGGTCGGGGATGAGGGGGAACAAACCATCACAACAGAAGCCACCGACAAGCAGCAGAGCGTTAAATCAAGCAGGAGCACGTAGGGTCGATTAGCGAAGCGTAATCGTCCGCACCGTAACATCAGCAACAAAGAACCGTTTGAGAATCATCAAAAATAACGACAACTTGTTTTCTCGATCGCCTGATTATGCTTCACTAATCAGACCTACTGGCTTGGAATAAATAAAATCCATTACTACCAATTTTCCACAAAAATCTATTATAGGAAACTAAATATAATATCAAGAGAGGGGCATATTTAGCTTTCAAGCTACGTCTATTCAATATCAAGCAATTCAGACTCATATTTAGAATATAAGGTTCCGATCATTTTCAACACAAAAAATATCAATTCCTCTAAAATATCTTCATCTAACGGAAGCTCCTTCTCTGGACTAAACTGATGTACAAGTTGATTCCGATACTTATATAGTCTATTGGCTGCGGCCTCAACTTCACAACTTGCCATAAACCTAGCCCAATGAATATATTCTTTCAGGTCTGAGTCTAATTCAAACACTTCTTTTACTAACAAAGATAGTGAGTCCTCTTCTTTTCTTCTCCATGATAAATCATCTGAACATTGCCTTGCTAAATCAATAACTTTTCCATTATAAGAAATAGACCTTTTTAAATTACCAACTCTCGGCATTGGATAAATCCATTCTATACATCTATACGCCTCTAGAAATGCGTGCTTTTTGTGAAAGCTGGTCATGGAAATAAAGATGTTCGCATAAGAAACATTACCGACATTTAAAAACAAATCCTGAAAAATAGAATTAAGCCTAGAACTTTGAAATGCTGACACCTTAGTATTAAATGCCAAAAGGTAATACAAAATTCTTTCTAAACTAAAACCATCATAAATAGACTGTTTTTCAAAGCTAATTACGACTATGTCATTATAGTAGCTAGTTATATCTGAAAGCGATGTTCCTCTATAGTCACTATCATCTGGTTGATGTACAAAGCCTTCTTCTAGGTCAGACTTTGATATATTGCTTCTAACTTTAAGGTCTATTCTTCTAGCCGAAAAAACAAAATGAGCACAGTCTACTTCAACAAAATCAAAGTCATCAGGGAGGACAAAATCAGCCTCTTCCACTCCAGAAATACAAATATATACGTTTTCTCTATCACCATATTTAAAACCCGAAACGGAGTAGAGAACATCAAATTTCTTTGATGCTTCTGTTAAGCTCTTGTATAGCGTGAACTCCGCTCTCGAGCTATCCGTTTGTACAAACTTAAATTTATCCTTACCCGAGATATGCCCAGCAGATAGGAGCAATGTCTCAAAAATGTAGCCAGAGTCCTTGTCAAAATTTGCCATTATTTTGCCAACCAACAAACCTGAAAATTAGGCATTTTATCAGAGAACTTAAATAGAGCTTCAAATGCTTTATAGAAAAATTCCCTCTCAAAAGTACCTATTTTAGCTGATTTGACACTTAGTTTTTCATTTAGAAGATCAAATTCAAGAAACTCTATAAGTTCTTCATCACTCATGCTTGCCAACTTTAAGATAAATTTACAGAGTCTCTCATCAAAATCTTTTAAGTTTACTAATACACCGGCATGATCACAGTCGAGCCCCTTAACACCATAGATATACTCTGCGGCAGCAGAAACGAAACCAGCACCAACAGGAATACTAGTAAATAAGTCTTTGCCAGACTTAAATCGACCGGTACCAATGTCTTTCACTCTAGAAATCTGATCATCAAGCTCCAACATTCTCTTAATAACCAAACTAAAGTTATTTAGTGAGTCATTTTCTGATGCTGCCGAAATTGTATCTAATCGAGCAAAATCTTCAGATACTTTATCCTTTAGATCTACGTCAACCTTTCTAGTAGTGAAGCATAAATAATATTCTATCAATTTACTGCTCTGATACTGACTTGAGGATGTGCGTTTTTTAGGCTCATCAAGAACTCGTAAATCTAACGTGGGTATATCATTTTTTAATTTCTGTGCTATAGGCTCATATATAGTATCAAGTTGCCTTTTAATATCCCAAGGAACCTGACCAGTATTAAGCACCAACATTCTATATATCAGACTATTCATAGAGTCAGATACCCAAAACTCTACTCTCAACTCGTTGTCGATAATCGTAGCTTTTTTTTCTAAGGCTTCCTTTATTGCCGTCGTCCTTTGCATTCCATCTATCAGAGATATATTCTCACCTATAACATCAAAGATACTCAATTTTTTATCTGATAGCTTTCTATATTCCTCCGGTTCGACAATGAGACCAACAACCATTGGTGGTAATATCGCGCCCAGTGAAATATCCTCTACCATTCTTGATCTGATAGTTTGTGCAGTTTTTGTTTTAAGAGGCATACGCTGACCATTTATCCCTCCTTTCTTGCTATAAGCCGCATTAATAATATCTAAGTACTGCTTTACTTTCAGATTTTCTAAAATAGATAAGCAGTTGGATTTTTTGTCTTCTAATATGTTGTTCACACTGACACCTCTTAATATTAATTCTTAGTAACTATCTCATATTTATAATGTTTTTTGAACTACTTTATGACAGAACTCTTCTGTCAGCTTGATATACGCAAGGGAAGCAATTCTGGGCCCCCCATCGTTGTGATAGCCGCCTAGTGGGGCGTTATGGCGAAGGGGACCTCTATTTCTCACCCGAGAGTGAAGCTGCTTTTGAAAGGCTTGTGGCTGCCCTTGGGCTTGCCGTGGGTGGGATGGTGGGTCAGCTGCATTTGGTGTGGCGATCTTGGTTACTCCACCTTTCGTTTGCCCACTCTGTAAAGCAGTCATGGCCGCAACGTCCGGAAGAGGAGGAAGTGGCTACACTTCGGCGTTTTTTGACTAAATCCGATAACCTCTCAACAAGTCAGGCTGACTTTTCAAGATATCAAAAAGGTGAGTCTGCCAGATTTTATCGCTAAAAACGTTTCGCTAATCAAACCTACGCACCCTCCCAAAGATAGAAGGAACAACTCAATGTCAACCTCAGGCTGTGGTGGTCATGCATCACCTAACGGAGATGAGGGGGGAGCAAGCCATCACTGCAGAAGCAATTAACGAGTAACTGTACGTTAAAGAGAACTGTGGTGTCGATTAGCGAAGCATAATCGTCCGCGGTGGCTATGGATATAGAGAGCGGCTGGAATGCCTACAAGGTGGCTATAACTGGTTTTCGCAATCGTCTGATTAGGCTTCGCTAATCAACGACTACATATTAACATTGCATATAAAAATAATTAATTTTATTTACAATGCATATCAGTTATTTTCATCTACGCTCACTGTTATTTTTGCTTTTTTGAAAGTATATGCAAGTAATAATTGGTTTATGAACAGGCTTACCCTAAAGTGATCAATATCATTCACGCCTTTTACCTTATCGGAGATTTTGTATAGTGCTACGTATACCATCCAAGCCATCAGTCGTATTCCTACAACAGAGGCAAATATACCAAAAGCAATTGTTGCATCTAATATAAAAAACTGATACCAACCAGTTTCCTGTATAAAAGAAAAAACATCATTAATATTAGAGCCGGCGGAAATGCTTAAAGCCACAGTAGCCGCAGACACTGAAATAAACAATGCCAATATACGATTCTTTGCATCTGACGTGTAAATGAGGTGAACGATAGTTTGTAAAGATGGCGAAAAATTATTGTTATGCTTTTTACGTAAGTCCAATAACTGATCTAGTTCCTTAGCTAAGGATAAATAACTATCCATTCCGACCCCAACTGTCTTCTGCAGCCAAATTAATTTTAACTTACTAAGTTTTTTCTCATTGGTTTTTAACTTTTTCTGCATTCTAGATACAACTATTTCATCCCTTAGCAAATTCAAACTAAAACATGACATCAAAAAACAAAACTCAAGCAAGAAAATAAAAATAGTTCTATTCGACAAACTAACATTAGCATGTGGGATAGCAAAAGCTTCAAATCGCCATAACATAGCCAAGATAAAAAAAGCTAACGATATAAGACACAACCAAAATCTAATTGTTTTAAATGTAAAAACACAATCATAAGATTCAAAATCTTCATAATAGGTATTTACCACTCTAAAGACTTGGCTCATATCTACCCCATAAATTTATAATCTTAATACGTGATTTTTAATAATAGAAGGGCGCTTTCGCGCCCTTCTATATTAATTACCCTTCCTGATTTTCCCCGGCTACCGGTTCGGTTCCGGCTGCGGGTTCAATCTCGATACGATCGACGCGCTGCAAACCCCGGGGCAGCTTGGCGCCGCGGCGGCCGCGCTCGCCACGGTAGTAGTCAAGGTCAGACGGTTTGAGGGTGAGCTTGCGCTTGCCGGCAAACAGGGTGACCGACTGGCCTTGCGGGATGACGGCGGCCATCACCACAAACTCCTCCCGCGCCTTCACGCGAGCAGAGGGGATGCTGATGAGCTTGTTGCCCTTGCCCTTGCCGAGCACCGGCAGGGTATTGAGCGGGAACAGCAACATGCGCCCCTCGTTGGAGATGGCCATGCAGAGATCCGTGTCCGGCGCGCCTATCCTCTGGGGCGCCATGACGATGCCCCCTTCCGGCACGGTCAGCAGCGCCTTGCCGTTCTTGTTCTTGGCCGTCAGGTCGTCGTATTGGCAGACGAAGCCGTAACCGGCGTCGGAGCAAATGAGATACGGCTCGCCCTCGTTACCCATCACCAGATGACGCACCTCTTCACCGGCCCCCAGCGCGAAGCGGCCGGTGAGCGGCTCGCCCTGACTGCGGGCAGAGGGCAGAGTATGGGCCTCCAGCGAGTAGGTACGTCCCAGGGTAGAGAGGAACACCGCCTGCTGGTTGCTGCGGCCATGGGCGTGGGCGAGATAGTTGTCCCCCGCCTTGTAGGAGAGGCCCTCCACATCCACGTCGTGACCCTTGGCGGCGCGTACCCAGCCCTTGTCGGAGAGGATCACGGTCACCGGCTCGCTCGGGGTGAGCTCCTTCTCGGTCAGGGCCACGGCGGTGGCGCGCTCCACCAGCGGGGTGCGGCGATCGTCGCCGTACTTCTCGGCATCCGCCAGGATCTCTTTCTTGAGCAATGTGCTGAGACGACGCTCGGAACCCAGGATCAGTTCCAGCTTGTCGCGCTCTTCGGCCAGTTCGTTCTGCTCGGCGCGCAGCTTGAACTCTTCGAGCTTGGCCAGGTGGCGCAATTTGAGCTCGAGGATCGCCTCGGCCTGGGTCTCGCTGATGTTGAAACGCTCCATCATCACCCGGCCCGGCTCCTCTTCGGTACGGATGATCTCGATCACCTCGTCGATGTTGAGGTAGGCGATCAGCAAGCCTTCGAGGATGTGCAGGCGGGCCAGCACCTTGTCGAGACGATATTGCAGGCGACGGCGCACCGTCTCACGGCGAAAACTCAGCCACTCGGTGAGGATGGTCTTGAGGTCTTTCACCTGGGGCCGATTGTCCAGACCCAGGATGTTGAGGTTGACCCGGTAGTTCTTCTCCAAGTCCGTGGTGGCGAACAGGTGGGCCATCAGCCCCTCCACGTCCACCCGGTTGGAGCGCGGCACGATCACCAGACGGGTCGGGTTTTCGTGGTCCGACTCATCGCGCAGATCGGTGACCATGGGCAGCTTTTTGGCCACCATCTGGGCGGCAATCTGCTCCATGATCTTGGCGCCTGAGGCCTGATGAGGCAGCGCGGTGATAACGATGTCGCCATCCTCCTCGTTCCACACCGCCCGCTGCTTGATGGAGCCCTTGCCGGTCTCGTAGATTTTGCGGATGTCGTCGCGGGGCGTGATGATCTCGGCGTTGGTCGGGTAGTCCGGCCCCTGCACATGGGCCATCAGCGCATCCAGGCCGGCATTGGGGTTGTCCAAGAGCTCCACGCAGGCGTGGGCCACTTCCCGCGCGTTGTGGGGCGGGATATCGGTCGCCATCCCCACCGCGATGCCGGTCACCCCGTTGAGCAGGATGTGCGGCAGGCGGGCGGGCAGCACCACCGGCTCTTTCATGGTGCCGTCGAAGTTCGGCGTCCACTCCACCGTGCCCTGTCCCAGCTCGGAGAGCAACAGCTCGGAGAAGCGCGACAGCCGCGCCTCGGTATAACGCATGGCGGCGAAGGATTTGGGATCATCCGGCGCCCCCCAGTTGCCCTGACCGTCCACCAGCGGGTAGCGGTAGGAGAAGGGCTGGGCCATCAACACCATGGCCTCGTAACAGGCGATGTCGCCGTGGGGGTGATATTTACCCAGCACGTCACCCACGGTACGGGCGGATTTCTTGTGCTTGGAGAGGGCCGACAGACCCAGCTCGCTCATGGCGTAGATGATGCGCCGCTGCACGGGCTTGAGGCCGTCGCCGATATGCGGCAGGGCCCGATCCATGATGACGTACATGGAGTAGTTCAAGTAAGCCTGCTCGGTAAAGGTGCGCATTGGCTGGCGCTCGACCCCGTCCAGACTGAGCTCGATAGCATCACTCATAAGGTTGTTCTCTTGCTATGGCACGCCCTCAGAGGGCACGCCGGAAATGCGGGTCGGCAGGGGGCCGACGGTGAATCACAAGACCCCCTCCCAACCTCCCCCTCCATGAGGGGGAGGAGAGGCTTGGCCCCCTCCCCTTGCGAAGGGGAGGGCCGGGGTACTTGCGACTCGCTTTAGATGATGGCGAGGTTGCCCTTCTCTTCTAGCCATTCGCGGCGATCACCGGCGCGCTTCTTGGCCAGCAGCATGTCCATCAGTTGCAGGGTCTCGCCCCCATCTTCCCCTTCTGCCCCTCCTTCCGCGCCCATGGTGAGCTGCACCAGGCGGCGGGTGTTGGGATCCATGGTGGTTTCCCGCAACTGCTTGGGGTTCATCTCACCCAGCCCCTTGAATCGGGTCACCATCACCTTGCCCTTCTTCTTCTCGGCCTCGACCCGTTGCAGCACGCCGTTCTTCTCGTCCTCGTCGAGGGCGTAGAAGACCTCCTTGCCGATGTCGATACGATAGAGGGGCGGCATGGCCACATAGACATGGCCCTTCTCCACCAGCGTGCGGAAGTGCTTCACAAAGAGGGCGCAGAGCAGGGTGGCGATGTGCAGACCGTCCGAGTCGGCATCCGCGAGGATGCACACCTTGCCGTAGCGCAGGCCACTGAGGTCGTCGGA
Organism: Aeromonas sp. S5(2024); assembly: GCF_041403025.1. Taxonomy (NCBI): domain Bacteria; kingdom Pseudomonadati; phylum Pseudomonadota; class Gammaproteobacteria; order Aeromonadales; family Aeromonadaceae; genus Aeromonas; species Aeromonas sp. S5(2024). Next base: position 218,031 of record NZ_JBGLRI010000004.1, on the reverse strand, counting down.
GTCGGGGTCGAGCCCGATCGCCACCGAGATGTCGTGTACTTCTTGCGAGGCGAGCACCTGACCGGCCTCCACCTCCCAGGTGTTCAGGATCTTGCCGCGCAGCGGCATGATGGCCTGGAATTCGCGGTCGCGCGCCTGCTTGGCACTGCCGCCCGCGGAGTCACCCTCCACCAGGAAGAGCTCCCCCTGCATGGGATCGGCGCAGCCGCAGTCGGTGAGCTTGCCGGGCAGGGCCGGGCCCTGGGTTATCTTCTTGCGCACCACCGTCTTGGCGGCGCGCATCCGGCGCTGGGCGCTGGAGATGCAGAGCTCCGCCAGCTGTTCGGCCAGCTCGGTGTTGCTGTTCAAGTAAAGGCTGAAGGCATCCTTCACCACGCCCGACACGAAGGCCGAGCTCTGGCGGGACGACAGACGCTCCTTGGTCTGGCCGGCAAACTGCGGGTCCTGCATCTTGATGGAGAGGATGTAGGCGCAGCGATCCCAGATGTCTTCCGGGGTGAGCTTGACCCCGCGGGGCAAGAGGTTGCGGAACTCGCAGAACTCGCGCATGGCGTCGAGCAACCCCTGGCGCAGGCCGTTGACATGGGTGCCACCGAGCGCGGTGGGAATGAGGTTCACATAGGATTCGGCGAGGCATTCGCCCCCTTCCGGCAACCAGCACAGGGCCCAGTCCACCGCCGACTGCTCGGAGCTGAAAGAGCCGACGAAGGGCTGCTCCGGCAGGCAGGTGAACTGCTTTACCGCGTCGATGAGGTAATCCTTGAGGCCGTCTTCGTAGCACCACTCAAGCTTGATGCCGGTGTTCTTGTCGAGGAACTTGATGGTGAGGCCCGGGCAGAGCACGGCCTTGGCTTTGAGCAGGTGCTCGAGCTTGGAGACCGAGAAGCGCGGCGAATCGAAGTAGCGCGCCTCTGGCCAGAAGCGCACCCGGGTGCCGGTGTTGCGACGGCCGCAGGTGCCGGTGATGGTCAGATCAGACACCTTGTCGCCCCGCTCGAAGGCGATGTCATAGACCTGGCCATCGCGGCGCACCGTCACCTCGACCCGCTCGGAGAGGGCGTTCACCACCGAGATGCCCACCCCGTGCAGACCGCCGGAGAACTGGTAGTTCTTGTTGGAGAACTTGCCGCCCGCGTGCAGCTTGCAGAGGATCAGCTCCACCCCGCACACCCCTTCCTCCGGGTGGATGTCGACCGGCATGCCGCGGCCGTCGTCGATCACCTCGAGGGACTGATCTTCATACAGGGTCACCTCCAGGGTACGGGCGTGACCCGCCAGCGCCTCGTCGACGCTGTTGTCGATGACCTCCTGGCCGAGGTGATTGGGCCGGGTGGTGTCGGTATACATGCCGGGGCGGCGACGCACCGGTTCAAGGCCATTGAGGACCTCAATGGCATCCGCATTGTATTGAGTAGACATGGAGGGCCTTGCGAATTGACGTTTGGGGAGAATCTTACTCGTTGGGAGGGTATTGGACAAACCCGGCGGCGGCAAAGCTTGATCCGGACGGGGTAAGTCGCCCCGCCTGCCCGTTCAGCGCGCCTCGGCCGCCACCGGCAGCGCCTGCTGCAACTGGGAGAGCGAGCTGTGCAGCCGCCACACCATGCCGGCCAGCTCCCGCGCCGTCGGCTCCCTGTGGTTGGCCAGGGCCGCGCTGATCCGCTGCAGCTCGCCCAGGGTGCGATCCAGGGAGGCGTGCTGCACTCCCTGCTCGGTGAGGATCCCCTGCAGAGAGCGGATGCAGTTGTCGCGCACCAGATAGAGGGGCTGATCCTCGCCGCGCCACTGACGCAGCTGCCAGACGATGTGGCTGCAGTTGAGCAGCACCACGCCCCAGCGCAGCACCCAGAGGCGGGCGGTCTGATCCTGGCTCTGGCTGAGCTGGCTGATGCAGTGATAGATGAGCGATTCGAACTGGCTCTCGCTCTGGCGCGGGGCCGGCTCCAGTTGATCCATGAAGTGGCGGCGCAGGGAGCGGATGAGGCGGCGGCTCTTGCGCCGATCCGAGCTCGGTCGCAGCAGCTGGAACGCCAGTCCGGCGCCCATCCCCCCCAGCGCCTGCCCCAGGCTGCCGTTGATGTACTGCAGGTAGTCGTAGCTCGGCGGATTGGTGATGGCGAGAAAGGAGCCGAGCAGCACGATGAGCTGGCCCCACAGCACCGCCTGCCTGGGCTGTTGCTGCTTGAACAGCTGCATGGTGATGAGCACGGGGAACAGCAGGGCGCAGAAGAGCCAGAAGTCGTCGAGCCGGATCATCAGGCCGAACTTGACCGCGAAGCAGATGAGGCTGAGCAGCAGGATCGCCTTGAGCATGGTGTTGGCCCCCTTGGCCGGCGCCGGGGTGGCCGAGTAGAGCACGCAACAGATGGAGAGCAGGGTCAGCGCAGAACTGCCCGCATCCCACTGGCTGTGGATCCAGAAGGCGCAGCCCAGCAGCACGCAGAGGAAGGTGCGCCCACCGTTGTAGGCCGCCTCCAGCGTATCGGTGTGGCTGGTGAGCGAAGAGTGGCGTGGCGGCGCCGGCCACTCCTGATCGTCGTAACGGGCCAGCCGATCCAGCCAGCGCTGACACTCCAGATAGCTCCAGCAGAAGTGGCGCAGCCGTCGCCAGAAGGTGTGCAACCGGTAGTCGCTGGCCGCCGTCGGCACCAAGGGGGCCAGCAGCCGGGCGATGCGGTACTTGTCACAGCCGGGCTGGCCCAGCTCGACCAGCAGCCGCTCCAGCAACGCCTGCAGCCCCTCCGGTTGCGTCGGCCAGTTGTGCAGCATGCGGCGCTGGCTGGAGATGAGGCTGATGAGCCGCAGCTGGCGGTGCAGCAGGAAGTTGAGCAGCCGGTTGTGGCGACGCAGCCGATGGTGGCTCCAGACCGCCTGGATGCGTAGCACGTTCATGGTGAGGATCTGGCCGATCAACCCCTCGTGGGCGGTGCGCACCTCCGGGCTCGCCTCCCCCAGCCAGAGCAGCTGGGCATGCTCCAGCAGTCGGGCCTGGGTCTTGTGCAGCGACTGCAGCAGGGTCTCACCATCCGAGGTGCTGGGCAGGATCATCATCAACAGGCCACCGCAGAGGATGCCGATGATCACCTCGCTCACCCGCGCCTGGGCGATGTCGAAGATGTGTTGCGGGTCGGTCACGTTGACGCAGGAGAAGGCGATGATGGCGGCGGTGTAGCCCGCCAGCGCAAAGGCGTAGGAGACGTTGTTCTGATGGTGGTTGGAGATGTAAGTGCAGAGCGCCAGCCAGAGCGCGATGAGGAAGCTGAACAGCCAGGGGTCGCTGATGCCAAGGCCGGTGATCACCACCGCCGCCATGGCACCGATGAGGCTGCCCACCACCCGTCCCAGACTCTTGCTGATGACCCCCCCCACGGTGGGAAAGCTCACCACGGCGGCTGAGGTCATCGCCCAGTAGGGGGAATCCAGCTCCAGCACGAAGGCCAACCAGAGCGACAGGCACATGGCCAGGCTGTTGCGCAGGGCATAGCGCCACTGGCCGCCATTGGCCTTGCCCCAGGGGGTCTGGCGCCAGAGCGAGGCGGCCACCTTACTCCCCTATGGTGATGGTGCAGGTGGTGCCCGCAATCAGCGTCAGCCCGGGCGGCACCTCCAGCAGCTTGATCCGCACCGGCACCCGCTGGGCCAGCCGCACCCAGGGCACATTGGGTTTGACGTCCAGCAGCAGGTTGTCGGCCCCCTCCACGCTCTGATCGTGGATGGCGCGCCCTATGCTCTCCACTTCGCCGCGCAGCCGCTGCTCCCCGCTGTAGAGCACCACCTCGGCCGGTTTGCCCGGCGCTATGTGCCTGAGCTTGGTCTCCTCGAAGTAGCCCTGCACGTAGAAGGAGTGGATGTCCACCAGTGCCACCAGCGGCACGCCGGCGCTGGCATAGTTGCCGACCCGGGTCTGCAGGTTGGTGATGTAGCCGTCGCTCGCGGCATGTACCCGGGTCTTGGCCAGCGACCATCTGGCCTGCTCCAGATTGGCCTGGGCCACCTGGTAGGCCGCCTTCATCGCCTGGGCATTGAGGCGGGCCTCATCCACCGCCTCGGCGGAGATGACGCTGCGCGACAAGCCGCTGCGCCGGCTCGCCTCGTGCTCTGCCTTGTCGAGATCCGATTTGGCCTTGGCCAGCGCCGCCTGGGCGTTGTCCAGCGTGATCCGGTAGGGCTCGGGATCCAGGGTAAAAATCTCCTCCCCCGCCTTCACCAGCTGGTTGTCCTTCACCGCTATCTTGATGATCTTGCCCGACACCTCGGGGGTGATGCTGACCAGCTCGGCCCGCACCTTGCCATCCCGGGTCCAGGGCCCCTGCATGTAGTAGTTCCACAGCCACCAGCCCGCCGCCAGCGCCAGCGCGCAGACCAGCAGGGTAGAGAAGTATTTGAGGGTCGCGAGGGGTGATTTAGCCATGTAGCAATATCCATAGGGCGCCGCTGACGGCGAGGATAAACAGGGAGAGATCCATCAGCAGGGGATGCCAGACATCCCCGCCGTAGAGCCAGCCACGCAGCAGGTGGTGCACCGGCAGCCAGCCCAGCAGGCCGAGCAGAACCGCCTTGAACAGGGGGGGAAAGTAGAGAGAGGCGCCCAGGATCAGATCCGGCAGTGCTGAAGTTGTCACAAGCGGGCTCCCTGTTGGCAAGCGAGAGAATGCGGACTCAAGGCCCGCCATGCGGCGGGTCTGGCAAGACTATCACAGCCCCGCAGGGTGCTACAGGAGCAGATGAGACCCTCCCGGTCAGACCAGCCGGTCCGCCGGATGGTTGATGCCATCGAGCAGCGGCACCTCGCCCAGCTCGAACGGATTGACGCCTTCAAGGCAGGCGAGGTTGTAACCATACTGGGCCGGATTGGAGCGGCGCTGATGGTGGGTGTAGATGCCGCAGATGCTGCAGAAGTAGTGCTTGGCGGTGTGGGTATTGAACTGGTAACAGCTCAGCACATCCTCCCCCTGCAGGATACGGATGCCGGACAGCGGCACCGAGGCGACGATGGCGCCCCGGCGTCGGCAGAGCGAGCAGTCGCAGCGGCGCGGATCCACCACGCCATCCGGCAGGGTCAGCTCCAGCACCACGGCGCCGCAGTGGCAGCTGGCCTTGTGTCGCTCCTGAATGGGGGTATTGCCGATGCGCTTGATCATGCTGCCTCCTTGCAGACGGGCTCAGGTTCCGAGCCAATCAATCAAACAGGGTATCCTGCCGCCCCTGCAAAAGATGGTCGTACAGGGTGCGCAGCTGGGACGCCACAACCCGATGGCGAGAGAGCGGGGGCAAGTTGTCGATGGGGAAGTACCCCGCCCCTTTGGTTTCATCGGTTTCGTCCAGCAGCTGGCCGCCGGTCGCCTCGCACAGAAAGAACGCCTTGTGAGCGTGGGGCAGCTGGGGTGGATGAGGGTGCTTGAGCTTGTCGAACAGCGCCAGCAGTTGCACGGCCCGACACGCCAGGCCGGTCTCCTCCACCACTTCGCGCACCACGGCCTCCGCCGGCGAGTCACCGATGTCGCACCAGCCCCCTGGCAGGGTCCAGCAGCCGTCGCTGCGCTCCTGCACCAGCAGGATATGGCCTGCATCGTTCTGAATGAAGGCCCGCACATCGAGCTTGGGGGTGGGATAACCGCGATCGAGGGCGATCCAGCCGCTGATGGCTTCCGGTGCCAGCTCGCTCTGGCTGGCGATGAGCGCCACCGTGGCCGCTCGCAGCGCCTCGAAGCGGCCGATGTCGAAGGGATCTTTGGAGTAGGTGAGCCCAGCCTGCGCCGTGGCCAGCACCTGTTCCAGAAAGGTGGCCAACGGCGGCTGCATGGCTAGAGCCCGAGGAAGCGGACGATCTGGGCGGGGTAGCGTTCGAACGCCACGAAGGCGTGATCGCCACCGCACTCCAGCGAGAGACGGGCAAAGCGGTATTCGTCCAGCGCCTTGCGATAGTCGAGCACCTCGTCTTCCTGCTGTTGCAGCACCCAGAGTCGCTCGGGGGCGCTCACCGGCACCGCCAGCGCCCGCAGCTCATTCATGTGTTCAGGCAGCAGTTGATACTGCTCCCCCGTGTAGGGGTTGGTCTGGGGGCCGAGGTAGTCGCAGAGCAGCTCGTGCGGGCGTACCGCCGGGTTGATCAGGGCGGCGTGGCAGCCGTAGCGCTCGCTGACCCGGGTCGCCATAAAGCCGCCGAGGGAGCTGCCCACGGCGCCAAGCTTGAATTCGTTGCCATAACGGCTCTGCAGATCGGCAATGGTCTGCTCGATGGCCGCCCAGGCCGCCGCCGGCGTGTTGGGCTGGGCCGGGATCACCACCTCGATATCGGGTCTGTGTTCAGCCACCCAGGCAGCCATCTGCTGCGCCTTGGCAGAACCGGGCGAGGAGTTGAAACCGTGCAGGTAGAGGAGAACGGGCTTCATCTCAGCTCCTCAATAACCGGTGGCATTGGGGTCGGGCACAAACTGCCCCACCGGCAGACGCCACACCTGGCTGGCGATACGGCCATCCGGGTAGAGGGTGAGGTAGCGCCAGCCCGGGCCGGATTCGTCCAGCGCGAAGCCATCAGAGAGCGGTTTGAACTGGATGCAGGTGGAGGGGCTGGCGATCAGCCTCACCCCGCGGTGCACCTCGTCAAACTCCTGGTGGACATGGCCGAACAGAATGGTCTTCTGCTGCGGGTGGCGGGCCAGCACGGCAAACAGGTCGTCGGCATTCTTGAGATTGTGCTGATCGAGCCAGGCACAGCCCACCGGCACCGCCTGATGGTGCAGGGCGATCAGGGCATGACGCTCGGGATGCTGGCGCAGCGCCTGATCCAGCGCCGCCAGCTGGTGATCCCCCAGCACCCCGTGGGGTTTGCCGCGCACCTGGGTGTCCAGCAGGATCACCTGCCAGTGCTCGCCTACCAGCTGCTTGGCCTCGCTGATGCCGGCCGCATGCAGGTATTCGGTCATCAGGGGGCCGTCGTCATGGTTGCCGGGCAGCCAGTAGATGGGGCGCGCCAGCGGCGCCATCATGGAGGCGAAGCGCTGGTAGGACTCCGGACTGTGATCCTGGGAGAGATCCCCGGTGGCGAGGATCAGATCGAACGGATGGTCATTGGCCTGCACCCGTTCCAGCACGGCAGCCAGGCTCTCGGCAGTGCGCACGGCCAATAGCCGCCCCTCGGCACTCGCGAAGAGGTGGGTGTCGGTAATTTGCAACAGGCGCACACTGCCGTCCTGCGCCTGGGGTAGCTCTGTTTCCAAAATCACGCTTCTTTTTATGAGTTCAACTAGAGGATGTTTATCAGGCTGGTACCATGTCTGAGACAAAATTTTAGCCAATCGGCCAGAAACAGGTTTACCTGCTCCTTTTCATCCCGCTGGTGCATATTTTTATTGGGATAATCATAACGTGGTTGCAACCTTGAAATCTGTTGCGCCGCACACACTTCCGCCATCCGCACGTCATGGTACAAACGAATCTCTATCCGGACCTGCAAATAACTCGGCAATTCCGGGTTGTGCTGGGCCAGGATCACCTGGCTGGTGAAGCGACTCTCCTCGCTCACCGTGAGCTGAAACTGCAGGCCGTTGCCCACCTGATAGCGGCGTTCGGCGCCGACACTGCCGCCCGGGGGCAGTAGTTTCATCAGGGTCATGTAGTTGACCTCGCAGGTACGCTGCAGGGACATCAAATCAGGCACATAGCGCTTGGCCTGGGTATGAACGAGTGCCACCTTAGCGCCCCGCCAGCCAGCGGGCACGCAGCTCGCCGTGATTGAGAGCCAGCCACTGTAAGGCGATGACGGAGGCGGCGTTGTCGATGCGCCCCTCTTTGAGCCAGGCATAGGCCTGCTCGCGGCTCACCACGTGGACCCGGATGTCTTCCCCCTCTTCCGCCAGACCGTGGATCCCCTCGGCCTTGCTGGCATCCACCTCGCCCACATAGACCTCGATACGCTCGGTGCTGCCGCCCGGGCTCACCAGATAGCTGATGGCGTGCTCGCAGCGGCCGACCTCGATGCCCGCCTCTTCCACCGCTTCGCGCCGCACCACCTCTTCAGCGACCTCACCCGGGTCTATGATGCCGGCCACCAGCTCCAGCAGCCAGGGGGTGGCGCTGGTCTCGATGGCGCCGATCCGAAACTGCTCCACCAGCACGATCTGGTCGCGCACCGGGTCGTAGGGCAACAGGGCGGCGGCATGGCCGCGCTCGAACAGCTCGCGGACGATGGGCTCGTTCCAGCCCCCTGCAAATAACCTGTGCTGCAGACGATAGACGTTCACTTTGAAGAACCCGTTATATCCTGCTGATTTATCGATAATTTTCACGTCATCGGCAGAGTAGTGACGGGTTTGGGGCAAGGCTTGCTGCGACATACGAGACTCCCGCCAGCTTGACTTGGCTCGGTTAGGCCATAAAATTCGGGAACATGAATGAACATTCATTCACTCACTCCCGTCGGAGATGAGGGACGGATTTTAGCAGCCACAGGACATTTGGCTAGGCACGAGGGGGAGAAAACTCACCCTCGTTCTTGACGTTCCTGTCGCTGGAAAAGAGACAGTTATCATAAAATTTTGCTTATAGTAGAGTGATTAAGCTGCAATCAAGCTTGGTCGGTGACAATATTTGCCCTCTCCAGCAACCAGTTTGGGTTACTACATAAGGTTAAATCGATCTATGAAAAGAACACTTTTGTCCGTCATGGTGTTGCTGGGCGTCAGTGCCGGTGCCCATGCCGAAAACCTGCTCGACATCTACCAGCAAGCCCAGATCAAAGACCCGCAGTTGCTGCAGTCCAAAGCCGTTCGCGATCAGGCCTTCGAGAAGATCAACGAAACCCGTGCCCCTCTGCTGCCCCAGATCGATCTGGGTGCCGGACTCAATTATCTGAAAAACAAGAACGATACCCAAAGCAACAACAACGCCAAGGGTGAAGTGACGCTGTCGCAGTCCCTCTATCGTCGCAGTAACTGGGTCAATCTGGATATCAGCGAGAAGCAGGCCACCCAGTCTGATGTTGCCTACAACCTCGAGATCCAGAGCCTGATGCTGCGTACTGCCCAGGCCTATTTCAACGTGCTCAAGGCGATGGACACCCTGGAGTTCGTGCGCGCCAACAAGGTTGCGGTAGAGCGTCAGCTGGAACAGACCCAGCAGCGTTTCGAAGTGGGCCTGACCGCCATCACCGACGTCCACGAAGCCGAGGCCTCTCGTGACCAGGCGCTGGCGGACGAGATCAACGCCGAGAACTCGCTGGACAACAGCTACGAGACCCTGCGCGAGCTGACCGGCATCGATCACCGTCAGCTGGACGTGCTCAACACCGATCGCTTCAGCCCGCAGAAAACCGCCTTCGGCTCCGACAAGTGGCTGGAGCTGGCGCTGGACAAGAACCTGCAACTGCACAGTGCCCGTATCGGCAAGGACATCGCCAAGGAGCAGATTGACCTGGCCAAGACCGGCCATGAGCCGACCCTGGATCTGGGTGCCGGACTGCAAACCAGCAATACCGATTACAAGCTCGATAGCATGCCGGGCGGCAATGACAATCAGGCCAACATCGGCCTGACCTTCAAGCTGCCGCTCTACAGCGGTGGCGCCACTAGCTCCAAAGTGAAGCAGGCTCAGTACAACTACGTGGCGGCCAGCGAACTGCTGGAGAAGAACTTCCGCTCGGTGCAGAGCACGGTGCGTTCCTCCTACAACAACGTGAACGCCAGCATCGGCTCGGTACGCGCCTACAGCCAGTCCGTCATCTCCGCCGACAGCGCCCTCAAGGCGACCGAAGCGGGTTACGAAGTGGGTACCCGTACCATCGTCGACGTGCTGGACTCCACCCGCAAGCTGTACGAGGCCAAGCAGAAGCTCTCCGAAGCCCGTTACAACTACATCCTCAATATCCTGAGCCTGAAACAGGCCGCCGGGGTGCTGGAAGCGCAGGATCTGGTGGAAGTAAACCAGGGTCTGATGCCTGCCACCGCAAAAGCCAAGACCAAAGTCTGATAGTCGTTATCGGGAATGAAAAAGGCGACCATCAGGTCGCCTTTTTGTTATCCGGGTGTCGTCGCTTGCTGGCGATGGCCCCGGATAAACGGAGCCAGCAGTATTAGCCGCGTTCGCGGATGGTCTTGATGATGTCGCTGGTGGAGCAGCCATCCTCGAAGTTGAGGACCCGCACCTCGCCGCCGTTGGCGGTCACCTCGGCGTAACCGGCAATCTCTTCCGGCTTGTAGTCGCCGCCCTTGACCAGCAGGTCCGGCAGCACCTCGGCGATCAGTCGCTGCGGAGTGTCCTCGGAGAAGGGCACCACCCAGTCCACGGCCCCCAGCGCAGCCAGCACGGCCATCCGGCGCTCGGTCGGATTGACCGGACGACCCGGCCCCTTGAGGCGACGCACCGACTCGTCGGTGTTGACCGCCACGATCAGGCGATCCCCCAGCTTGCCGGCATTGGCCAGGTAGGAGACGTGACCGGCATGCAGGATGTCGAAGCAGCCGTTGGTCATCACCACCTTCTCGCCACGCAGACGGGCGGCCTGCACGGCAATCTTGAGCTGGGCTTCGGACATGACGCCAAAGCCGGTCTCCTGCTCGGTGTAGAGGGCGTTGGCCAGCTCAACCGGGCTGACGGTGGAGGTCCCCAGCTTGCCGACCACGATACCAGCGGCGGTGTTGGCCAGGGCACAGGCTTCGTCCAGGCTCTTGCCGGCGGCCAGCGAGGTGGCCAGGGTGGAGATGACGGTATCACCGGCACCGGTCACGTCATACACCTCGTGGGCCTGGGCCGGCAGGTGCAGCTCGGGTTGGCCTTCGCGGATCAGGGTCATGCCGTTCTCGGAACGGGTGACCAGCAGGGCCTCCAGTTCGAAACGCTTGACCAGCTCCAGCCCCTTGGCAACCAGCTCCTCTTCGCTCTTCACCTTGCCCACCACGGCCTCGAACTCGGACATGTTGGGGGTCAGCAGGGTAGCGCCGCGGTACTTCTCGAAATCGGTCCCCTTGGGATCGACCAGCACCGGGATGCCGGCGGCGCGGGCGCGCTGGATCATGCCGGGCACGTCGTTGAGGGCACCCTTACCGTAGTCGGAGAGGATCATCACGTCGCTGTGCGGCAGCGCCTGCTCGACCTTGCCCATCAGCAGGGTGGAGTCCACATCGTGGAAGGCCTCTTCAAAGTCCAGACGCAGCAGCTGCTGGTTGCGCGACAGCACGCGCAGCTTGGTGATGGTCGGGTAGTCGGCCAGACGAACGAAGTCACAGGCGACCTTGACGCCGGCCATCTGGCCAGCCAGGGCATCGGCGGCCTCATCCTGACCGGTCAGACCCAGCAGCACGGCGTGGGCGCCCAGCGCGGCGGAGTTGAGCGCCACGTTGGCGGCGCCACCCGGGCGCTCCTCAATGTGTTCGACCTTGACCACGGGCACCGGTGCCTCGGGCGAGATCCGGCCGGTGGGGCCATGCCAATAACGGTCCAACATGACATCGCCAACGACCAGAACGCGGGCTTTTTCAAACTCGGGCAGGGTGATCTTCATCTGTATCGACTCTCAAAACCTGAAAAATCAGTCGCCGATTTTATCACACTCTTTTATTTGAGGGAGAAAAAGCAAACCTGCGGCTTCCATTTAAAGAAACCGGTAGTGACGATTCCCGTCACGCCAGTGAACCACCATCAGCCCCTCTGACCAGCACATAGCCATTCGCCCCCGACCCCGCTTTTCGGCTAGAATCCCCGCTTGCGAATAAAACGATCCGTTCAGGATCCCCACGTGCCTTTATCGCCTCCCCTTATTCGACCGGGCTTGCCTGGTGCATGGCGATTGCGAACAAGAGACTTTTCATGGCCCACGACAATGCTCCCCGCCTCGAACCCCGCCTGTTTCATCCCCGCTACTGGGCCAGCTGGTTCGGCCTCAGCCTGCTCTGGCTGCTGGTGCTGCTGCCCTGGCGCAGCCAGATGTGGCTGGGATGCCAGCTCGGCAGTCTGGCCCGCAAGCTGCTGAAATCCCGCGTCAAGATTGCCCGCCGCAATCTGGAGCTGGCGATGCCCGAGCTGACCAAGGATGAGCGCGAGAAACTGCTCAAGCAGAATTTCGAGAGCGTGGGCTGCGCCATCTTCGAAGTCGGCATGGCCTGGTTCTGGCCGGATTGGCGGATGCGCAACCTGATGAAGGTAGAAGGGGAAGAGCACGTCATCGCCGCCATGGAGAAGGGTCAGGGCATGCTGCTGCTCTCCTGCCATTTCCTCACGCTGGAGCTCAACGCCCGCTGCTTCGGCCTGGTGCGGCCCGGGGTCGGCGTCTACCGTCCCAACACCAACCCGGTGCTGGAGTATGCCCAGTACCACGGCCGCTGCGCCTCCAACAAATACCTGGTGGACCGGATGGACGTGAAGGGGATGATCAAGGCGCTGCGCAACGGCGATGCGCTCTGGTATGCGCCGGATCATGACTACGGTGCCCATGCCAGCGTGTTCGTGCCCTACTTCGCGGTCGAGCAGGCCGCCACCATCACCGGCACCGCCACCCTGGCGCGGGTGAAGAACACCGTCACCCTGCCTTGCTACAACATCCGCACCAGCGAGGGTTACACCCTGCATATCGGGGCGCCGCTCGCCGACTATCCGAGCGGTGACGACCTGGTCGATGCGGCCCGTGCCAACCGCGAGATAGAAGCCGCCGTGCGCAAGGCGCCGGAGCAGTACATGTGGCTGCACCGCCGCTTCAAGACCAGGCCCAACCCGGACGATGCGGGCTATTACTGAGTGGGAAAAAACCGAAAAAGCCGCCGAAAGGCGGTTTTTTCTGGCCTGTTGCCGGTAAAGGGTTTTCATTCGTGGCTGAATATTTTATTAATGGCCCTGCCGAGCGGCGGGCCCCGGCCCGCCAGCAATACCAATAACGAAGGGAAGCGAACATGAAAGCCACTCTTTTGCTGGGCGCCCTGTGCGCATTGACCGGCTGCAGCCAGCAGACCCACAGCGTCCATCTGACCTCCCTCCCCTTAAGCGATCTCAAGGACGTGAACGCCCAGTGGAGCCCGCTCACCCGGATGGAGTCCCGCTACCCCAAAGAGGCCATCCTGGCCGGGCAGACCGGTTGCAGCTCGCTCGAGTACGTGATCAACCCGGCGGGACGGGCCGAACAGATCCGGGTGCTGGACAGCAGCGACCCGCAGTTCAGCGACGCCGCCATCGCCGTGCTGCAGCAGTGGCAATGGCAGGCTACCCCCACCAACTCGCAGCACATTCCGGTAAAATCCCGTACCCGCTTCGAATTCTGCATCGAGCACAACGGCCAGCCCTGCGACACCAGCGAACTGGAACTGCGCTGCCAGGGGGAAGACGTGGTGCGCAGCACCGGGCTGATCTACACCCAGGTCTGAATCAGCCACGCAGGCCTTCGTTGCCAGCCCGCTGGCCCTATCGACAGCCAAAGAAAAAGGTGAGCCAGGCTCACCTTTTTGCATTGCAAGCGCTGCGGCGCGCGGCTCATCACCCTTGCCGGTGCAGCCAGGCGGCGATGGCCAGTTGCAGGCGCACATAGTCGGCCTGAAGGAACAGGGCCGGCAACGCCTGCTGCCAGTCGGCCTGTCCGGCGACCGAGGCCAGCCGCGGCCCGAGCCCGGTCAGCTCAACCAGCCAGTCCGCTGCCGGCAACATGCCGGCCGCCTCGGCAATCAGGTCCATGCCCAGGCGCAGCTGCTGCAACGCCAACCCCTGTGCCTCGGCGTCCGTCTGTTCCAGCCAGTACAGCTCGTGATGCTGCCAGTGCTGCAGGCCGAGGGCGATACGCTCGGCCGCACTCAGGTCAGTCAATGCAGGCAAGGCTTGCAGCGCCAGCGGCTTGCCGAGCCCCGCCAGCCGATAACCACGCTGGGCCTTGGACTGAGCCCCGAGCCGCAGGCCGCCAAGCCCGGCCAGCTGCTCTGCCAAGCCAAACAGGGCGCTCGCCTCGCCGGATTTGAGCTCCAGCTCCAACTCGTCGATGAGGCTCTTGCCGAGCACGCCGACAATCTCCCCCTGATCCCAGGCCAGCTCGATTTCGGCTCCCGCGAAGGCGATCAACCAGTGGCGACGCAGGAAGTCGGTACGAAACTGGGCCACCAGGGCGCCCTGGATTGCATCACGAGCGGAAAGACTCGGCCAAATCTCGTCAGGAAAAGCGTCAAGCGCGGGCATATCGCCAGCGACCGGGGCATTGTATTCGGGTCTGGCATGCAGTCCGCCCACCGCCTGGCCCCGACATTTAATCGTCTGTTCGGCGAAATCATCGCTGCGACGGATCCGCAAACCCATCTCCAGGCGGCGCAAATCCAGCGCTGGCGTATCAAAATAGACATTGCCGAGCTCGGCTTGAGAGTTGGATATAATTTCCAGTGAATTCAGAAGGTTGAAAAAAGGCTGTCGAATATCTCGGGAGACAAAAAACTTTATCTCGATCTCAGTTTGCATAGTCATTCCGGGCTGGCAGGCAACTTTGGGGGGCGTGATGCTAAGCGCGAGGATATAATGCCTGCGATACATCAGGATTAATTCACGGTTTTATTGATGGCGCAGTTCGGTTACCATGCGCCCCTCATAAAATCGTATCGAGTGTTTTTTCACCGACACAGGTTTGGCCATGCCAGTAAATACTATTTTGGGGCTTTTTGCCAAGTCCCCCATCAAGCCGCTGCAGAAGCATATCGTCAAGGTTCACCAGTGCTCCCAGCAGTTGGTTCCCTTCTTTGATGCCGTTGCCGAAGACCGTTGGGAAGATGCCGAGAAGATCCGGCAGCAGATTGCCCAGCTGGAAAAAGAAGCGGACATCCTCAAGCGTGAAATTCGTCTGAAGCTGCCTCGCGGCCTGTTCCTGCCGGTTGCCCGTACCGACCTGCTCGAACTGCTGACCCAGCAGGACAAGATTGCCAACCGTGCCAAGGATATTTCCGGCCGCATGCTTGGCCGTAAAATGGAATTCCCCTCCGAGATGCGTGCCGATTTCATGGCCTATCTCAAACGCTGTATCGATGCGACCGCCCAAGCCGAGAAAGCCATCGGAGAACTCGATGAGCTGCTCGAAACCGGCTTTAAAGGACGTGAAGTTGAAATGGTTGCCGAGATGATCCACCAGCTGGATCTTATCGAGGACGATACTGACACCATGCAGATCGGGCTGCGCCAACAGCTGCAAGCCGTTGAGCAGAAATACAATCCGATCGACGTTATGTTCCTCTACAAGATCCTCGAATGGGTAGGTGACCTGGCAGATCAGGCCGAGCGCGTTGGCGCCCGTCTGGAACTGATGCTGGCTCGTTCGTAATCGACTGACTGGGTAAACACTGAATGGACATTATCGCGAATTACGGCACCACCCTGGTGCTCGTGGCGGCGTTGTTCGGCTTTTTGATGGCCTGGGGTATTGGCGCGAATGACGTCGCCAACGCCATGGGCACGTCGGTCGGCACCAAATCCCTGACCATCCGTCAGGCCATCATCATCGCCATGATCTTCGAGTTTGCCGGTGCCTATCTGGCCGGCGGCGAAGTGACCGCTACCATCCGCAACGGCATCATCGACAGCAACGCCTTTGCCGATACCCCGGATCTGCTGGTGCTCGGCATGATAGCCTCCCTGCTGGCTGCCGGCGCCTGGTTGATCCTGGCCTCCTACTTCGGCTGGCCCGTCTCCACCACCCACTCCATCATCGGCGCCATCGTCGGTTTCGCCGTGGTGAGCATTGGCCCGGAAGCGGTGCAGTGGAGCAAGTTCGGCGGCATCGTCGGCTCCTGGATCATCACCCCGGCCATCTCCGGCGTCATCGCCTACTTCATGTTCATCAGCGTGCAGAAGCTCATCTTCAACACCGATGATCCCCTCAACAACGCCAAGCGCTACGTGCCCTTCTACATGTTCCTGACCGCGCTGGTGATCTGTCTGGTGACCATCAAGAAGGGGCTGACCCACGTCGGTCTGCACCTGACCAACGGCGAGGGCATCCTGCTCTCCATCGCCATCTCCATCGCGGTGGCGTTTGCCGGCTGGCTCTACATTCGCGGCCAGCAGTACAACCCGCAGGATGACAGCAAGATGCACTTCGCCAACGTGGAGAAGGTGTTCGGCATCCTGATGATCATCACCGCCTGTGCCATGGCCTTTGCCCACGGCTCCAACGATGTGGCCAACGCCATCGGCCCGCTCTCCGCGGTCGCCTCCATCGTGGCCGCCGGCGGCGAGATCGGTGGCAGCTCCCACATCGCCTGGTGGATCCTGCCGCTCGGCGGCATCGGCATCGTCATCGGTCTGGCCACCATGGGTGAGAAGGTGATGGCCACCGTCGGTACCGGCATCACCCACCTGACCCCAAGCCGTGGCTTCGCCGCCCAGCTGGCTACCGCCGCCACCGTGGTGATCGCCTCCGGCACCGGTCTGCCCATCTCCACCACCCAGACCCTGGTCGGTGCGGTCATGGGCGTGGGTCTGGCGCGCGGCATCGCGGCGCTGAACCTGGGCGTGCTGCGCAACATCGTGGTCTCCTGGGTCATCACCCTGCCTGCTGGCGCCATCCTGGCCATCGCCATCTTCTACGTGCTGCAGATCTGCTTCTCCTGAGGCGCGCTGCAATGAAAAGCCCGGGTCATTGACCCGGGCTTTTTTTATCTCGGCGCACTCATCCACACCTTGGGGACGCGAGCAACTTGCATCACCCGCCCCACAGGCGCAGACTGTTTGGCCTTGTTTCGACTCAAGGCACCCATCATGACGCCAGCCATCAACCTGCTGAAGAAGCTCAAGATTCCCCACAAGCTCTACCCCTACGAGTGCGAAGCCCACGACGACTTCGGCAAGCATGCCGCGACCCAGCTCGGCCTGCCGGAAGCTCAGGTGTTCAAGACCCTGATCGCCCATCACGACAAGCAGGCGGTGGTGGCCATCGTCCCCTCGTCCGGCCTGTGCAGCCTCAAGCAGCTGGCCAAGGCCACCGGTCTCAAGAAGGTGGAGATGATGAAGCCGGCAGAAGCAGAGAAGCTGACCGGCTACAAGGTCGGTGGCATCAGTCCGCTGGCCCAGAAG
Source organism: Aeromonas sp. S5(2024) (assembly GCF_041403025.1). Classification (NCBI taxonomy): domain Bacteria; kingdom Pseudomonadati; phylum Pseudomonadota; class Gammaproteobacteria; order Aeromonadales; family Aeromonadaceae; genus Aeromonas; species Aeromonas sp. S5(2024). Next base: position 201,015 of record NZ_JBGLRI010000004.1, on the reverse strand, counting down.
AAGCTCTTACCCACCGTGCTCGACGACTCGGCCATGCAGTTTGACGAGATCCTGGTGAGCGGTGGCAAGCGCGGCCTCTCGGTGGGGGTAGCGCCCGCTGACATGCTGCGCCTGATGAAGTGGATTGCCGCCCCCATCGGGGAATAGAGGCGTGAGCGGGCCTGCCACTGCGCAGGCCCGCCCGGCCACTCTCGTTTACGGGAGCATGCCCAGTGCGCGGCGGCCATGGTCGTTCAGATCGGCCAGGGTGAAGCGCCCCTGCCAGTCGGCCTCGTAATCTTCGCGGGGGAAGTCGCCAGGCGAAGTTCCCTGCTCCAATGCCTGCCGCACCAGGCGCGCATAGGCCAGGTTCTTCTCGCAACGGGGCGCCGCCGGAATATACATGACGTTGCCCCACCCCTGCTGCTGCTCCACCGGCGCCACGCCGTGGATCAGGTCGCAGTGCCACCAGACCGAATCCCCTGCCGTCACCGCCGGGATCGAGCTCATCGCCCGCAGCAACAGCGAGTGCCAGGTCTCGGAGACCGGCAGCACCTTGCCCGGTGCGACACCGCACAACTCATCCTCCGGTACGTCCGGCTGCAGCGGCCGCAGCAACACGTAGGCCATCGCCTCGGGGATCGGCACCACGTGCAGCAATCCCTGCCCCGACAACATGTCGGAGAGCGCCGTCCACCCCTGGAAGGTACGAAATACCGAGCACTTGGTGGTGTTCTCCACACTGTACTCCTCGACCTCGGTGCGATGGGCCGCATCCCAGGGATCGTAGGCGGCTATGTCCCCCCGGAAAATCGACGCAAACACCTGCTGGTAGGCCGGCAGCAACCAGCGCTCGAGGGCCCCCGAGTCGGTATGGGCACCCAGCCCGCGAGAACAGGTACCGGGCAGACGGCGGCGAATGCGATCGGGATAGATGATGCTCACGTCCGGGTCGAACCAGTGTGTCCCATCCGGCCGCTCGAACTGCCACAGGCGGTTCAGGAACGACTGCACGGTCGCCATCTCGTCGCTCTGGCGCGCCTCCATCTGGGCCCGTGACCAGTAGATGGGATAAATCTCGGGGCGCGACGCGGCAAGGGAGCCGAAGAAACTGTCGCCGGGACCGCGATACAGCGCATCAAAGCGGTTGAGATCCAGGTAGTCGAGCATGTCGCGATCCCAGGCCAGCGCCCGTTCGCGAGCAAAGTGCCCGCGGATCACCAGGCAGCCGCGCCGCCGTATGGCTGCACGCTCGGCCTCGCCGACCTGGCCCGCTGCCAGCGCCTGGTAATCCAGTTCTGGCCACACCGGCTCACCACGGGCACGCAACGCTTCCACCTCGGCCACCCGCGCCTCGATGCGGCGGCTGACCTCGGCAAAGACCGCCTCCACGTCGCCGAGTTGTGCGCGCAGGGCTTGTTTCATCTGACGGATGGCCGCCTTGTGATCGGCGGGCAACTGGGTATGGGTGACGCTCATCTTGCCTCCTGGATAATGGGTGAAAGTCAGCAAGCAACCTTCGTTCGAAATAATATTTAATTTCAAAAACAAGATACATTAAAAAAATGTTAATACAATCCTCGCCGCACCCGGGTGGTGAAGGCGCAGCGAGAAGCAGTGCAGAGAGAGAAGCGAAGGGAGAGCAGCAGCGAGCAGACAAGACGGCAAAAACAACAGGGCGGCCATGGCCGCCCTGTTTATTCAAGCACCGCGCAAGGCGGCCGTGAGGGTCGAGAAGCGCAGGCGCTGGAGCCCCTGCTCATCGAAGTTGTCAGGCGCCAACCAGCGCGCAAAGCAGGTCTGCAGCGCCGGCCACTCGCTGTCGATCACTGAGAACCAGGCGGTATCGCGCGTGCGCCCCTTGTCCACCCGGCTCTGGCGAAAGGTCCCCTCGTAGCTGAAACCAAGGCGCAGCGCCGCCTGCCAGGAGGGCTGGTTGAAGGCATTGCACTTCCATTCGTAACGCCGATAACCGAGGGCAAAAGCATTGGCCATCATCAGCACCATGGCCGCCGTCGCCAGCCGCGAGCGCTGCAAGGCGGGGGAAAAGTGCAGCCAGCCCACCTCGATGCTGCCGGCCAGGGGGTCGATACGCAGGTAGCTGGCCAGCCCCAGCGGCTGTTCACCATCCTGGTCGAAGATGGTGTAGAACTGGGGGTCGCTCTTGACGGCGCACTCTCGCAGCCAGACCAGCATGTCCGCCTCTGTTGCGTATGGGCCTGTGGTCAGATAGGTCCACATGGCCCCGCTGTCGGCACTGAAAGCCTGCCACAGGCCGGGACCGTGACGCTCAGGATCCAGCGGCTCCAGCCGGCAGTCCCAGCCGTTGAGGGGGCGATGGGGCGGAAACTCGGCGCCCCGCCAGTCGGGCAGCGGCGCACCGACCGGCTGGCCGAACTCGTTCAGATGGATGTCAGCAGCCACAGGCAATCCCTCCCGTTTGCAGCACGCCCGGTTCGCTACCGGTGACGACGGCAAAGCCGTCCTGCCGCCACCAGTGCAGCCCGCCGATCAGCTCCTTGACCTGAAAACCGAGCGCCGCCAGCTTGCAGGCGCCCCGGGTCGAGCCGTTGCAACCGATGCCGTCGCAATAGCAGACATAGACCTTGTCCCGCGCCAGTGCGGCCGTGGTGGCCGGGGTCATGGTAGCGTGGGGAAAGCTGATGGCGCCGGGGATGTGTCCCTCGGCGTAGTGACCGGCAGAGCGGGTGTCGATGACGACGATCCGCTCTTCGCCGGCCAGCAGATCGGCAGCCAGATCCGCCGGGTCGGTGCGAAAGGCCAGCTGGGCCTCGAAGAACAGGCGGGCTTGTTCGGCACTGGCCAACCCGCTGCTCAATACATGACTCATAGTGACACTCCTTGTACTCAAACCCGGATCCGGGTGGTGATGTCGGTGGTGACCGAGTTGGCGATGAAACACTCCTCGTGTGCCTGGTGGTGCAACTGCTCCAGCGCGGCCAGCTCCGGCTGACGTTCACCGCCGAACTGCACCAGCGGCTGCAGGGTGACCCGGGTGATGGCCTGACGACCTCGGGCATTAGCTTCCATGATGCCCACCGCCTCGTCCCGGTAGCTCTCCACCAGATAGCCTGCCCTGGCCGCCAGCCAGAGGAAGGTGAGCATGTGGCAACTGGAGATCGCTGCGACGAAGGCCTCTTCCGGGTCGACGTTCTCGGCCACCGACCAGGGCAGCGGCACCACGTGGGGAGACGAGGAGGCGGGCACCCTGACGCCGCCGTCGAACTCCCACCAGTGGGCCCGGCTGTAACCTTGATCGACGAAGGGCTCGCTGGCCCCGCGCTGCCAGCTGATGGTGGCGCTGTACTCCGACATGCAGACTCCTTTCATTGCCAATAGTTGTGAATCCCGAACCTTGAGCCTCAATGTAGCGACATAATGGCCTTGCCACGCCGACCAATTTTGCCAATATGAGCAGACCAATTAGCGCCCGGGAGATCCCCATGCCTGCCCTGCCCACCCTGTTTGCCACCCAGCAAGCCAGCGATCTGCCGCTGCACGAACAGCTGGTCCGCACCCTGCGCTCGGCCATGCTGGCCGGCCACCTGCCCCAGCACAGCCGGCTGCCCGCCAGCCGCATGCTGGCCGCCGATCTGGGGGTCTCCCGCAGTACGGTGGAGCTGGCCTATGGCCGGCTGGAGGCGGAGGGCTATCTGGTGCGCAAGGTGGGGGCCGGCAGCTTCGTGGCACTGGCCGCGGTCTCTCCGACTCCGCGCCCGCCCCAGTCGGCGGCCGGTCTGTCGCGCCGAGGTCAGGAGATGGCCGACAGCGGCGCCTGTCACGACGTGCCCGAGGTGGGCCGCTCCTTTGCCTCCAGCCAGCCGGATCCCCGCCTCTTCCCGCAGGCCCTGTGGGGCCGGTTGATGCAGCAGCAGTGGCGCCGGCACGCCGGCGACTGGATGAATTACGGGGAGCCGCAGGGGCTGGAGGCGCTGCGCGGCGCCATCAGCAGCTATCTGGTGCAGTCACGCGGCGTGGTATGCGAGCCGGACCAGATCCTGATCCTCACCAGCTCCCAGCAGGGGATCCTGCTGGCGACCCAGCTGCTGATCGATGCCGGCGACACCGTCTGGGTGGAGGATCCCGGCTACCCCGGGGCCCGCACCGCCATGGAGAGTGCCGGTGCCCGGGTGCACCCGGTGCCGGTGGATGAAGAGGGGCTCAACCCGCAAGGGGAACACCCGGCGCCGCGGCTCATCTACACCACGCCCGCCCACCAGTATCCTCTCGGCGTGCCCATGAGCCTGCCGCGGCGGATGGCGCTGCTGGCCGAGGCCGAGCGGCACGGCGCCTGGATCCTGGAGGACGACTACGACGGCGAGTACCAGTACGATCAGCGCCCGCTCCCCGCCCTGCAGGGGCTGGATGGTCAGGGGCGAGTGCTCTACGTGGGCACCTTCAGCAAGGTGTTGTTCGGCTCGCTGCGCCTCGCCTACCTGGTGCTGCCCAGGCCGCTGATGGAGTCCTTCTGCCGGGCCCGGGCCGCGGTCGACGGCCACAGCAACCAGCTGCTGCAGGCGGTCACCGCCGACTTCATCCGCGCCGGCCACTTCGCCACCCACCTGCGCCAGAGCCGGCTGGTCTACCAGAGCCGCCGCGACCTGCTACTGGCCGAGCTGGCCAGCCACTGCCCCGCCCTCACCCCCATCCACAGCGGGGCTGGCCTGCAGTGCGCCGTGCTGCTGCCCCCCGGCGGCGAGGCGCGCTGGACAGAGACCGCCAACACACAGGGGCTGGGGCTACGCCCCCTCGGCCAGTTCTACCTGGGCCCACCGACGCAGGAGGGGTGGCTGCTCGGCTTTGCCTCCCTCGACAACCAGGCCCTGCGCCGTCTCTGCCGCCAGCTGGGCAGCCTGCTGGCCACCCGCTGAAGGGGGCCCGTCTGCTCAGCCTTGGGGGCCGGTTTGCCCCTGCTCGCGGCAGAGCGCCAGCCAGGCCTCGGCGGTGCGGGAGAGGTAGCGCTCGCTCGGCCAGATCACCCCGAGCCGCCAGCTCAGCTCGGGCACCAGCGGTCGCAACACCAGGCCGTCCGGCGCCAGCCGCCGGCAGATGGGCTCAGGCAAAAAGGCGACCCCCATGCCGCTGCGTACCATGGCGGTGAGAAAGTCCCACTGGCTGCTGCGCGCCGCCACCTGGGGCTCGAAGCCAGCCGCTCGGCACGCCTGCTCCAGTCGCTCGCTCAGGGTGAAGGCCTGGGTGTAGAGCAAGAAGGGCTCGTCGCAGAGCGCCTCCAGCCGGATTTCAGGGCAGTCGCGCCAGCGCGGCAGGTCGGGCAGCACCACCTGGATCGGGTACTGGTCCAGCTCCAGCGCACTGAGGGCGCCCCCCTCCCTGGTCGGCAGCATGGTGATGGCGAGATCCAGCTCCCCTTCCAGCACCGCCTGCTCGATACGCCGGCCGCCGTACTCGACGATGGAGAGATCGACCTTGGGGTAGCGACTGCGGTAGGCGCGGATCAGATCCGCATAGACGTGGCCCACCATGGGCGGAATGCCGAGCGCCAGCCGGCCGAATTGCAGGCTCTGCAGATCGGCGAGCTCCGCCTCCAGCTGCTGCATCTCAGCCAGAATGGTCTGGGCCCGGTTGAACAGCACCCGGCCACTGTCGGTCAGGGTGAAGCGGCGCCCCGCGCGGCTCAGCAGCGGCTGACCAAGCTCCTCCTCCATGTTGCGGATCATCTTGCTGATGGTGGGCTGGGTGACGAACAGCTTCTCGGAGGCGCGGGTGAAGCTCTGTTCCCGCACCAGTTCGACAAAGTAACGCAGGGCGCGGATGTCCATGGCTCTCTCCTGACGGACGGCAAAACCTGATCATGCCTCTTTGGCATAATTTTGATAATTTAAATTCATTTTTTGCAGGTTTGGCCTCTCTCTATACTGTGAGCAAGTTCACAGAAAGACCTAGATCATGAAAGCCCTCTGTATTCGCTGGTTCCAGACCCCCTTCCAAATCGCCCTGCTGGCCGCCATCTGGCTGCTGGCCGATCTGGCGGTACGTACCTTCCATCTGCCGCTGCCTGCCAACCTCACCGGCATGCTGGCCCTGCTGGCCTTGATCCTGCTCGGCGTGGTCAAGACCCACTGGTTCAGCGCCGGTGCCCGCTGGCTGCTGGCCGAGATGCTGCTGTTCTTCGTGCCGGCGGTGGTGGCGGTGGTCAACTATCAGGATCTGCTGCTGCAGGAGGGGTGGCGCATCATGGTGGTGCTGCTGCTCAGCACCATACTGGTGCTCGGCACCACGGCGCTGGTGGTGGACCGGGTCTATCGCCTCGAGTTGAAACTGGCCCGCCGGAGTCGTCGTCATGTCTGATACCCTGCTCGGCCTGCTCTGCTTCGCCCTCACCCTGCTGTTTTACTACGCCAGCAAGTGGCTCTATGGCAAGAAGCGCATCCTGCCCCTGATGCCGCTGCTGCTGGCCCCCACCCTGCTGGTGGCGGTAGTGATGCTGTTCCACATCCCCTATCAGGACTACATGGCCGAATCCCACTGGCTGCTGTGGCTGCTGGGGCCGGCCACCGTCGCCTTCGCGGTGCCGGTCTACGAGAACCGCCAGCTCATTCGCCGCCACTGGTTGTCGTTGTCGGTGGGGGTGGTCGCCTCGGTGGTGATGGCGGTGGGCAGCACAGTGCTGCTGGCCCGCTGGCTCGATCTCTCCGACATGCTGCAGCGCAGTCTGGCGATGCGCTCCATCACCACCCCCTTTGCGGTGGAGGCGACCCGCGCCATCGGCGGCCAGACCGATCTCACCGCCCTGTTCGTGGTGCTGACCGGCGTCATCGGCATGGCGGTCGGTGAAAGTGTGCTCACCCTGCTGGCCATTCGCAGCCGCCTCGGCAAGGGGGCGGGGTTTGGTGCCTCGGCCCACGGCGCCGGCACCGCCAAGGCCTATCAAATGGGTAATGAAGAGGGAGTGGTCTCCAGCATGGTGATGATGATTGCCGGCATGGTGACCGTGCTGCTGGCGCCCCTGCTCGGCCAGCTGTTCTGGTAACCCGCGCGTCGGTAAAAGCCACGTTTCCCGGGCCCGGGCCCGGGCCCCCAGCCTTGGCGCCACAGCCGCTACACTCAACTCAATGTGACAGCAGTGAGCGGTATGATGAACCACAGAGTGATGATCCTCGGGCTGCTGGCCGGCAGCCTGTTCTTCTCCCCCCTTCTGCCGGCCCTGGACATAGTGACCCACGTCAGCCCGGAGAGTGAGCGGGACCTGCGCACCCTCTACGGCCAACAGTTGCTGCAACTGGCGCTGGAGAAGACCCGCGACAGCTTCGGCGACTACGAGCTGCGTCCGGCCCCGCCCATGAGCCGAACCCGGCTGCGCCAGGTGCTGCAGTACAACCTCTATCCCAACCTGCTGGCCATCGACAGCTTCCCGCGCCCGGAGGGCAGCCACAATCTCGACTACGTCCGCTTTCCGGTGGATCTCGGCATCCTCGGCTATCGCATCTGCTTCGTCAGCCCCAAGCAGCAGCAGGCCGTGGCCCGGGTACGTACCCTGCACGAGCTGCAGCAGTTCAGCCATGGCCAGGGCCGCGGCTGGCAGGATGCCGACATACTGCGCAGTGCCGGCTTCAAGGTACAGGAGGTAGAGGGGTACGAGCGGCTGTTCAAGCTGGTGGTGCGCGGCCGGGTGGATCTGTTCTGCCGGGGGGCCAACGAGCTGCTGACCGAACTGGATACGCACCGGGATCTGGGGCAATTGACGGTCGACCAGCATCTGGCGCTCTACTACCCCTTCATCCACCTCTTCTACAGCCACAAGGACAACCAGCACGCCCTGCGCCGGGTCCGGGCCGGCCTGCAACTGGCCTGGCAGGACGGCTCCCTGCAGGCGCTCTGGCTCAAGACCTTCAAGCCGGCGCTGGATTTCGCCAGGCTGGACCAGCGGCTGCTGTTCAGGCTGGACAACCCCTTGCTGCAAGGGCTCGACTTCGATTACCAGCCCTACCTTTACGATCCCCTCACCCAGCGCTTCGGGCCCGGCGAGCCGGCCAGCGGCAAGCAGTGACCCTAGCGGCTCCCCGCTCGCCGCCGGGGAGAGCCACTACACTCAGAGGAGTCTCAGCCTTTCACAGGAGCTCATGATGCACTGGACCCCGCTGCTTGCCCTGCTGCTGGCCCTGCCCGTGCTGGCCAGCCCGACCCTGTTCACCTACATGAGTCCGGAGAGCGAGCACGATCCCAGAAGCACCTATGATCGCGAGCTGCTGCGCCTGGCGCTGGAGAAGACCCGCGCCAGCCATGGCGACTACCGGATGCAGGCCGCGCCCCCCATGACCCTGGCCCGGATGTGGGTCAGCCTGCGCTTCAACGACTACCCCAACCTGTTCGCCATGGACAGTTACCGCTCCGACCGGGACATGAGCGGCATCGACTACGTGCGCTTTCCCATCCACCTCGGCATCGTCAGCTACCGCATCTGCTTCGTCAGCCCCGAGCAGCAGAGCGCCGTCGCCGGAGTGACCAGCCTGGAGGGGCTCAAGCGCTTCGACATCGGTCAGGGCAAGGGCTGGCTCGACGTGCAGATCCTGCAGCGGGCCGGTTTCAAGGTGCAGGAGGTGGAGGGCTACGAGCAGTTGTTCAAGATGGTGGCGCGTGGCCGCTTCGCACTCTTCTGCCGCGGGATCAACGAGTTGCCCCAGGAGAAACTGAACCATAGGGATGTACTCGGGCTGGTGATGGATGAGAACGTGGCGCTCTACTATCCGCTGCCCAGGGTCTTCTTCACCCACAACAGCAACCAACAGGCCATCACGCGGGTTCAGCAGGGGCTCAAGGCCGCCTGGCGCGATGGCTCCCTGCAGGCGCTCTGGCTCAAGACCTTCAAACCCTCCCTGAGCTTCGCCCACCTCCATACCCGCCGGCTGTTTCGGCTGGAGAATCCCTACATCGAGGGGATCGACTTCAACTATCAGGCCTACTTCTACGATCCCGTGCGGGAACGCTTCGGCCCAGGTGAATAGCCGCCTGCCGTGCAAGCGCAGCAATGAAAAAGCCCGGGTCAGTGACCCGGGCTTTTTTGTCCATGCTTCGTCTCCTGCCTCGTCAATCCTCGAGGAAGGTCCACTCGTCGCGCACCCGGCTGATGGCGTCGAGCCGCCGCTTGGCCAGCTGCTCGCGAATAGCCTCCCCCTTGAACCCGGCCGCCACTATCTCCTTCACCGGCACGGCCTGGGCCGCCGCCAGCGCCTGCGCCACATAGTCGGGCTCGGCATAGACCCGCTCCTCGAAACCGGTGCGGCCGTGAAAGTCGGCGCGGCAGGCGTCCAGCAGCTGGGCGAAGCGCTCCGGCCTGCGCCAGGCATCGGCCTTGTCGAACACCTTGAGCAGGGTCGCCGGCTTGAGCTCGAAGGCGATATGGATATGGGTGTGCAGGTCACTCACCAGCAGCGCCAGATCGCGGCACTCGTTCGGTACCCGGAACCGCTCGCAGAAATCGCGGATCAACGGCAAGCCCTTCTGGCCGTGGCCGTGGTGGCTCGGCCAGAACTCCGGCGGGGTCAGCCCCTTGCCAAAGTCGTGGCACAGCGCCGCGAAGCGCACCGCCAGTTCGGGTGAAAGCCGGCAGGCCTGTGCCAGCACCATCATGGTGTGGATGCCGGTATCGATCTCCGGGTGCCATTTGGCGGGGGCAGGCACCCCGAACAGGGCATCCAGCTCGGGGAACAGCGCCGCCAGGGCGCCGCACTCGCGCAGCACCTCGAAGAACACCTGGGGGGTCGGTCCCAGCAGTACCTTCTCCAGCTCCTTCCAGACCCGCTCCGGGGTCAGGTGGGCCAGCTCGCCGGCCTCGGTCATCTCGCGCATCAGCGCCAGCGTCTCGGGGGCCACCACGAAGCCCTGGGCGTGGAAGCGGGCGGCGAAGCGGGCCACCCGCAGAATGCGCAGCGGATCTTCGGCAAAGGCGGGGGAGACGTGGCGAAGCAGCCGTTGTTTCAGATCCTCGATGCCGCCATAAGGATCGTGCAGTTGTCCCGCCTCATCCTCGGCGATGGCGTTGACGGTGAGATCCCGGCGCAGCAGATCCTGTTCCAGCGTCACCTCCGGCGAGGCGTGGCAGACGAAGCCGGTATAACCGCGCCCCTGCTTGCGCTCGGTGCGGGCCAGCGCGTACTCCTGCTGGGTCTTGGGGTGCAGGAACACGGGAAAATCGCGGCCCACCTGGGTAAAGCCCAGCGCCAGCATCTGTTCCACGGTCGCCCCGACCACCAGGTGATCCCTGTCGCCCTGCGGCAATCCCAGCAGGCGATCCCGCACTGCGCCCCCAACCAGATAAGTCTGCAAGCTGTGTCTCCCTTGATAAACCTGTCCCGATTATACCGGTTTGGCCGGTGGAGACTATGGCTGCCCCATGGCCCCGTCGGCGGGGACGAGCCCATGACGGCCCCATGAGAGGCAAAACGCCCCTCGTTACCCGCCTCGCCAGCCAACCCGGCGGCACCCTTTCTCCCGCCGGCAAATCAGGGTGCGCGCTGGCCCCCCTTATGGCATCCGGGTCTTTGACATCCCTTTGGGGAGGCTTTAACCTGCCGCCCATAACAACGGAATGGATCCTTATGTACACACAGTTCTTCGGTCTGTCGGAGCACCCGTTCTCCATCTCGCCCAATCCCAAATACCTCTACATGAGTGAACGCCACGGGGAAGCCCTCGCCCACCTCAACTACGGGTTGCAGGATGGGGGCGGCTTCGTGCTGCTGACCGGGGAAGTGGGCACCGGCAAGACCACCGTCTCCCGCTGCCTGTTGCAGCAGTTGCCGGCCGAGACCGAGATCGCCTACATCCTCAATCCATCCCTGACCGAACGAGATCTGCTGGCGGCCATCTGCGACGAGTTCCAGCTGGCCTATGGCCAGGATGCCGGCCTCAAGCAGCTGTTCGACCTCATTCGCGATCACCTGCTGGCTAATCTGGCGGCAGGCAAGCGCAGCGTGGTGCTGGTGGACGAAGCCCAGCACCTGCTGCCCGGCGTGCTGGAGCAGCTGCGCCTGCTCACCAACCTGGAGACCGACGAGAAGAAGCTGCTGCAGGTGGTGCTCATCGGCCAGCCCGAGCTGCAGCAGATGCTGCGCCAGCCCCTGCTGCGCCAGCTGGCCCAGCGCATCACCGCCCGCTACCACCTGCTGCCGCTCTCCTGCCAGGACGTGGACGCCTATGTCCGCTTTCGCCTGCAGGTGGCCGGCTGCGTGCAGCCCATCTTCACCCCTAAAGCTATCCAGACCCTGCATCGCCTCTCCGGCGGCATCCCGCGCCTCATCAACCTCATCTGCGACCGCGCCCTGATCGCCGCCTTCGCCCGCGGCAGCCACAAGATAGTCCACGGCGACATCAGCCTGGCGGCCTTCGAGGTGAGCGGCATCCGTGACGAGGGCACCTGGCAGTCCGGCTTGATGGTGGCGCTGGTCGGCGCCTTGCTGGTGGCCACCGGCTGGTGGGGCTGGCAGTTCTTCGGTTTCTTCCCGACCCGCCCGGTGGTCACGGTGGAGGTGCCGGTCAAGGTGGACGACACCCCGGAGCAGCAGGAGCAATTGACCCGCGCCATCAATCAGGCGCTGGAACCGGACAGCGCCATGCAGAATCTCTACAAGGTGTGGGGCTACCAGACCGAGCTGGAAGAGGCGACCTGCGACAACGCCCCGCGCGCCGGCTTGCGCTGCCAGGAGGGCGAGGCCTCCCTGGCCGATCTGCAGGCCCTGCAGTATCCCGCCCTCGTCAGCCTGACCGACGAGACCGGCGGCACCTATTACGCCACCCTGGTCAACCTCGGGCCCGACAAGGCCAACCTGCTCATCGGCAACCAGAGCTGGCAGGTGGACAGACAGTGGCTGAGCGATTACTGGGGCGGCAGCTACACCCTGCTGTGGCGCATGCCCAAGGGTGGCGTCACCCTGATCGGTAACAACGCCGGCCCCAACCAGGTGCAGTGGCTCGACAACGCCCTCAGCCGGGCCCTGCAGCAGCCGGATCGCAAGGTCCGCCGCTTCGATGCCGAGCTCAAGACCAAGCTGCAGCAGTTCCAGCGCGCCCAGGGGCTGAACCCGGACGGCATCGCCGGCAGCAACACCCTGCTGCGCCTCAACGTGATGGCTGGTGAACCCATGCCCAAGCTGGAAGACCCTGCCCAGCGGGCCAGCAAGCCGGCCAAGCTGGATCCGGCAGAGGATGACGAGGCTATCAACACACTGTCGGAGGAGGCTTCCTGATGTCCACCCTGCTCAAGGCGCTGCGGCGGGCCGACCAGCCCCAGTTCACCCCGCACATCCCGGCGATGGGGCTGCCGGTCAGCCAGGAAGAGGAACAACCCAGGCGCTGGATCTGGTGGCTGCTGGCCCCGCTGGCACTGGTGATGGGGGCCGCCGCCAACTACGGCTGGCACCTGCTCAACAACCGCCCCATCGAGAAGACGGTGGAGGTGAAGGAGGTGGTGACGCCGCCCTTCGTGCGGGTCGAGCCCAGGCCGATGATCACCCGTCCGCTGCCACCGCCGCCGCCCGAACCCGTGGTCATCCCCAAGGCCGATGCCCAACCCGCACCGGCACCCGCCGACAGCAGCCAGGGGCTGGCCGAGCGCATCCTCAATGCCCTCAACAACACCCCGTTGCAGCAGAGCACGCCACCGCAGGTGCCTGCCGAGCTGCAGGCCACGCCGCTCAACGCCCTGCCGCAGGCGCTCCGCCAGCAGGTGCCGCCGCTGGCCTACGGTGCCCACGTCTTCTCCTCCAACCCGGCCAACCGGGCCGTGACCCTGAACGGGCGCACCTACCGGGAAGGCAGCGAGGTCGCCCCCGGCGTCACCCTGCTCGCCATCGCCCAGGATTACATCATCCTGCAGGTGGGCGGCCAGAACGTCAGCCTCAAGGCGCTGCAGGACTGGCGCGGCTGAACCACCATTTCAAGAGGGAGCCTGAGAGCTCCCCTTTTTAATCAATAACATGAGAACAACGTGAGCAATCCGAACAACACCACCTTCGCCACCAGGATCCTGGACTGGTATCAGCTCCACGGCCGCAAGACCCTGCCCTGGCAACAGGAGAAGACCCCCTACCGGGTCTGGGTCTCGGAAATCATGCTGCAGCAGACCCAGGTCGCTACGGTCATTCCCTACTATCAGCGCTTTATGGCCCGCTTTCCCGACGTGCTGGCACTGGCAGACGCCCCCATCGACGAGGTGCTGCACCACTGGACCGGGCTCGGCTATTACGCCCGTGCCCGCAACCTGCACAAGGCGGCCCAGCAGATCCGCGACCTCCATGGTGGCCTCTTCCCGGAACGGCTGGAGGAGGTGATGGCGCTGCCGGGGATCGGCCGATCCACCGCGGGCGCCGTGCTTTCCCTCTCCCTTGGCCAGCCCCACGCCATTCTGGATGGCAACGTGAAGCGGGTACTCACCCGCTGGCTGGCCCTGCCCGGCTGGCCCGGCCAGAAGCAGGTGGAGAACGATCTGTGGGAGCTGGCCACCCGCCTCACCCCCAAGCTCGGGGTGGCCCACTACAACCAGGCCATGATGGACATGGGGGCCACCGTCTGCACCCGCAGCAAGCCCGCTTGCGAGCGCTGCCCGGTGCGGGAGGATTGCCAGGGGCTGTCGCAGGGCAACCCCACCGCCTACCCCAACAGCAAGCCCAAGAAGAGCATCCCGGCCCGTACCGGCATCATGCTGCTCATCCGCCACGGCGATCAACTGCTGCTGGAGAAGCGGCCACCGCAAGGGATCTGGGGCGGGCTCTACTGCTTTCCCCAGGTGGAGTCGGACGCCGAGGTAGCAGGGCTGCTGCAGCGGCTCGGCCTGACCGGCAGCGAACCCCGTGAACTGGCCGGTTTTCGCCATACTTTCAGCCACTTTCACCTCGATATCCGGCCCATGCTGCTCGAAACCGACGCGCCGCCGGCCCCCCTGCTCATGGAAGCGGATAACCGACTCTGGTATAACTTACGCCATCCTGCAGAGGTGGGTCTGGCGGCCGCCACGGCCCGTCTGCTCGCCTATCCGGACTTACAACCATAGAGGTCAACATGAGCCGTACCGTATTTTGCCAGCGCCTGAAAAAAGAGGGCCCGGGTCTCGATTTCCAGCTCTACCCCGGTGAACTCGGCAAGCGCATTTTTGACAACATCAGCAAGGAAGCCTGGACCGAGTGGCAGAAGAAGCAGGTGATGCTGATCAACGAGAAGAAGTTGAACATGATGAACCTCGAGCATCGCCAGCTGCTGGAGAAAGAGATGGTGAACTACCTGTTCGAAGCAGGTGAAGTGGCCATCGACGGTTATACCCCGCCCAGCAAATAATCCGTGAACGGGGCCGGCCTGCGCAGGCCGGCCCCGCCGACTCACGGCAACGACGGAAGTGACGGGCGGCCCGCCGCCCAGTTTGAGGACTCTATGGGCCGAATTTTCTGGCTGCTGTGCACCCTGCTGTTTCTCTCTGCCTGCTCATCCTCCCCCAAGCCCAATGGCAACGAGGATGACGATCTCGTCAACGGCAAGGACATCCGCGGTTTCGAACACATGATCAGCGCGCTCTCCCACAATGTGAACGAGATATGGGGGCGTGAGGCGCTGTTTGCGGGCAAGTTTGACTACGTCAAATACACGGATCAGTACAAGAGCCGGGCCCACATCGACTTCTCCAGCGGCCACATCATGGTCGAGACCGTCTCCGGCATCGACCCGCGCTCCCACCTGCGCCGCGCCATCATCGAGACCCTGCTCACCCCGGACGACCCGGCGGAAGTGGATCTTTACTCCGACGCCGAGATCCTGCCCGGCGGCGAGCCTTTCCTTTACGGCCAGGTGCTGGACAACCAGGGCCAGCCGATCCGCTTCGACTGGCGCGCCGAGCGCTATGCCGACTACCTGCTCAACACGGCGATGAAGAAGCGCACCCTCGGCATTCGCACCATCTTCTTCGTCGACATCCCCATGGTAGCCAACCACGAGGATCGACGGGGCTACAAGTACGCCAGCCTGATCCGGGAAGCCTCCCGCAAGTACGGGGTGGCCGAGAGCCTGATCTACGCGGTGATCAAGACCGAGAGCAGCTTCAACCCCTATGCGGTCAGCCATGCCAACGCCTACGGCCTGATGCAGGTGATCCCGGCCACCGCCGGGCGGGACGTCTACGTGCGGGTCAAGGGCAAGAGCGGCCAGCCGACCCGGGAGGACCTGTTCAACCCGGCCTACAACATCGACGTCGGGACCGCCTACCTGCACCTGCTGCAGACTGTCTATCTGGTGGACATCCAAGATCCGCGCTCGCGCCGCTACGCCGTCATCTCCGCCTACAACGGCGGCGCCGGCGGGGTGCTCAACACCTTCTCCAGCGACCGCAAGGCGGCGCCCGGCATGATCAACCAGCTCTCGCCCGAGGCGGTGTACCAGATCCTGACCGAACAGCACCCCAAGGCGGAAGCCAGACGCTATCTCTACAAGGTCAATCAGGCCGAGAAGGGGTTCAAGCGCACGCTGGCCCGCACCGGCTAAGCAGACCAACAGCAAAAGGGCGCCTCATGGAGGCGCCCTTGTTACGTCTGGCGTAGGAATTCAGGCCTTACTTGGCGATGAAACCGCCCTTGCTCTGCGGAGCGGCGCCCACCTTCTCCAGGCTCTCCACTTCCACTTCGGTCTTGTTCCAGCTGTGGTCCACCTCGCCACGGATGCGGATCAGATCGTCCGGGCCCACCTCGGTGCCGCGCCACACATCCTGATCCACTTCCACTTCCACCTCGCCACTGGCGTCGCGGAACATGTAGTTCTCGCCGCCCAGGTGCTTGACCAGCTTCCCTTCCAGGGTGGCCCAGCTGTCATCGGCCAGATCCTTCAACTGCGCGACGGACACCTTGTTCTGCTCCTGCGGGCCGGTATAGGCCGCCATGGCGAAAGAAGAGATGGACATCAGGGTCAACAGACCGATTACGCTTGCCTTGTTCATTTCATGCTCCTGTCATTGGGTACGGGAGCAGTGTGCCGGCCGGTGCGTGAAACAAACGTGAAGCCTCCCCATCTGGGGGACAGCGGTGTGACCGTAATCGATTTAATCCATATCGCATACTGCGAAATTAAATTCGGCTAGATACCCTGCAAGATGGCAAAACAGCTTCCCAGCACCTTTGCCTATCGAGGAACAGCCTGCAGGCACCACCTGCTTCCAACCAATGAGAACAACAAGATGAAGAAATGGTTTGTGTGTTTATTGGGACTCTTCGCGCTGACAGTTCAGGCAGCCGACAGTCGCCCCGCCTTCTCCCGGATCGTGATGTTTGGCGACAGCCTCTCCGATACCGGCAAGATGTACAGCAAGATGCGCGGTTATCTCCCCTCCAGCCCTCCCTACTATCAGGGTCGCTTCTCCAACGGGCCGGTCTGGCTGGAGCAACTGACCCAGCAGTTCCCGGGGCTGACCATCGCCAACGAGGCGGAAGGGGGCGCCACCGCGGTGGCCTACAACAAGATCTCCTGGAATCCCAAGTATCAGGTCATCAACAACCTGGATTACGAGGTGACCCAGTTCCTGCAAAAGGACAGCTTCAAGCCCGATGATCTGGTGATCCTCTGGGTCGGCGCCAACGATTACCTGGCCTATGGCTGGAACACCGAGCAGGATGCCAAGCGGGTGCGCGACGCCATCAGCGATGCGGCCAACCGCATGGTATTGAACGGCGCCAAGCAGATTCTACTGTTCAACCTGCCGGATCTGGGCCAGAACCCCTCGGCCCGCAGCCAGAAGGTGGTCGAGGCGGCCAGCCATGTCTCCGCCTACCACAACCAGCTGCTGCTGAACCTGGCACGCCAGCTGGCCCCCACCGGCATCGTCAAGCTGTTCGAGATCGACAAGCAGTTCGCCGAGATGCTGCGCGAACCGCAGAACTTCGGTCTGAGTGACACCGAGAACGCCTGCTACGGCGGCGGCTATGTGTGGAAGCCGTTTGCCTCCCGCAGTGCAGCCAGCATCGCCAGCGACAGCAGCCTCTCCGCCTTCAACCCGCAAGAGCGGCTCGCCATCGCCGGCAACCCGCTGCTGGCCCAGGCCGTTGCCAGCCCCATGGTGCGGCGCAGCGCCAGCACCCTCGACTGCGAAGGCAAGATGTTCTGGGATCAGGTGCACCCCACCACCGTCGTGCACGCCGCCCTGAGCGAGCGGGCCGGCGCCTTCATCGAGGCTCAATACGAGTTCCTCGCCCACTGATGAAAAAGGGCCGACGACAGTCGGCCCTTTTTATTGTGCGGCCCCGGCGGGCCCACCGCTCAGCGGTAGCGCTTGACGATGCCGTCGTAGATGCCGTTCTGCTTGATGGTGGCCAGCGCCTCCTGCAGCCGCTTGATCACCTCGGGCGGCGTCTTCAGACTCGCCGCCACGTACAGATCGCCCCCGGTAAAATCCTCGATGTCGTGCACTATCTTGAGGGTCTCAGGCCCATAGCCCGCCTGGCGCGCGTAGTAGTTGGCCGTCTCCTGCGAGACCGGCCAGAGATCGATGCGCCCCATCAGCAGTTTGAGCATGTTGGCCTCGTGGTTGTTGTTGCGTTGCAGGTTGGAGAACTTGCGGCCGATCAGGTACTGCTCCAGCGCGTCGTTGCGCACCGTACCGATGGACCAGGCCCGTGCCTGCGACAGCTGGCTGAACGGCTTGATGTCGTCCCGCTTGGCCAGGGCGAAGACGTGAAAATTGATCTGCGCTATCGCCCCGATCCACTGGAACTGCGCCTCACGCTCGGGGAAGCGGCTGATGCTGTAGATGAGCACGTTGGGGCGGCTGCGCGCCAGAGAGATGGCCCGCGCCCAGGGGTAGATGTCCAGCGTGTATTCGAAGCCGGCCTGCTCCAGCATGGCCTCCACCACCTCAGTGCCGAGCCCTTTGACGTCGGCCTCCTCCAGATAGTTGTAGGGCGCATAGTCCTCGGTCACCACCTGCAGGGTCTCGGCCGCCCAGCCCGGCGCCAGCCACAATGCCCAGCACAGCCATATCCATCTGATGTTCATGCCCACCTCGCAGCAAATCCGCCTCGGTTAACTATTGCGCTCCCTCGCCAGAGCGCAAATCCCCGCGGCAAATTGCGGCAATGGTAATCACATTATGTTTTATATCAGTTGGTTGAGAACCTGCTTAAAGCGACTACCCTTAATCTGTTGTGGCTGTGC
Source organism: Aeromonas sp. S5(2024) (assembly GCF_041403025.1). Classification (NCBI taxonomy): domain Bacteria; kingdom Pseudomonadati; phylum Pseudomonadota; class Gammaproteobacteria; order Aeromonadales; family Aeromonadaceae; genus Aeromonas; species Aeromonas sp. S5(2024). Next base: position 182,880 of record NZ_JBGLRI010000004.1, on the reverse strand, counting down.
TATAAGCCCCGACCCATAAGGAGAGGCGACCCTATCAACCTCCCCCCAACAATATGAAATTGCAGAGGCTCAACATGAATAAAACACTGATTACCTTGCTGGTTTCAGGCTTGCTTGCGGCCAACGCCCAGGCAGCCGGACAGGACAACACCTGGTATGGCGGTGCCAAGCTGGGTTGGTCCAACTTCTATGGCGTCGATCACAACCAGGCTATCAAGGACGACTACGCCATCAGCGAAGAAGACAAGAATGACGTCGGTGCCGGCGCCTTCCTCGGCTATCAAATCAACCAGAACCTCGGTGTCGAGCTCGGTTATGACTGGCTCGGCAAATACAAGTACACGGCGACCGACAAGCTGATCCCCACCGACATCAGCCGGGACGAGATCAAAGCCCAGCTGGCCCAGCTCACCATGAAGATCGGCCTGCCGGTCAGCGAGAGCCTGGATCTCTATACCCGCCTGGGGGGCGCCTACGCCTGGACCGACAGCAAGCAGCTGGACAATGACAACGGCGCCGCCTTCGTCGGTGCCCTAGGCGCCGAGTACGCCTTCAACCGCGACTGGGCCGCCCGTCTCGAATACCAGTACACCACCCCGCTCGGCGACAAGGCGCTCGACAAGACCGGGGCCGAACTCGACAACGGCCTGCTGGCGGTCGGCGTGGTCTATCGCTTCGGTCAGGTAGCCCCCGTGGTGGCCGCACCGGTGCCGGCCCCGGCGCCCGAGCCGGTAGTGGTCGACAAGCAGTTCACCCTGAGCTCGGACGTGCTGTTCGACTTCAACAAGGCCACCCTCAAGCCGGCCGCCGGCCAGGCGCTGGATAACCTCTACAGCCAGATTGAGCAGGCCAGACCCAAGGATGGCGTCGCCACCGTGATCGGCTATACCGACCGCATCGGCTCCGATGCCTACAACCAGAAGCTCTCCGAGCAGCGCGCCCGGACCGTCGCCGACTATCTGGTCGGCAAGGGCCTGCCGGCAGGCAAGGTCAACGTGGAAGGTCGCGGCAAGGGCAATCCGGTCACCGGTGACAGCTGCACCAGCAAGTCCAAGAAAGAGCTGATCGTCTGCCTGGCCCCAGATCGCCGGGTTGAGGTCAAGGTCGAAGGGATCTCGGAAGTTCAGCAGTGATCCTCAAGCGTGGTTGAAAGCCACAAATAAAAAACGGGAGGCCAAGGCCTCCCGTTCCATTTTGGGTCGCTGTATCGGCACAGCGTCAGGCGCTCTTGCGCACCTCTGCCGCAATCTGGTCGAGCAGCTGCTGCCAGCCAGCTCCCAGCTCGCTCACCAGAGTGCCGTAGCCATCGGCCGGCAATACCCGCACCTGCTGGAAGGGGACGTCACGCAGTACCGTGCCCTCTTCGGTCAGCAGGCGCCAGCGCCCGCTCAACACGGCGCGCCCGTCGTGGCGCCCCTGGAAGCGCTCCACCGAAATGGTCAACACCGGCCCCTTGCGGGCACCGTCCTGCCGCACCACCCAACCCGGCAAGCGGCTGGAGAGGCCGTTCAGGGTCAGCTGATCGAGCTGGGCATCCAGCGACCCCGCCCAGCGATGGTACTCGGCGAAGTGCAGTTCCTTGCCCTCCAGCTGATAGACCAGGCTCATCCGATCCAGCTGGCCGGAGAGGGACACCGGCTTGAGCACCAGCTGGTGCTGCGGCTGAGCCACCACCGCGGCCGCTTGCTGCGCCTCGGCGTCGAGGGAGTAGTAGTGCAGCTGCGTCGGCGCAGAACTGCAACCCGCCAGCAGGCCCAGCAAGGCCAGCGCCATCATCTGTTTCTTCATCATTGACCTCGCTTGGGCTCGGGATCACGGGGACGAGCCCGATCGAAAATCAACGAGCTCGGCTGCTCGTTGAGCGAATGCACCAGCGGCTGCAACTCGCGCATCAGCTGGTTGAGCGACTGCACCGACTGCCGCAGATCCTGGTTGGTCTGGGAGTTGGCGTCATACTCCTGCAGCGTGCTCTGCAACTGCTTCAGGCTGTCGTTGAGAGACGCCGGCAACTGCTGGGTCGCACTCTGACCGGTGAACTTGTCCAGATTGGCGCTCACCGCGCTGACGTTCTTCAGGGTCTGCTCCAGGGTCACCAGGGTGTGGTTGACCTGGTTCAGCGTCTTGGCGGTGTCCATGTCGACGAACTTGTCGAGGATCTGGTTCACCTTGCGCTCAATCTGATCCAGCCCGGCCTGTACGGTCGGGAACACCTGATAGCCCGCCAGCTTGGTGGGCTGGAACCTGGGCGCATCCGGATAGAAGTTCAGATCCACCACCTTGCCCCCGGTCAGCAGGCTGGAAGTCTTGAGCGTCGCCCGCAACCCCTCCTTGAACTGCCGGCCGAACAGCGCACGCCACTGCTCCTTCTCCGCATTGGCATAGCGGTGGGAGAGGCGCTGCACCTCGATCCGCGCCAGTACCGGGATCTGCCGGCTCTGGAACATCTGCACCCCTTTCTCATCGATGAGATAGGGGGCCGAGATAACGGTGCCGACCCGGATGCCGCGATACTCCACCGCCGCGCCCGGGTGCAGGCCGCCGACGCTGTCCTCGAACAGGAACACGTAGTCGATGAACTGATCCAGGCTACCGGCCAGTACGCTGGCCTGATCCTGGAACAGGGTGAAGTCGTCCATCTGCTTCACCGGCTCGCCGGGCGCCCAGCCGGGCGGCAGCCCCATGGTGATGCCGCCGTCCAGCAGGCTCTCCAGCGAATCCATCTTCACCTTCATCCCCTCGCTGCTCATGGAGACCTCGAAACCCGGGGTCATCCAGAAGCGGGAGTTGCTGCTCACCAGCACGTCATAGGGGGCGTTGATGAAGATCTGATACTGCATCTCGCTCTTCTCGGGCAGGAACTTCGCCTCTTCCACCTGGCCTATGGTGAAGCCCTGATAGTTGATGGGCGAGCCGACCCCGAGCGCCCGGGTGTCGCGGCTGCTCAGCGATAGTCGCAGCCCCTTGGCGTCCTGGGAGGCCAGTGGCGGCTTGTCCAGCATGGCGTACTCGTCGCGCGCCTTGCCCTTCTTGCCGGGTGCCAGTTCGATGTAGGCGCCGGAGAGCAGGGTGCCGAGGCCGGAGACCCCCTCCCGGCCGACCCTGGGCTTGACCACCCAGAACTGGCTGTCCTTCTTGAGCATGCCGGCGGCGGCGTTGGTCAAACGGGCCTTCAGCACCGCATGGCTGTAGTCCTCGCTGAGCTCCACCGCCTCGATGCGGCCCACTTCCACCTCGCGGGAGCGGATCACCGTCTTGCCCGCCACTATGCCTTCGGCCGTCGCCACCGTCAGGGTGAAACTGGGACCTTGTGAATACCAGTGCTGGAACAGCATCCAGATCCCGATGAACAGCGCCAGCAGCGGCACCATCCAGATAGCGGCGGCCGAGCTCAGAAAATCAGAGCCGGGTTTCCACCTTTTCTTACGCTCACTCACGTTCGCGTTCTCCTTGTTGTAAATCCCAGATCAGGCGGGAATCGAAGCTCATGGCTGCCACCATGGTGATCAGCACCACACCCGCAAAAGCGACGGCCGCAGGGCCCGGATAGATGGTCATCAGGTTGTCGAGCCGGATCAGGCCCGCCAGGATGGCCACCACGAAGACGTCGATCATCGACCAGCGTCCCACGAATTCAGTCATGCGATAAAGCTTGAGCTTGCCAAGGGGCGATGCCCCCTGGCCACGCTGCACCATGTAGCAGAGCCACAGCAGCGCCAGGATCTTGACCAGCGGCACCACCACGCTGGCGAAAAAAATCACCGCGGCAATGGGATAGGAGCCCATGGCCCACAGCAGCACTACTCCGCCGAGAATGGTAGAGGGGCTGTCATCCCCGAGGAAGACGGTATCCATGATGGGATAGAGGTTGGCCGGGATGTAGAGGATCACCGAGGTGAAGAGCAGCGCCCAGGTCCGATTCAGCCCACCCGGTTTGCGGCTGTGCAGATGATCGCCGCACCGTTTGCAACTGTCGGCCCCGGCCTCGCTCAGGGCGCCGCAGATGTGGCAGCCCACCAGCCCGGAGGTCATGGCGCTGGCCTCGTCATCCTCCACCGTCAGCCCGTGCAGCTCGCTCGGCCCGAACAATCGTTGCCACAGCCACATCCGGTCCAGCGACGAGATCATCTTGATCAACAGCACCGTGTAGCCGACGAACGCCCAGAACGACAGGCCCATCTTGATGTCGGCCATCCCCATCAGCTTGACCAGCGAGATGAGCACCCCGATGAGGAACACATCCACCATCAGCCAGGGCTTGATCCGGCACAGCAGCCGGCCGAGGGAGCGCAGGGCATTGCTGTGCAGATCCTTGTCGACCCGCCACAGCACCAGCATGATGGAACCGATATAGACCAGCGGCAGGCCGATCAGGGTCAGGCTCAGCACGGCCCCGAGGAACAGGTAGCCCTGATCCACCAGGGTGGTGATGCACTGCAGAAAGGTCATCTCCTGCCCCACCCCTTTGGCGGAGAAGGACATGAAGGTAAAGGAGTTGGAGAGCACGAACATGATGATGGCTGCAAAGCCGTAGGCGATGGGCCTGCGCTCCTGCTCCGGCAGATGGCGGCTCAGGGTATGACCGCAACGCGGGCAGCTGCTCGCCTCCCCCACGGCCAGCGTGGTGGCCGGCACCAGCAGGTCGCACTCTTCGCACGCGGTGGCGTCATGGGTATAGGTGGGTTGGTGTTGGTGTGAAACCGGATGCAAGATGAAACCCCAGCATGAGGCCCGCCACGGGGCCAGAGCCGCCAATTATTACAGCAGCGGCCCGCGCCGACCAGCCCTGTCGTTGCACCATCCGGGTCAGGTGTGAGAATGACTTTGACAAGCAAGTGACCATTTAGCACAATCAAACGCCACTTTTTTTCCGCGGGACAATAATTTATGACAACTGAATCCCCAAGCTACTCCACGATTGAGCAAGCCTTCTCCCTCGGGAACGGGCAAGATTCTGCCCTCAACTGGTTGCGCAAGAATCGCAGTCAGGTCGCCATCTTCCTGGTGAGCGGCATCAAGCTGGAGGGGACCATCAGCGGTTTCGACCAGTACAGCGTGCTGTTGACCGATGCCCACGGCAATCAGCAGCTGGTCTACAAGGCCAAGATTTCCACCATCGCCATGCACTCCGGCCGGCCGCAGGTCAGCATCCAGCGTGCCCGCAAACCCCGCGTCTCCATGGCGCCGCGCCCCCACGGTGCGCCCGGTCGTTATGACGACAACCAGGGCGGCGGTAGCAGCGAGCAGTAATGCTCTTGCCTGAGTCACCCCGACGCCATTGCTGCGTCAAAGGGTGACCGAGTCCATTCTCATGTATCATGTCTGTCCCGTATGAGAATGGACTCCACTCTTCCTCCGAGTGGATCCATCCGTTTTCTCTCTCTTCCCTTCAATACTGCAAGTCGACCGGTCTGCCATCCCTGACCATGCAGGTCTGCATCCCCGCAGCCTGACCGGCCTGCACGCCGATCCCCGTATCCTCGAATACCAGACAGCCTGCCGGCTCGACAGCCAGCCGACGCGCGACCAGCAGAAACGTATCGGGATGGGGTTTGTGCAGCTCCACGTCATCGGCGGTCACCACCACGGGGAAGTAGCGGTCCAGCCTGGTGTTGCGCAGTACGGCCTCGGCATTGATACGGGGCGAGCCGGTGCCGATCCCCATCGGGATGCGGCCATGGTAGCGCTCTACCAGTTCCAGCATGGCCGGGAAGACGGTCGCCTTGTGCAGGTTGGCCACGTAGTGTTCGGTCTTGCAGCGGGTCACGATGAGCGGATCCAGCGCAATCTGCTGCTGCTCGGCCACCAGCAGGGCGATTTTGCGGCTCGGCATGCCACCCAGCTCATAAAACCAGTCGGCATCGAAGTGAAAGCCAAATTCGCGGGCCGTGTGCGCCCAGGCGGCGAGGTGCAGCGGCATGGAGTCCACCAGGGTGCCGTCGAGGTCAAATACCAGGCCTTGAAATCCGGATAGGGTCATGTGCGGAGTCTGTCTCTGAACAAAGGGCCCTCATTCTAGCCAGAGCCATCTTTGCTCGCCACGACCTAGGTGGCGAGAAACGCTTGCCCCCACATTTGTGCCTGAAAATAGATGGGCGTCAGTCTGGCGGGCTCCAGCTGATAAGTGGGCGCCAGCTGGGCCAGCAAGGGCCAATCCCCCTGTTCATAGCTCTTCACCAGCTGGAACAGATGAAAGAGCGGCCCCTCGCGAGACTCCAGCGCCCGCCTCACGTCCTTGGGCAGGTGGGCCTTGAGCTGCTCGGAGAGCAGCGAGCCATCCAGTACCAACCCCACCAGAAAGGCCCAGCTGGCAGCCGCCTTGCCGAGCGCATTCAGGGCGATCAGCTCGCAGAAGCGGCCGCGGGCGATGGCCATGCGGGTGCAGGCCTCCGGCATGTGCTGGCTGACCCTGGCCAGCCCGTAGATGAGCACGAACTTGCGGATCTCCTGCTCCCCCAGATAGGAGAGCGCCCGGGTGACCGAGACGATGGGGCTGGCGTGATCGAAACCGGGGGCATTGACATAGCTCAGCAACTGCCCCGGCAACCAGGCATCCTGCTCCAGCAGGGTGGCCACCCGGGCGAAGGAGAACTCCTCGCGGCAGATCAGTTGCAGTATCTCCTGCACCAGCTTCATGTCCGGCTGGGCGGCGCGCTGGTTGACCAGCTCCGGGCGGGCGAGAAAACCGCCGGCGAAGAAGTCGACTCCCGCCTCCTTGAGCGGCAGGAAGTCTCCCCAGGTCTCTATGTCGAGCGCCATCCGCTTGTGTTCGGTCGGCTGGCGGATCCCCTCTTCACCCATCCAGAACACCAGCAGCCGGGAGGCGTTGAACCAGCGCGGCTCGCGCTGGGCACCGTGCACCGCCAACCGGCGCCGGTAGTCGCGCCACTGTTCCAGCACGGGGAAGGAGGCGGGCAGCCGATCGGCTGAGGCCTCGACCAGCGGTATGGTGTCCTGATCGAACAGCAGGGGGCGCAGTTCATCGAGCTGCTCGTGAGTGAAGGGCAGCAGGTATTGCCGCCCCTGTGCCAGCAGCCGGCACTGGGCCGCCAGCAGCGTCCATTCGGACGGGTCGGCAAGCTGATAGTCGATGCCATAGGCGACGAGGGCGAGGCGGCGGTTGAAGATGGGATAGCGACGTAACAACATGGGCTCACCGATAGGCTAGCGTACACGCCCTCCCCTGCGATTTGGCATGATAGAGCGCCTGATCAGCCTGTTCGGTCAAGCTCTGCCATGTTCCATCCAGCGAGGGAACCAGATAGCTAAAGCCTATGCTAACCGTAATGAAATCAGCAACTCGGGAGGCCGGATGCGGGATCTTTAATTCGCTGAGCCCCTGGTGAATCTGCTCCGCCAATCTCTCCGCCTCGCCGGGTTGCGGACCGCACAACAGGATCACGAACTCCTCGCCGCCATAGCGGGCCACCAGGTTGGTGCGCCGCCGCTCCGCCTCCTGCAGCAGACCGGCGACCTGTTGCAGACATTGGTCCCCCTTGGCGTGACCGAAGTGATCGTTGTAGGACTTGAACTCATCCACATCGATCATCAGCACCGCCAGCAGATTCTGATGGCGGCGCGCCCACTCCCACTCCCGCTGCATGGTGAGATCCCAGTGGCGGCGGTTGGCGATGCCGGTCAGCGGGTCCTCCAGCGACAGCAGCGACAGACGCTTGTTGGCCTCCTCCAGCGCCCGGTTGGTCTCCGCCAGCTGCATGGTGCGCTCGCTGACCCGCTGCTCCAGTTCACGATTGAAACGCTCAAGCGCCTCCTGAGTGCGCTGGCGGATCAGTAACTGGGAGAGCATGGCCGCATACTGCTTGAAGATCTCGCTCTGATAGGCCTTGAGCGGTCGACGCCACAGCAGGTTGTCGGCCGCAATCCAGCCGATCGGGGTGGCGCCGTCCCACAGCGACACCATGGCGTTCCAGCCGCGCCCCACCTCCTGCTTTTCGTAGTAGAGCGGCGCATCCTCCAGCACCAGCACATAATCCTTGCGGCGCAGCGCCTCCTGCACCGTGGGGTGATCCGGAATGGGACTGATGAAGTGATGTTCGTCGATCAGCTCGCCCGCTTCGTTGGTACCCCAGGTCCCGTGCATGGTCTTGAACTCGGCGTCGACCAGGAAGATGGCGATGCGATCGAACTGCAGCTCCTGGCGGGCCAGCACCACGGCCTCGCGCAGCAGTTGATGCTCGCTGTCGCAGCGGGAGAGCTGAACCCCCACCTGATGCAGCGCCTGCAACATGCTGAGGAAGGAGCCTTGCAGCGCCTGGCTGCGGATGAGATCGGCCTGGGTATGCAGTCGTTGATCCCGTTCCAGATCGATCTGGCTGGCGAGCAACCGGCTCTCCAGCTCGGCGGCAAGATAGTGCATCAGCAGTTGAATGCTCTGTTGCTGACGACGGGAGAGACGATCGAGGCGGCGGCGGGTCTCCAGATAGACCACTGCCTCCAGCCCCTTGTGGCGCTTGAGCGGGAAACAGGCGCGCAGGCGTGTCGTCTGCGGTTCAACCGTCTCCCAGATGTCGTGAGGGTGGGCTAGCTGCTCCACCACCAGCTGTCCCTTGTCGAGGGCATGCTCGATGAAAACGATTGGCAGCTGGAGCGTAGCAAGGGCGTCGGCAGTCAGGCAGACCAGCCCCTGTTCGAGCTGAAAGCTGTATAGCTGGGACTCGGGCGCCCGCAGCCACAAGTAGATCTGTTCGGCTTCGGTTTTTTCCCTGACTGCCGCCAGCGTCACTTCACAGAGATGTTCAAAACTGGTGAAGTGCTCTGGATCCCATTCCTGCATGCCTGTCATCCTTGGTTGTATCCAAGCGAGTATATCGGCAAACATTGCACTTTAATTGACTAGCCAGTCAAAAGCGCGATCCAGAGCCCACTTTTTATAACAGATTCAACGCCTGCATCGCGTCACGGATGCGGGTGCGCGTCGCCTCGGACAGCGGCATCACCGGCAGACGGCACTCCTCGCTGCAAAAGCCCAGCAGGGAGACCGCATACTTGGCACCGGCGGGGCTCGGCTCGGCAAACATCGCCTGATGGAGCGGAATCAGCTTGTCTTGCAGCTCACGCGCGGCTTGCCACTGGCCGGCCAGCGTGAGGTTCTGCACTTCGGCCACCAGCTTGGGGGCCACGTTGGCAGTCACCGAGATGCAGCCCTGACCGCCGCCGATGTTGTAGGCCACGGCGGTGGCATCTTCACCGGACAGCCAGGCAAACGGCTTCCTGATCAGCTGGCGTTCGGTCCAGGGGCGGGCCAGATCGCCGGTGGCGTCTTTCACCCCGGCAATGCGCGGCAGCTCGGCCAGTCGGGCCAGGGTGGCCGGTTGCACGTCGACGATGGCGCGCGGCGGGATGTTGTAGACGATGATCGGCTTGCTGGTGGCGTCGTGCACCGCCTTGAAGTGGTGGTAGAGCCCCTCCTGGTTGGGGCGGTTGTAGTAACCGGCCACGTGCAGGGTGGCATCGGCCCCCGCCTGCTCGGCATGACGGGTGTACTCGATCGCCTCGACCGGGTTGTTGGAGCCGGCCCCGGCAATCACAGGAATGCGGCCCGCCACCAGCTTGACCACCAGCTCCACCACCCGGCAGTGTTCGTCATGGGTCAGGGTCGGGCTCTCACCCGTGGTGCCCACCGGCACTATGCCGTGGGTACCCTGTTCGATATGCCACTCCACCAGACGCGCCAGCGCCTCTTCATCCAGCTTGCCCTGTCGAAAGGGGGTAATCAGGGCGACGATTGAACCTTTGAACATGGAATTTCCTTCTCCGTTGACTCATGAATGTGGCAATAAAAAACCCCGGTACGATGTGCGCAACCGGGGTTTGAATCTGCTCAGGGATGAGAGGTTACGCGCGAACGTCGGCAGGCCCGAATGTCAGGCTCTTTTTATGCTTTCGTTTCAACCCGTTGAACCGCATTGCGTCATCTCTGCTCAAAAAATGGTGTCTGGGCATATTTCGGGAACACGGCATAAATGTCAAGGCGAAAGCGGCTATGTATAATGGCCGCCCAAAATTGCGTGGAGAGACCCGATGAGCAGCCCGATCAGTGCCGTCAGCCAGATGCTGGAACGAAACCAAGCCCTCTTTGTCGGCAAGCGGCTGCTGGTGTGCGGCGCGCTGGAGGATGACTATCCCCTCCAGCTGGCGACCCTGACCCACTCCCTCACTGTCTTTACCACGGATTACTGCTACTACCGCAGCCAGCAGGCCGCGCTGGGGGATACCATCCTGTTCGACCATCAGCTCGGCGGCGCCCCCCGTTTCGATGCCCTGCTGCTGCTGATGCCCAAGGCCAAGGCCGAGGCCCAGTATCTGCTGGCCATGATGACCCCACTGCTGGAGGCCGGTGCCGAGCTGTTCCTCGCCGGTGAAAACCGCGGTGGCATCAATGGGGCCGACAAGCTGCTGGCCCCCTATGGCGACAAGCCGGTCAAACGTGACTCGGCCCGCCGCTGCTCCCTCTATCACGGCGAACTGAGCAAACCGGTTGAACCGTTCGAGCTGGATGGCTGGTTTGGCCGCTATCAATGCCAGGCTGGCGAGACTGAACTGACCGTGCTGGCGCTGCCCGGCGTGTTCAGTGCATCCGAACTGGATCTGGGCAGCCAGATGCTGCTGGCCAGCCTGCCGGCCATGCAGGGCTCGCTGCTCGATTTCGGTTGCGGTGCCGGGGTGATTGGCTCGGTGCTGGCCAAGCGCAATCCCGAACTCAGGGTCACCATGGTGGATATCAACGCGCTGGCGCTGGAGTCCAGCCGCCGCACCCTGGCCATCAACGGCCTGCAAGGCGAGGTGCGGGCATCCGACGTCTATTCCGACATTCAGGGGAAATTTGACCGCATCGTCTCCAACCCGCCGTTCCACGCCGGTCTCAAGACCTTCTACGCGGCCACCGAGACCTTCCTGGCCAAGGCACCGGATCATCTGCAGTCCCAGGGCTCGCTGACGATAGTTGCCAACGCCTTCCTGCGATATCAGCCTATACTGGAGACGCACTTCAAACGGACTGAAGTGATCAGCAGCGATGCCAAATTCAAGGTCTATCTGAGCAAAGTGTAAATAAGTGTAACCAGTCACCGGAAACAGGTAGAGAGCCCCATACGGGATCTGATAAGGTAATTGTCACACCTCAAACCACCCCTTTAGGGGTGTTTTTTTGCATCAAGCTGAAAACCTTTTCATAGTATGAATTCAGGGAGAGAAATACGATGGCAGGCATACTCACCATGATCCTGGCCGGCGGCGAAGGTACTCGCCTCCAGCCACTCACCACCACCCGCAGCAAGCCCTCGGTTCCCTTCGGCGGCAGCTACCGACTGATCGACTTCGTCCTCAACAACTTCGTCAACGCTGACTTCCTGCGCATCTACGTATTGACCCAGTTCAAGTCCCAGTCCCTCTATCTGCATATGAAGAAGGGCTGGAACATCGTCGGCATCACGGACCGCTTCATCGACCCGATTCCGGCCCAGATGCGGATGGGCAAACGCTGGTATGACGGCACCGCCGACGCCATCTACCAGAACCTGCGCTTCATCGAGATCTCCGACCCCGAGCACGTCTGCATCTTCGGCTCCGACCACATCTACAAGATGGACGTGAGCCAGATGGTGACCTTCCACAAGCAGAAGGCCGCCGCCCTGACCGTCGCCGCCCTGCGCATGCCTATCGAGGAGGCGAGCGCCTTCGGGGTGATCGAGGTGGATCAGGAGGGCCGGATGATCGGTTTCGAAGAGAAGCCCAAGCGACCCAAGCACATCCCCGGCGATCCCACCCAGGCGCTGGTCTCCATGGGCAACTACATCTTCGAGACCGAGGCGCTCTATCGCGAACTCAAGCGCGATGCCGCCGAGGAGAACTCCAGCCACGATTTCGGCAAGGACATCATCCCCAGCCTGTTCCCGCGCGCCCCCGTCTATGTCTATGACTACAGCACCAACGTCATTCCGGGCGAGAAGCCCAACGTCTACTGGCGCGATGTGGGGACGCTGGACTCCTACTGGCAGGCGCACATGGACCTGGTGGCCGACGATGCTCCCTTCTCTCTCTACAACCGCAAGTGGCCGCTGCATACCCACTACCCGCCGCTGCCGCCCGCCACCTTTGTCGACACCGACGACTGCAAGGTGAAGATTGCCAACTCGCTGATCTCCGGCGGCTGCTTTATCCAGGGCAGCCAGATCCAGCGTTCCATCCTGGGTTTTCGCTGCAACGTGGGGCCTTGCAGCCACATCAGCGAGTCGGTCCTGCTCGGGGACGTGAAGATCGGCGAGGGCTGCTCCATTCGCCGTGCCATCATCGACAAGAATGTTGAAATTGCGCCCGGCACCGTGATCGGTGAAAATCTGGACCATGACAGAGAACGATTTACCGTGTCCGAAGGCGGTATCGTCGTGGTACCTAAGGGAGCAAGAGTTGGCTATTAACCCACTGAAAATCCTGTTCGTTGCCTCGGAAGTTGAGGGGCTTGTGAAGACCGGGGGTCTGGCTGACGTGGCCAGAGCCCTGCCGCTGTACCTGGCCCAGAAGGGGCATGATGTCAGGATCATGCTGCCCTTCTACAAGACGATAAAGCGACGGGATGAGGCCAAACTGCTGGTCTCGCGCTGGCTGCCAACCCACCCAGGCCTGCCGGATATCGGCTATCGCATCTATCAGATGGATCTGGAGGGAGTCTGCGTCTACCTGCTCGACTGCCCGCAGTACTTCGACCGCCCTCAGCTCTACGCCGAGAACAACCAGGCCTATCCGGACAACGGCGAGCGCTTCGCCTTTCTGGCCGCGGCTGCGCTGCACGCCAGTGAACAGCTCGCCTTTGCACCCGACATAGTGCACTGCAATGACTGGCACACCGGCCTGCTGCCACTGCTGCTGAAAACCCGTCACGCCCACAACCCCTTCTTCCAGCACACCCGCAGCGTGATCAGCATTCACAACGCGGCCTTTCAGGGGGTATTCGAGCGCCAGCAGTTCTGGGCGGTGCCCGAGATTGCCGACTACGAACAGCGCATCAGCTACGACTACGGCCACGTCAACTTGCTCAAGTGCGGCGTGCTCTATGCCGACAAGATCAACGCGGTCAGCCCCAACTATGCCAGCGAATTGCTGACCCACCTTGGTGCCCACGGCATGGCCAGCATCTTCCAGCAACGGGCGGCGGATCTGCGCGGCATCCTCAACGGCTGTGACTATCAGGACTGGGATCCGGCGTTTGACGACTTCCTGCCGGCCACCTATGACGTCGACAACCTGGCCGGCAAGCGCATCTGCAAGCAGAGCCTGCAACAGGAGACCGGCCTGCCGGTGGCGGATCTGCCCATCTATGGCATGGTGTGCCGGCTGACCGAGCAGAAGGGCGTTCACCTGCTGCTGCCGGTGCTGGACAAGTTTCTGCATCACAAGGTGCAGGTGGTGATCGTCGGCTCGGGAGATCCCTCCCTCGCAGCCCAGTTGCAGACCCTGGCGCAGCAATTCCCGGACCGGCTCGCCTTCATCAACACCTATGACGACCGGCTCGCTCATCTGGTGGAAGCGGGTGCCGACTTCTTCCTGATGCCCTCCCTGTTCGAACCGTGTGGACTCAACCAGATGTACAGCCTGGCCTATGGCACCCTGCCGCTGGTGCGGGCCGTCGGCGGCCTGAAAGATACGGTGGTGGACTGGGATGCTGACCCGGAGCACGCAACCGGCTTCTGCTTCAACGATCCGACCGCCAACATCTTGCTCGATGCCATGCGCCGTAGCCTGCTCTACTACCTGCAGGATCCCGAACAGTTTGCCCTGGTGCAGCGCAATGCCATGAACACCCGCTTCAACTGGCCGGATTCGGTCACTCAGTACGAGCAGATGTATCAGGACGCACTGGCCCGCCACTGAGGCAGATTGCTGAAGTTTTGTCCCCTTGATGCTGCTTTGAACGTCAACAGCGAAAAAAGTCCCCTTTGGCTGTTGACGCTCCTTCAAAACTCTATAGAATCCCCCACCGCAGTGATGCGAAGGTGGCGGAATTGGTAGACGCGCTAGCTTCAGGTGTTAGTGTCCCACGGATGTGAGGGTTCGAGTCCCTCTCTTCGCACCATACTGCAACATGCTTTATCAGACAGCATGTCAATCCAGACTGATAACCCGAATGTGCGAAGGTGGCGGAATTGGTAGACGCGCTAGCTTCAGGTGTTAGTGCCCCCCGGGTGTGAGGGTTCGAGTCCCTCTCTTCGCACCATGCTTCTCCAGACAGCATGTAAATCAAAACTGGTAACACAATGTGCGAAGGTGGCGGAATTGGTAGACGCGCTAGCTTCAGGTGTTAGTGTCCCACGGATGTGAGGGTTCGAGTCCCTCTCTTCGCACCATGCTTTATCCAGACAGCATGTAAAACCAGACTGGAAACCCGATGTGCGAAGGTGGCGGAATTGGTAGACGCGCTAGCTTCAGGTGTTAGTGCCCCCCGGGTGTGAGGGTTCGAGTCCCTCTCTTCGCACCATGCTTCTGGCATGTAAAACGCAGAAAATGCGCTCCAACCGCATTTAAAAACCAGCTGGAGAAAATCAGTGTGCGAAGGTGGCGGAATTGGTAGACGCGCTAGCTTCAGGTGTTAGTGTCCCACGGATGTGAGGGTTCGAGTCCCTCTCTTCGCACCATTCATTATGCAAAAGGCCCATCACGAAAGTGATGGGCCTTTTGTTTTTAGCCCTTGTTATGACTATGCTTTTGACGACTCACCGCCCATCGTCATGCCAAGGAACGCATATGATACTGGATACCGACATTCACAACTTCTACGAGCATCTGGTGCTCAAGGAGATTGAGAGACAGGGGCTCAACCAGAAGCTGAGCGCCAACCAGATGGCCGATCTCTGCTGCCTGACCCTGAACCAGCTGCCCTCCCACTACATTCGTCACGACGTCGACATGATCTACTTCCTGACCGATGCCAAGCGTACCGAGATGGAGAAAAACGTCATCGAGTCGCTCAAGCTGGCGCAAGAAAAGGTGCAAAGCGCCCCGGCTACCTCGTCATAACCAGGGCTGTTGCCAGATCAGGGCCGCGACTCCCGTCATACCGGCCACCGGCAGCAGGATCAGCGCAGGCCTCAGCCTGGGTTCCAGCATGACCCAGGCGGCCAGCAAGAAGCCCAGGCTCCACATACCGTACGCCTTGTCCTGACCCCAGATCAGGATCGCCAGCAGCCCGATCAGCAGCATGGCTCTCACTATCCATCTCATGACACACTCCCCTCCAACAATTGATAACAATTATCATTTGTATTTTAGGAGTATGCAATCGGACTTTTCTATCGGAGTCGAATGTCCCATCGGGGCAAACAGAGCACTCAAAAACGGGTTATGAGATCAACTAATTTGTAAGTTTTTCAATCAAAACTGCATTTTTGCTAAATCAGTTGGGATTTGCCCCCCCAGGTTTGTGGTAGATTGCGGCCTCTTTTTGGGTGGGCCCCTCGGGATACGTGTATCCACAGGACGAGAGGGACTGACCTTGGCGAGCAAGAGTTTAGGAAGTATCTATGCAAAACCAACAAAACCACATCCGATTGCCGGGCATGTCGCAAGTGTTTGCCTGCCTGGCTATTTTCCTGGCCCTGGCCTTCTCCTTCACCAGCGTGCTCGACCTGCCAATCCAGTTGGCACTGTTCATCGCCTGGTTCGTCATCATGGGGCTCGGTATCAAGCTTGGCCATGATTACAAATCCCTGGAGCAGGCCGCCGTCGACGGCGTAGCCAAGGGGATGGGGGCCATCCTGATCCTGGTCTCCGTCGGGGCGCTGGTGGGCACCTGGATTGCTGGCGGCATAGTCCCCAGCATCATTTACTTCGGCCTCAAGGTGATTCACCCGTCCATCTTCCTGCTGGCGACCCTGATCATCTGCTCCCTCACCTCGCTGGCCACCGGCACCTCCTGGGGCTCGGCTGCCACTGCCGGCATCGCCATGATGGGGATCGGCCACAGCCTCGGCGTGCCCGCGCCGCTGGTGGCGGGGGCCGTGCTCTCCGGCGTCTACTTCGGTGACAAGCTCTCCCCGCTCTCCGACTCCGTGGTGCTGGCCTCGACCATGTCCAACGTCGACGTGATGGAACACATCAAGGGGATGCTGCCCATCAGCCTGTTCTCCTATGTCATCACCGCCGCCCTGTTCACCGTGGTCGGCATGCAGTACTCCGGCAACGTCAGCCTGGAGCAGGTCAACCTGGTGATGGAAGCGCTCGACAAGCAGTTCAACATCACCCCGCTGGCCATAGTCCCGGTGGTGCTGGTGCTGGGCCTCTTGGCCAACCGCAAGCCCGCCTTCCCGGTGATCAGCTTCGGCGCCCTGCTGGGCCTTGTCTGGGCCATCCTGTTCCAGGACATGGATCCGGTCAAGGCGATGCACTCCGCCTACAGCCCGTTTGCCATCACCTCCGGCGTCGACTTCATCGACAACATCCTGGGCCGCGGTGGCATGGAGTCCATGCTGGGCTCGGTGGCCGTCATCATCTTCGGCTTGGGATTTGGCGGTCTGCTGGAGAAGGTCGGCATTCTGGAAGTGATCGCCAGCGCCTTCGAGAAGCGCATCAACGGTGCCGGCAGCCTGACTACCCACACCATAGGCACCGCCTTCCTGGCCAACGTGTTCGGCTCGGCCATGTATGTGTCGCTGATCCTGACCCCCAAGATCATGGCCAAGAACTACGACCGGCTGGGGCTGGCACGCAAGAACCTCTCCCGCAACGCCGAGTTTGGCGGCACCCTCACCTGCGGCATGGTGCCCTGGAGCGACAACGGCATCTTCATGGCCGGGGTACTGGGGGTGGCGACCCTCGACTACCTGCCCTACATGTGGCTCAGCTTCACCTGCATCATTGTGACCATCACCCTCGCCTACATGGGCAAGGCGGTGAACCGGATCCCGGTGATCGAGGCGGCCAGCTCCCGCTAACCGCCGGAAAAACCATGACAAAAGGCGCCAGCACGGCGCCTTTTGTCTGGCCGCGATTCGAGGGTAAGCTGGCAGTCATCTTGATCACACGCGGCAGGACGCCCAGATGAACTTCACCTTTCGCCAGATCCGCTATTTCGTGGCGGTGGCCGACAGCTTCTCGGTGAGCCGCGCCGCCGCCGAGCTGCACATCTCCCAGTCGGCGGTTACCAGCGCCATCCGCGAGCTGGAGACCGAGCTCGGCGCCGCCCTGTTCGAGCGCAATCCGCGCGGCGTCAGCCTCACCACCCAGGGCCACCAGTTTCTGCTGCACGCCCGGCGCATCCTCGGCGCCATGACCGAAGCCGGCCAGTCCCTCAAGGCGGTGGCCCAGCAGGATCAGGGGCGGCTCACCATAGGCGTGACCACGCTGGTGGCCGGCTACTACCTGTCGGAGGCACTCGGCCGCTTTCGCCGCGCCTTCCCGGCGGTGCAGATCGAAGTGAAGGAGGATGAACAGCCCTACCTCGAGCACCAGATCGTCAATGGCGAGGTGGACGTGGGGATCCTGATGACCAACCGCACCATCCGCCAGGAGGCGTTCGATACCGAGCTGCTGACCCGCTCGCCGCTGCGGGTCTGGCTCGCCGCCAACCACCCGCTCTGCGCCGAGTCGACCCTCTCCCTCAAGGCGCTCGGCGAGGAGGCCATGATCTCGCTCACCGCCGACCAGCTGGATCAGATCATCGGCGGTGGCCTGCGCCGCTACGGCATAGCGCCACGCATCGTGCTGCGGACCGCCTCGGTGGAAGCGGTGCGCAGCCTGGTGGCGAGCCAGCTCGGGCTCGCCCTGCTGCCAGACTTTGCCTACCGCCCCTGGTCGCTGGAGCAGGAACGGGTCGAGGCCCGCGCCATCAAGGAGCCCATCCCCGCCATCGACATCGGCCTGGTGTGGCGGCGCGGCTCGCGGCTGGAGTGGACCGCCCGCGAGTTCATCGACATAGTGCGGGATCAGAGCCGGCTGCGGGCCCGTCAGCAGGTTTCTCGCTAACCGTTTCCGGAGACCGTATTGCCATAGAAATTCAGATTCATCTGCACTCGATATCGATTTAGAAGATACCTCTGGCGTTAAAAATTGAAATTCTCATTGCTCACGGCTTCTCCTACGCTCATGACTGGTTAACAGGATGTTAATTGTCAGCGTGGCATCACAACCGTGCCCGCCTCAGCAAGGAGAGCAAGATGAAACTGACCCCCCTCACCCTGGCCCTGATCCCCGCCCTGCTGGCAGGACAGACCCAGGCTGCCCCCACCACCCTCGGCAAGGGTGAAGGCCAGCTCAACATCGTGGCCTGGGCCGGCTACGTGGAGCGCGGCGAGACCGACAAGAACTACGACTGGGTCACCGGCTTCGAGCAAGAGACCGGCTGCAAGGTCAACGTCAAGACGGCCGCCACCTCGGACGAGATGGTGGCGCTGATGAACGAGGGCGGCTTCGATCTGGTGACCGCCTCCGGCGACGCCAGCCTGCGCCTCATCGCCGGCGGCAAGGTGCAGGCACTGAACCTGGCGCTCATCCCGAGCTACGGCAAGATAGACCCCCGCCTGCAGAATGCTCCCTGGCACACGGTGGACGGCAAGCACTACGGCGTGCCCTACCAGTGGGGCGGCAACATCTTGATGTACAACACCAAGGTATTCCCCAAGGCGCCCGACTCCTGGAGCGTGGTGTTCGAAGAGCAGACCCTGCCGGACGGCAAGTCCAACAAGGGGCGGGTGCAGGCGTTCGACGGCCCGATCCACATCGCCGATGCGGCCCTCTATCTGATGAGCCACCAGCCGGCGCTCGGCATCAAGGATCCCTACGAGCTGAACGAGGATCAGTACAAGGCCGCCCTCGACCTCTTGCGCCAGCAGCGTCAACTGGTGGGACGCTACTGGCACGACGCCTTCGTCCAGATCGACGACTTCAAGAACGAGGGGGTGGTGGCCTCCGGTTCCTGGCCGTTCCAGGCCAATACCCTGATCGCCGACAAGCAACCCATCGCCACCACGGTGCCCAAGGAGGGCGTCACCGGCTGGGCCGACACCAGCATGGTGCACAGCGAGGCCAAGAACCTGACCTGTGCCTATAAGTGGCTGGAGCACTCCCTCAACAACAAGCTGCAGGGGGATCTCGCCTCCTGGTTCGGCTCCGTACCCGTAGTGCCGGCTGCCTGCGAGGGCAATGCCCTGCTCGGGAAAGAGGGGTGCAAGACCAACGGCATCGACAACTTCGATCGAGTGCGCTTCTGGCGTACCCCCGTCACCCAGTGCAAGAGCCAGGGAACCTGCGTGCCTTACTACCGCTGGGTCTCGGACTATATCGCCATCCTGGGTGGTCGCTGAGGTGCCTCAGTAAATGCCGATATGGGGCCGGACAGGAGTCCGGCCCGCTTCCCACACAGACAAGGACGCCCCATGAATGCCGTACAATTTGACCGGGTCAGCCGCCACTATGGCGAGGTGAAGGCGGTCGACGACATCTCCTTCCAGATCCCGGCCGGCGAGTTTTTCACCCTGCTGGGGCCGAGCGGTTCCGGCAAGACCACCTGCCTGCGGATGATCGCGGGCTTCGAATACCCGAGCGAGGGGGAGATCCGGCTGTTCGGCGAGCCCTGCTCCACCGTGCCCCCCTACGATCGCAACCTCAATACCGTGTTTCAGGACTACGCCCTGTTTCCCAACATGGATGTGCGCGACAACATCGGCTACGGCCTGATGCTCAAGGGCGTCGCCAAGGCGGAGCGTTACCGCAAGGTGGACGAGATGCTGGAGCTGGTGCGCCTGCCCGGCGTCGGCAACCGCAAGCCGGGCCAGCTCTCCGGCGGCCAGCGCCAGCGCATCGCCATCGCCCGGGCGCTGATCAACCAGCCACGCATCCTGCTGCTGGACGAACCGCTCGGGGCACTCGACCTCAAGCTGCGCGAGCAGATGCAGCTCGAACTCAAGGCTTTGCAGCGCCAGCTCGGCATCACCTTCATCTTCGTCACCCACGATCAGCAGGAGGCGCTCTCCATGAGCGACCGCATCTGCATCTTCAATCAGGGCAAGATCGAGCAGATAGCCGCGCCGGATACCATCTACGACGCCCCCGCCACCCCCTTCGTCGCCCGCTTCGTCGGCACCGTCAACCTGTTCGAGGGGGAGCAGGCCCGCCGGCTGTGCGGCGATGCTCGCCAGATGATGGTGCGCCCGGAGCGGATCCGGCTCGCCGAGGCCGGCACACCGGGCTGGTCCGGGGAGGTGCGCGAAGTGGAGTACCTCGGCCCCTTCGTACGCTACCGGGTCGATCTCGGCGAGCAACTCGAGCTCATCGTCAACCACCCCAACGAGGGCCAGGCCCGCCTGCCCCGTGGCGCCCGGGTCAGCCTCAGCTGGCCGGAGCAGGCGATCCATCGCCTGCACACCGCCCCTCAGGGAGCTCAACCATGAGCGCCCCCCACAGTGCGAGCCTTGCCATGAGCCAACCCACTGCCCCCCTCTCCTATCGGCCGCTGCGGCGCCTCTCCACCCTGCTCTACGGGCGGCCGGGTCTGTTGCTGGCCATCCTGCTCGGGCCACCGCTGCTGTGGCTCGGCATCATCTATGTCGGCTCCCTGCTGATGCTGCTCTCCAACGCCTTCTTCGGGCTGGACGAGTTCAGCGGCCAGATCCGCCACGAGCTGGGCCTGCAGAACTTCGTCGCCCTGCTGCGGGCGGAGAACCTGGACGTGATCCTGCGCACCGTCGGCATGTCGCTGCTGGTGACCCTGGCCTGCGCCCTGCTCGGCTTTCCGGTGGCCTACTACATGGCGCGCTACACCAGCGGCAAGACCCGGGCCCTGTTCTACGTCGGCATCATGCTGCCGCTCTGGTCCAGCTATCTGGTGCGGGTCTACGCCTGGAAGCTGATCCTGGCCAAGGAGGGGGTCATCAGCTGGCTGGCAGACACCTTGGGGCTGGACTGGCTGCTGGACGCCATCCTCTCGCTGCCGGTGATCGGGGGACCATCGCTGTCATTCTCTCGCATCGGCACCTTCATCGTGTTCGTCTACGTCTGGCTGCCCTTCATGATCCTGCCCATCCAGGCGGCGGTGGAGCGGATCCCGCGATCCTTGCTGGAAGCGAGCGGCGATCTCGGCGCCACCCCGGCCCAGACCTTTCGCACCCTGATCCTGCCGTTGGCCCTGCCCGGCGTGGTGGCGGGCTCCATCTTCACCTTCTCCCTGACGCTGGGGGACTACATCATCCCCGGCATCATAGGCAACTCCACCATGTACATAGGTCAGGTGGTCTACATGCAGCAGGGCACGGCGGGCAACCTGCCCTTCGCCGCCGCCTTCTCGCTGGTGCCGATCCTCATCATCGCCATCTACCTCACCATCGCGAAACGCTTGGGGGCCTTCGATGCACTCTGATACCTCCATGAAACGGGACCATGGCAGCCAGCCTTCCGGCCTGCTCAAGTACGCGGCCATCGGCGGCCTCTTGTTCCTGCACTTTCCGATCCTGTTCATCTTCCTCTACGCCTTCACCAGCGAGAGCAAGAGCTACCAGTTCCCGCCGCCCGGGCTCACCCTCAAGTGGTTCGAGGTGACCCTCAACCGCCCCGACGTGTGGCGTGCCATCCAGCTGTCGCTGGAGGTAGCTGGGCTGGCGACGCTGGCCGCCATGGTGCTCGGCACTCTGGCGGCGGGGGCCATCGCCCGCAGCCGCTTCTTCGGCCAGGAGGTGGTATCGCTGTTGCTGGTGCTGCCCATCGCCCTGCCCGGTATCGTCACCGGCATCGCGCTGCGCTCCGCCTACGGGGTGATGGAGATCCCCTTCAGCTTCTGGACCATCGTCATCGGTCACGCCACCTTCTGCGTGGTGGTGGTCTACAACAATGCGCTGGCGCGCTTTCGCCGCACCAACCAGAGCCTTATCGAGGCGTCGATGGATCTCGGTGCCGACGGCTTCCAGACCCTGCGCTACGTGATCCTGCCCAACCTCGCCACCGCGCTGCTGGCGGGGGGCATGCTGGCGTTCGCCCTCAGCTTTGACGAGGTGATCGTCACCACCTTCACCGCCGGCCAGCAGACCACGCTGCCGATCTGGATGTATCAGGAGCTGATCCGGCCACGGGACAGGCCGGTCACCAACGTGGTGGCGCTCATCATAGTGGCCTTCACCACCATTCCCATTCTGCTTGCCTACTACCTCACCCGCGACGGCCAGGACGTCGCCGGCAGTGGCAAATAACGACTCAACGCGTGCGCAAGGATGCAACCATGAAACTCTCTACCCAACTCTTGATCGACGGTCAGTTCGTCACCGGTGATGGCCAGGCCGAGCCCATCCTCAACCCGGCCACCGGCGAGCTTCTCGCCTCGGTGCCAGAAGCCTCGTTCGAGCAGGTTAACCGGGCAGTGAACGGTGCCCAGCGCGCCTTCGCCCAGTGGAGTCGCACCACCCCGGCCCAGCGCAGTACCCTGCTGCTGCGCCTGGCCGATGCCATCGAGCGCCACGCCGAGGAGTTTGCGGCGCTCGAATCCCTCAACTGCGGCAAACCCTATCTGGCGGTGCTCAATGACGAGCTGCCGGCGGTGGTGGACTGCTTCCGCTTCTTCGCCGGCGCGGCCCGCTGCCTGCAGGGGCCACTCGCCGGGGAGTACATCGAGGGGCACACCAGCATGATCCGCCGCGATCCCATCGGGGTGGTGGGCAGCATTGCCCCCTGGAACTATCCGCTGATGATGGCGGCCTGGAAGATGGCCCCCGTGCTCGCCGCCGGCAATACGGTGGTGCTCAAGCCCTCCGAGCAGACCCCGCTCACCGCCCTGCGCCTGGCGGAGCTCGCCAGCGAGCTCTTCCCGCGCGGCGTCATCAACATCGTCTGCGGCCGGGGCGAGAGCGTGGGGGCACCGCTGGTGGAGCACCCGCTGGTGCGCATGGTGTCGCTCACCGGTGACATCGCCACCGGCCAGAAGATCCTGCAGAGCGCCGCCCGCACCATGAAGCGCACCCACCTTGAGCTGGGCGGCAAGGCGCCGGTCATCATCTTCGACGATGCGGATCTGGAGGCAGTGGTGGCGGGCATTCGCACCTTCGGCTTCTACAACGCCGGCCAGGATTGCACCGCCGCCTGCCGCATCTACGCCCAGGGCAAGATCTACGACAAGTTCGTCGCCGCCATGACCGAGGCGGTCGCCTCCATCAAGGTGGGTGGTCCGCGCGAGGAGGGGGTGGAGATGGGGCCGCTCATCTCGGACCGGCAGCGCAACCGGGTGGCCAGCTTCGTGGAGCGGGCCCAGAGCAGCGGTCACGTGGAGGTGACGGCGGGGGGCAAGATCCGCCCCGGCAACGGCTTCTTCTTCGAGCCGACCCTGATCGCCCATGCCCGTCAGGAGGATGAAATCGTGCGCCGCGAGGTGTTCGGCCCGGTGGTGTCGGTAACCCGCTTCAGCGACGCCGAGCAGGTGGTGCAGTGGGCCAACGACTCGGACTACGGCCTCGCCAGCTCGGTCTGGACCCGGGATCTCGGCCTTGCCAGCAAGGTGGCCTGCCACCTGCAATACGGCTGCACCTGGATCAACACCCACTTCATGCTCACCTCCGAGATGCCCCACGGCGGCATGAAGATGTCCG
This sequence comes from Aeromonas sp. S5(2024), assembly GCF_041403025.1. Classification (NCBI taxonomy): domain Bacteria; kingdom Pseudomonadati; phylum Pseudomonadota; class Gammaproteobacteria; order Aeromonadales; family Aeromonadaceae; genus Aeromonas; species Aeromonas sp. S5(2024). The sequence continues at coordinate 159,313 of NZ_JBGLRI010000004.1, read as the reverse complement.
GCTACGGCAAGGATCTCTCCCTCTACGCGCTGGAGGACTACACGGTGCCGCGCCACATCATGCTCAAGCTGTGAGACCCGGCCCACCGAACACGAAAAGCAGAAGGCCCCGCATGGCGGGGCCTTCTCTCTGAGCACTCAGCATCTTCACGCCGCTGTGGCAATCATGGCCGGGGAGGGTACCGGTCGACCCGGTGCGGTCTGCGGCCATCGCGCCAGGGCGTCGTCGGCTTAGCGCTGCTTGCCGCTGCCGATACCGAACGGAATGCGGTAGTCGCTGCTCTGATCACCCAGGCTCACGGTCAGGTTGCCCTGGGTGCGGCTCGGGATCTGCACTTGCTGGGTGCCCATCAGGTTGGCATGGACGGAGGCAACCACGTCGCCAGACTCGTCACGCACTTCCAGCATGGGGTTGGCCTTGCCTTCGACGGCGGCGGTCGCGTGCCAGTTCACAAACAGCACGCCCGGGGCGGCGTTGAAGTCAGCCGGAACGGAAGCCTGGGCGAAGCCTGCGGTCATCAGGCCTGCAACGGCCAGCATCTTGATTACGTTTTTCATGTTCATTCACTCTCTTGGTTTTTATGTCATTGCCTGGGCCGACGGGCCCGAATCAATGCATCCTTGCAAGAGGTTATTCAAATAGTGTGTTGTTCTTTCACCGACATCCGGCACCCAGTTTGAGAGTGCCACAGCCTTGAACGACCAGTTATTTGGCCGCTTGGCGTTCCTGCCTAAGCGTTGAGTGAATATTAAACATCCAGGCCCGCCATTGTTAGCGAGATAAACTGGCCTAGATGTTCAAAAAATCTGAAGTGGCTGTACATCCCGGGTTCAGCGAACGGCAGACCCCCACCGGCAAGGTAATGAGCGTAATCCGGCTCCCATACGGGTCCGGCAGATCACGCCGGCTCGGTGCGCCGGCGCCCGCCTTGCCAGGTGGTGCCCATGGAGGCGACGATGATCGCCGCTATCCCCAACCACTGGGCCGGGGGCAACTGTTCCCCCAGCAACAGCAACCCCATCAGGGCCCCCATGGCAGGTTCACCGCTGGTCAGAATGCCGTAGCTCTTGAGCGGCAGCCGGCGCAGGGCAAACATCTCGAGGGAGTAGGGAATCGCGCTGGAGAGCAGCCCTACCCCCACGATGGTCAGCACCACGGGCAGGGTGAAGGTGGCCTCGCTCGCACCACCGAGGCCGAAGGGCAGTACCAGCAAGGCCCCCACCCACATGCCCAGCGCCGGCGCCTGCGCCCCCAGCAGGGCACCGGCCCGCTTGCCGGTCAGCATATAGAGCCCCCAGAACACCCCGGCGCCGAGCGCCAATGCCGCCCCCAGCGGATCGAGGGTCTGTTCGGCCGCCCGCAGCGGCAGCAACAACAGCAGGCCGACGATGGCCAGCGCCAACCAGAGGAAGTCTGCCCGATGGCGCGAGCCGAGCAGCGCCACCGTCAAGGGGCCGATGAACTCGATGGCCAGCGCCACGCCGAGGGGGATCCGCTCGATCGCCAGATAGAAAAGCAGATTCATTGCTCCCAGCGACAGCCCATAGGGGATGGCCCCCAGCAGGGTGCGTCGATCGAAGGGCATTCGCCAGATCCGAAACACCAGCGAGAGGAGCAGGGCGGCGCATCCCAGTCGGAACAAGGTGGTACCGGCGGCCCCGATCAGGGGAAACAGGGACTTGGCCAGCGAGGCGCCGAGGGTAATCGACAGCATGGCGAGGATGACCGCCAGCAGGGAGGAGAAAGCAGTGGTGTTCGGCGGCATCTTGTTCAAACCTGAGCAGACAATGAGAAGTAAAATATATCTGGCGACGGCTGTAATTTCGGTCTAAAACTGGCCCTATTCGATAATTTTTATCTCTCTCCTTATGACCGACAAATTCGATCTGCTCATCCTCGCCGAACTGCAGCAGGATGCCCGCCTGCCGATCCCCGAGCTTGCCCACCGGGTCGGCCTCTCGGCACCGGCCTGTTACCGCCGCGTGCGGGCGCTGCGGGAGGCAGAGCTCATCGAACGGGAGGTAGCGCTGGTGGCACCGGCCACCATGGGCTGGCCCATCACCATGCTGGTGCTCGTGACGCTGGAGCGGGATCACGGCCGCATCGTCGATGAGATGATCGCCAGCCTGCAAGGGGAGCCGGAGGTCATGGACCTCTGGTACGTCACGGGGGAGCAGGACTTCGTGCTGCAGGTCGCCGCACGGGACATGCAGAGCTACGACCTGTTTACCCGGCGGGTGCTGCATGCTAGGGAGCAGGTGCGCAGCTTCAAGACCCTGGTGATCATGAAACAGCACAAACGCTGCGGAGCCTTGCTGCCTGCCTGAGGTGAGAACGCACTGCCCGGTCGGGCCCGCACGCCCTTGGGAAAAAATCAGATGAAGGATGGCGCCTTGAGCGCGGCGCCAGATCTCAACCGGGGCGGGATTGCCCGCCCCGGCTGGGTCAGACCGCCGCCAGCTCCTCCGCCGTCATCGGCCGCAACACCTTGCAGGGGTTGCCGGCCGCCACCACGCCCGCCGGCACATCCTTGGTCACCACCGAACCCGCGCCAATGACGCTGTTGTCCCCTATGGTGACGCCGGGGCAGATGACGACGCTGCCACCGATCCAGACGTTGTGGCCGATGCGTACCGGCTTGCCGAACTCCACCCCCTTGATGCGCGGCGCCACCGCCACCGGATGAGCGGCGGTGTAGATCTGCACTCCGGGCGCCAGCAGCACGTTGTCGCCGATGTGCACCTCGCACACGTCGAGAATGGTGCAGCCCACGTTGGCGTAGAAGTTCTCCCCCACGAAGATGTTGGTACCATAGTCGCAAAAGAACGGCGGATTGATGGCGCACGCTTGGCCACGGCCACCCAGCAGTTCATGGAGCAGGGCATCCCGCGCCGGTTTCTCCTGCCAGCTGGTGTTGAAGGTGTGATAGAGCCTGCGGCAGCGCTCGCGCGCCGCTTTCAGCTCAGGGTCGCCTGCATCATAAGGCTCCCCTGCTACCATCTTCTGCCACTCGGCGCCACGCACCGCCGTCTTCGTCATCACCTCGTTCATCGCCTACTCCACCAGCCAGATCAGGGATTCATAAGGGCGCAGCATACAGGACTGCGGCCGGGCCGGGCTATCCGGGTAGTTGCCCAGCAGCAGGCGCCCCTTGCCGGTGGCCAACTCGTCCGGCAGGGCGAAGGTGGCCGGCTCGCCGTAGAAGTTGCTCACCACCAGCAATGTCTGGCCGTTGGCGCGGCGGGCATAGGCCCAGATCTGCGGGTGCCCTGCCAGCAGCTCCTGATAATCCCCCTGGGTAAAGATGGGGTGTGCCTTGCGCAGGCGGATCAGATCCCGGTAGTGCCAGAACACCGAGTGCTGGTCGGCCAGCGCCGCCTCGGCGTTGATCTCGGGGTAATTGGTGGCAGGCGTGAGCCAGGGCGTTCCGCTGGTGAAGCCGGCGTTGGCCCCAGCGCTCCACTGCATCGGGGTGCGCGAGTTGTCGCGGGACTTGGCGCCGAGAATGGCCAGGATCTCGGCCTCGCTCATCCCTTCCGCCTGCTTGATGGCGAAGATGTTGCGGCTCTCCACATCCTGATAGTCATCTATACGCTGATAGCCGGGGTTGGTCATGCCGATCTCCTCCCCCTGATAGATGTAGGGGGTGCCCTGCAGGCCGTGCAGTGTGCTGGCCAGCATCTTGGCGGCCACCACCCTATGCTCACCCTCGTCACCGAAGCGGGAGACGATGCGCGGCTGATCGTGGTTGCACCAGAACAGCGCCGACCACCCCTTGCCGTGCATGCCGCTCTGCCAGTGGTTGAAGATGCGCTTGAGCTCGAGGAAATCGAACGGCGCCTTGGTCCACTTGTCGCCGTTGGGGTAATCCACCTTGAGGTGGTGGAAGTTGAACACCATGGAGAGCTCGGAGCCATCCAGCGCGCCGTAACGCTGGCAGTGCTCGAGACTGGTTGAGGACATCTCCCCCACCGTCATGGCACCGACCGGGGCAAACACGTCGCGGCTCACGTCCTGCAAAAATTCGTGGATGCGCGGCCCGTCGGTGTAGAAGCGGCGGCCATCACCCACCTCGTCATTCGGGAACGCCTGATCCTTGGAGATGAGATTGATGACGTCGAGCCGGAAACCGTCCACCCCCTTCTTGGCCCAGAAGTGGATGATGTTTTTCACCTCGGCGCGTACCGCCGGGTTTTCCCAGTTGAGATCCGCCTGCTCGCGGGCAAACAGGTGCAGGTAGTACTGACCGGTGGCTGAGTCCAGCTCCCAGGCGCTGCCGCCAAACTTGGATTGCCAGTTGTTGGGCACGCCGCCATCCACCGGATCGCGCCAGATGTAGTAGTCGCGGTAGGGGCTGTTTTTATCCCCCAGCGCCGACTTGAACCAGGCGTGCTCGGTGGAGGTGTGGTTCACTACGATATCCATCACGATGCGGATGTCGCGCGCGTGGGCGGCAGCCAGCAGCGCCTCGAAGTCGACCATGGTGCCGTAGGCGGGGTCGATGGCAAGGTAGTCGGCGATGTCGTAGCCGTTGTCCACCTGCGGGGAAACGTAAACCGGAGTCAGCCAGAGGGCATCGACACCGAGGGTCTTGAGATAGTCGAGGCGGGCCATGATCCCCTTGAGATCGCCGGTGCCACGGGCAGCGGAATCCTGAAAGCTCTTGGGGTAAATCTGGTAAATCACGGCGCTCTGCCACCAGGGTGTTTGGCTCATGGGTCTTGCTCTTGTCTCGAATGAAAAAGGGAGAGGGCGACCCCTGCGGGTCGCCCTGATGCGTGGAATCAGGCGCTGGCCTGGGCCAGCTTGCCGGCCGCCTGCTGGCGCTTGTAGACCAGCAGGGTCAGCACCACAGGCACCACGATGGCCACCAGCATGGCGAGGGAGTAAACGGCCCAGTATTGCGGCTGGATGGAGAGGATGCCCGGCAGGCCCCCTACCCCGATGCCGTTGGCCATCACCCCGGCGAAACCGCAGATGAGGGCCGCAAGGCTGGAACCCACCATGGCGCACAGCATGGGGAACTTGTATTTGAGGTTGATACCGTACATGGCCGGCTCGGTCACCCCCAGGTAGGCGGAGATGGCGGCAGGCACCGAGATCTCCCGCTCGTTCTCCTTGCGGCTGATCAGAATGATGCCGACGACCGCAGACGCCTGGGCGATGTTGGAGAGGGCGATCAGCGGCCAGATCGGGGTACCACCCATGCTCTGCATCAGCTGCAGATCCACCGCGTTGGTGGTGTGGTGGATGCCGGTGATGACCAGCGGCGCATAGAGGAAGCCGAACAGGGCGGCTCCGATGGGAGCAAACGAACCTGTCATGGCGGCCTTGGCGGCAAAGCCGACGCCGTCACCCAGCCAGCGACCGAACGGACCGATAAAGGCGTGGGCCACGATCACCGCCAGCAGCAGGGAGATGAAGGGGACGATCACCAGATAGAGATAGGCCGGAATGATGCGCTTAAGGTTGGTCTCCACCCAGGCCAGGAATACCCCCGCCAGCAGGGCCGGAATGACCTGGGCCTGATAACCCACCTTCTGGATGACGAACAGGCCGAAGTCCCACACCTCTGGGGTCTGCTGACCGATGCCGTAGGCGTTCATCAGTTGCGGGGAGACCAGGGTGATACCGAGCACGATACCCAGGATCTCGGAGCCACCCATCTTCTTGACCGCAGACCAGCAGACGCCCACCGGCAGGAAGTGGAAGATCGCCTCGCCCAGCAGCCAGAGGAAGGCATGCACCTGAGCCCAGAACTGGCTGATCTCGGTGAGGGTGTGAGTGCCATCGTCGAACATCTTGATGTCGCCGATGACGTTGCGAAAGCCCAGGATCAGACCGCCGGTGATGATGGCGGGCAGCAGCGGCACGAAGATCTCGGCCAGATGGGAGATGCCCCGCTCCAGCGGATTCATGTTCTGGCGCGCCGCCTGCTTGGCGGCCTCCTTGCTGCCGCCGCTGACGCCGATCTCTTCGGTCAGCGCCTTGTACCACTGCTCTACCTCGTTGCCGATGACCACCTGAAACTGGCCACCCTGGGTGAAGCTCCCCTTCACCGCCGGGATGGTTTCGATGGCCTTGCTGTCGGCTTTGGCCGGATCGTTGAGGACGAAGCGCAGCCGGGTCAGGCAGTGGCTGACGGTGGCGATGTTCTCCTTGCCACCGATCTTGTCGATGAGCGTGGCCAGGTGTTGTGCGTTGATCTTGGACATGAGTCTTCCCTCTGTGACTCCATTGATATTGGTCTGCGTCGCCCTTTTGGGCCAGTCAGTGGGCCCGAGCGTTTTTGGTATCGTTCCCATTTAGCATGCCGACAATCTGGCCAGATCAAAATGGGAACGTTCCCATTTCGTGGCCGAGCTCACAAAAAGCACAGTTTTTGTGCAGGACTAGGTGATGGCAATCACAGAGGGTGGCTGGGGGCTATGGTCGCCAGCGGAGGCAGATCCTGCTCGATCTGGCCGAGCAGCTGACGGGCCGCCTGCTCGCCCGCCCCCTTGTAGCCCAGATCCAGGCTGAGGGCGTTGGGGAAGAGAAAGCTGAGCATGGGGTTGTTGCCAAGACCGGTCACCAGCACCTCGCTGCGCCCCTGCTCCTGCAGGTATTTCGCCGCGCCGATGGCGAGGGTGTCGCTGGCGCAGACCAGGGCGCCGGTAGTCGGGGTGAGCAGCTCCCCCGCCAGCCGGTAGCCGCTCTGCAGGCTGAGATCGCCGAGGGCGCTGCGCGCCGCCAGCCCCTGTTCGGCACAGTAGCCGAGGTAGGCGTCGAGCCGGCGCTGGCCGGTGGTGAGGTCGCTGGTATCCACCCCCAGGTAGGCGATGTCGTGAATGCCGCGGGCGGCGAGTTGGTCCAGCATGGTGTGCACCGCACCGGCGTCGTCAAAACAGACCGAGGAGAAGCCGGGATGATCGCGGGCGACCAGCACCAGCTTATCCCTGAGCGGCGCCATGGCGGCATAGTCCAGGTCGTTGAAGGCGAACAAAATGATGCCATCCACCCCCCGCCGCTCCAGCACCGCCAGATGCTCCTGCACCTTGGCGGGCGAGAACTTGCTCTCCATCAGCACGGCGTCGTAACCGCGCTGGTAGAGGGTCTCCAGCATGCCGCGCACCGCCTGGTTTTCCGAGCTGGAGTCGAGCCGCGAGACGATGATCCCCACCACCTGCTGGCTCTGGCTGCGCATGGCTCGCGCCGACTTGCTCGGCACGAAGCCGTGTTCGGCGATGATCTGCTCCACCCGGTCACGGGTCGCCTGCTTCACCTTGGGATCCTGATTGAGCACCCGGGAGACGGTCGACTTGCCGACACCACTGAGTCGGGCGATATCGAGGATGGTCAGTTTTTTGTCCATGAAGTGGCTCACAGGGGCTCGGCGGTGGAATTGCCCACATTGTTGTGATTAACCCCTGTGAATACAAGCCCATGGCGTTAGAATGCCCCTTTGGCCCCGGCGAACGCCGTGCCATTCGCCATCGCACAGGACGCGCATCATGGGTCTATTCACCAGTCTGCTTCCATCTCTCTCCGTCACGGGCCCCGTCTATCGCACAGGAGATCCATCATGACTCTGTTGGCCAGTCTGCACTTCTCCCTCTCCGTCACGGGCCCCGTCTATCGCACAGGAGATCCATCATGACTCTGCTGGCCAGTCTGCACTTCTCCCTCTCCATCACGGGCCCCATCTGCGTGGTGCTGCTGCTCGGCATCTGGCTCAAGCAGCTGGGTCTGTTGCCCGACAGCTTCGTCGAGTCCGCCTCCCGCCTGGTGTTCCAGGTCACCCTGCCCGCCCTGCTGTTCCTCAGCATGGTGCGCACCGACTTTTCCACCATGCCGAGCCCCTGGCTCATCCTCTACGGCCTGCTCGGCACCCTCACCGGCTTTCTGGTGCTGGAGCTGTTGGCGGCCCGCTTCATCCCCGAGCAGCGCCAGCGCGGCATCTTCGTGCAGGGCAGCTTTCGCGGCAACATGGGGATCATGGGGCTGGCCTATGTACAGAACGCCTACGGCGCCGAGGGGATCGGCGCCGCCGCCCTGCTGGTGGGTTCGGTCACCGTGCTCTACAACGTGCTCGCGGTGATCACCCTCACCCGCAGCCTGGGAGGCAGCAAGGGGATCAAGCCGATCCTCAAGGGGATCGCCAAAAATCCGCTGATCATCGCCATTCTGTCCGCCCTGCCCTTCGGCCTGCTCGGCATCGAGCTGCCCCAGCTGGTGATCACCACCGGCAACTACTTCGCCAACATGACCCTGCCGCTGGCCCTGCTCTGCACCGGTGCCTGCCTCAACCTCAAGGCCCTGCGCGGGGGCGCCCTGCTGACCGGCTGGGCCACCGCCAATCGGCTGTTCTGCATCCCGGTGCTGCTGGTGATGGGGGCCTGGGCGCTGGGCTTCAGCCCGCAGGCGCTCGGTATCCTGTTTCTCATCAGCTCCACCCCCACCGCCGCCGCCAGCTATGTGATGACCCGCGCCATGGGGGGCGACAGCGTGCTGGCAGCCAACATCATCGCCACCACCACGCTGGGCTCTCTGGTCAGCACCAGTTTGGGCGCCGCCCTGATGAACTACCTGGGACTGATGGGCTAGCCAGCAGCAAACGTGCTGGCCTTCCATACAATCATCGCCACCACCACGCTGGGTTCTCTGGTCAGCACCAGCCTGGGCGCCGCCCTGATGAACTACCTGGGACTGATGGGCTAGCCAGCAGCAAACGTGCTGGCCTTCCATGCAATATCATCGCCACCACTACGCTGGGTTCTCTGGTCAGCACCAGCCTGGGTGCCGCCCTGATGAACTACCTGGGGCTGATGGGCTAGCCAGCAGCAACAAGGAAGCGACGGGTGACTTGACCTTGCCGCGGGCGGCAGCTTTACGCTGACTGCCTACCAACAGAGGAGATACCCCATGACCATCGAACTCACCGTCTCCGGCATGTCCTGCGGTGGCTGCGCCGCCAGCCTGCAAAAAGCCCTGCTGGCCCAGCCTGCCGTCAGCAGCGCCAGCGTCGACTTTGCCAGCAGCAAGGCCGTCATCGAGAGCGAACTGAGCAAGGCCGAGCTGATCGCCCTGATCGAAGCCAAGGGCTTCTCGGCGAGTTAAATTATCTCCATATAGGTATAAAACAGGTTAAAATTCTGTACCCAGCTGTTTTTTGGTGAGAGTCATCACAAACCCCGGCAACAGAAAGCGCAAACTTGCTGCAATTTTTCTCACCTCAGAAGGATTTGCTGCATGACTCTCCCGATCCGCAAGACCCTGCTCGCCGCCGTCCTCGGCCTGACCCTCTCCCCGATGGCCATGGCCCTGCCCAACGTCCATATCCTGGCCACCGGCGGTACCATTGCCGGGGCGGGACAGTCCGCCACCCAGTCCAACTACGAGGCCGGCAAGGTGGCCATCGAGACACTGATCGCCGCCGTACCCGAGATGAAGAACGTGGCCGACGTGCAGGGTGAGCAGGTGGTCAAGATCGGCTCCCAGGACATGAACGACGAGGTGTGGCTCAAGCTGGCCAAGCGGGTCAACGAGCTGCTGGCCAAGGATGACGTGGACGGCATCGTCATCACCCACGGCACCGACACCATGGAAGAGACCGCCTACTTCCTCAACCTGACCGTCAAGAGCGACAAGCCGGTGGTGCTGGTCGGCGCCATGCGCCCCTCCACTGCCATGAGCGCCGACGGCCCGATGAACCTCTACAACGCCGTGGTGACCGCCTCTGACCCCGCCTCCAAGGGGCGTGGCGTCATGGTGGCGATGAACGACACCGTGCTCGATGCCCGCGACGTCACCAAGACCAACACCACCGGGGTGCAGACCTTCGCCTCCCCCAACTTCGGCCCACTCGGCTACATCCACAACGGCAAGATCGACTATCAGCGCAGCCCGGCCCGTCTGCACACCAGCAAGACCCCGTTTGACGTGAGCAAGCTCGACAAGCTGCCGCAGGTCGGCATCGTCTACAGCTACGCCAACGCCACCGACCTGCCGGCCAAGGCGATGGTGGATGCCAAGTTCGACGGTATCGTCAGCGCCGGGGTGGGCAACGGCAACCTCTACCACACCCTGTTCGACACCCTGGCCAAAGCGAGCAAGGATGGTATCCGCGTCGTGCGATCCGCCCGCGTACCGACCGGCTCCACCACCCTGGATGCCGAGATCGATGACGCCAAGTACGGCTTCGTCGCCGCCGAGACTCTCAACCCGCAGAAGGCGCGGATCCTGTTGATGCTCTCGCTCACCCAGAGCAAGGATCCGGCCCAGATCCAGCGCTGGTTCCAGCAGTTCTGACCTCCTTGCCGGCATCGGCCGGCATGGGGTGATGACAACAAAAAGGGCGGGACAAGGTCCCGCCCTTTTGCATGTGGTGTGGCTGGTGCCTCAGTTCGCCATCAGCCAGCCGCAGAAGCCAAGATAGATAAGCCCCACCCAGGCGAGCCTGCCCGCCGTCATCCGCTCCCGACTGAACCCCCACCACAGCAGCACGACCGCCAGCAGCGTCACCAGCGAGGAGACCATCATGGTGCTGTCCAGCAGCCAGGGGGTGAACAACAGGCAGAACGCCTTGGGAATGGTGCCCTGGATCATCATGGCCCCCGAGATATTGGCCAGTGCCAGCCGGTGCTTGCCCTGCCGCACCCAGATCAGCACGTTCATCAGCTCGGGCATCTCGGTCGCCACCGGGCTCAGCAACAGGGCCGCCAGCACCGGCGAAAGGCCGAACAGCTCGCCCATGCTCTCCAGCTGGTGAACGAACAGCTGGGCCGCCAGCGCCACCACCACCAGCGCCACCAGGGTTTGCAGCAGCACCTTGCCGAGCGCCGGGATCTCGGCGCCTGGATCCAGCTTGAGGGGCTCTGGCAACTCGACCTCGTGGCTGTCGGTCTGTTTCAGCTCGCGCCGCACATAGACCAGATACACCAGCACGAACAGCGGGGCCAGCCAGGTTTTACCGGTGAAGGCCACCATGCCGAGGGCCACCGCCACCAGGAAAATGCCGACGAACCAGGCCTGATCGCGGCCTATCTCGCGCTGCACCTCGCCATCGATGGCCCTGTGCTCGCGGCTCATGCACAGCAGCAGGGTCACGCCGACGGCGGCATAGCCAATGGTGGAGAGTACCAGCGGACCGCCGAGGGCGGCGCCTATCCCGATCTGCTGCTGAGCGGGAGCATCCCCCATCAGCAATGCGGTCAGGGTGACGATGCATTCGGGCAGGGCCGTGCCGAGGGCCGCCAGCAGGGAGCCGGTGGCACTCTGGGAGAACTTGAAGTGGTAGCCGGTCCATTCGATGCCGTTGACGAAATATTCGCAGGCCAGATAGATGGTGACGGCAGAGAGCAGAAATAACAGCAGGGTGATCAGCATGATGAGTAACCGCCAGGCGAGCAGAACAACCAATGGACCCGATACGGCTCGCCCGGCTGGCTTGCATATCGAGGCCAAAGGTCTTGCAGAGCGATGGATGCCATCGCCGCCCATGCCATGGATCTGAGGATCCAAGAATGTTGACATGAGCCCTGCCCGGATCACGGGCGGGTTGCTACTCCCCTATGACAGTGCGGGCTTTTTACCAAGTTGAGCGCCGCCTCACAAGGCAAACTAATGATCATTCGCTCAACAAGTTGTAAGGGAATGTAACCGCCCTCTCCACCATCTTTGCCATCCGGATCCACTCCCCGGCCGGTGAACGCTCCGCCTTGGCACACCGTTTGCTATGAGATGACTACTGTCCACACTGATTTGGGAAGGGTGAACGATGAAACGGTGGATCCAACATTTCTATCAACTGAACCGCCTCAACTGGCTGATGGTCTGGCTGCTGCTCTGCTGCAGCATCATCCTGCTGTTTCCGGCCGGTTTGATGAAGGGGGCCGTCAGCCAGTGGGCCGCCACACACGCCGCCTGGCTCGGCGTCGGCATGCTGATCGCCATCTCCTACTTCTGCAGTCAGGGCTTCCTGATCGCCTGGGAGTGGGCCTGCGACGAGTGGCAATCCCGCCGCCAACAGGATCAGCTGGCCCAGATGATCTCCTTTCTCGACTTCAACGAGAAGGCAGTGCTGCGCGAGTTCGTGCTGCAACGCAAAAGCGTCATAAACTTGCCGATCACCGAGCCTGCCGTCAAAAACCTGATGGATGCCGGCGTACTGACCTATGCCTATGGCAAACCGGTGCGCGAGAAAGAGGACGAGAACCAGATCCGCGCCCTGATGATCGCCCTGCCGGCCCGGCCGCTGCTCACCTACAAGGTATTGGGGCTGTCGCGCGGCAAGATGAGCGACGAGCAGGTGGAGCAGATCATGAATGCCAGACCCAAGTTCGCGCAAAAAAGCTTCCAGCGCTGATCTTCGTTCCCGCCAATAAAAAGAGCCGGCCCTGTGGCCGGCTCTGTCGTTTCTGCCCCGTTACTGGGTTCTGGCCTTGAGATAACCGGCGTAGTCCGGGATCTGCACGCTGAACGCCTGGCGCATGTGGGGGCTGTCCATGATGAAATCGGCGGTCGCCTCGTTGGTGGCGACCGGGATGTTCCAGACTGCCGCGAGGCGCAACAAGGCCTTCACGTCCGGATCGTGGGGCACCGCATTGAGGGGATCCCAGAAGAAGATCAGCACGTCGATCTTGCCCTCGGCGATCAGGGCGCCGAGCTGCTGGTCGCCCCCCATGGGGCCGGAGAAGAGACAGGTGATGGGCAGTTGTGCCTGCTTGCCGAGCATGGTGCCGGTGGTACCGGTGGCGTAGAGGTGGTGGAGCTTGAGCTCCTCCTTGCGCCGCATCACCCAGTTCAGCAGGGGGGTCTTCATGTTGTCGTGAGCCACCAGCGCCACTCGCTTGTGGGCCGCCATCTCACGGGCGATCTGTTCCATGGACATCATCCGTAGCAGTGTTGTTTGAATAGAGCCGTATCCTAATCGAAAGCGGCGCCCGTTGCCTTGCCGGGCGCCGTAACTGTGATCACTTCGACTGTTCAATCCACTGCTTGTTCTTCTGCTCCAGCACCGAGATGGGCAGCATGCCGTATTCCAGCACATGGTGGTGGAACGCCTTGAGGTCAAAGCCTGTGCCCAGCGCCTGTTCGGCCGACTCCCGCATCCGGATCAGCGCCAGCTGGCCCGCCTTGTAGGAGGTCGCCTGGCCGGTGTAGGCCATGTAGCGCGGCACCTCGGAGCTGATGTCCCCCGCCCCCAGCGCCGAGTTCTCCTTCATGTAGTTGACGGCCTGGTCGTGGCTCCAGCCATACCAGTGAATGCCGGTATCCACCACCAGCCGCATGGCCCTCAGCATCTCTTCGTTGAGGCGGCCGAAGTACTGCAGCTGGTTGTTGAAAGCGGACGAGCCCTCGACCTTCACGTCCCCCACCGCCGGATCATAGAGACCACGCCCCTGATAGAGCCCCATGTCGTGATCCGCCAGGTATTCGGTGTAGAGCGCCCAGCCCTCCGCATAGGCGGTGTAGGAGGCGTTCGCCACGTACTGCGGGAAGTCGGGATCCTTGGCGGCCAGCTCCTGGGCGATGGTGATCTGGAAGTGGTGGCCCGGCGCCGCCTCGTGGGCCAGCAGGGTGCTGATGTTCCAGCTCTGCAGACCATAGGGGTAGTAGGTGTTGAGGAAGAACTGCCCCTTGCGACCGGTCTGCGGGTTGCCGTCCTGATACCAGGCGACCCCGCCGTATGGCGCATCCGCATAGGAGACGGGCACCACCTCGTAATCCAGCTTGGGAATGGTGCGCTCGGCATCGAAGAAGTCTGGCAGCACCAGCGCCGCCTTGCTCTTGAAGACGTTGTACTCCTGCAGTGCCCGCTCGTGTTCGGCCAGCGCCTGCTGCTGCGGCCCGCTCAGGGTCGCCCCGGCTGCATTGTCCGGGTTGAGGCCGGCCGACCAGACCGCCAGCGGGTTCTGATAGAAGAAGGCCGGCTCGTTCAGATAGCGGAAAAAGGCGTAGATCTGGCCGCTCTGCTTGCTCTGGGTCACGTCGTCGCTGTCACACTTGCCGACGGTATGGCACACCTTGACCATGGCGCCGAAGATCCGCTCCACCTCGCTCAGCCCCAGCGCATGTACTTGCTCCGGCGTCATGTCGGTGGTGGTGTGCTTCTTCAGCAGCCAGCGATACCAGTCGCGCCCGTTGGTCATGCCGCAGAAACCGTCGTCGCACTCGCCGCTGCCAAGGCGCACCGCATAGGCGCCGCCGTGCCGGTAATCCAGGTAGTCGCGCAGCGCCAGATAGCGGCCGTTGATGCTGTCCAGCACCCCCTTGTACTCGCTGCGCAGCGCCTCGTCCGCCTCTCCCGGCAGTTGCTGCCAGCCGAGATAGGCGCCGGCGATCGCCTCCCCATCCAGCTTGCTGTTGAGCTGGGCCAGCAGCCGGTCCACCAGCTCGTCCGGCAGGGTGTTGCCCTGGGCGCTGCCCAGTTCGAACTGGTGCTTCACCTCGGCAAGGTAGCTGTCGTAGGCCTTGAGCCAGGTGAGGTGCTCCTGATACCAGGCCAGTGGCGCGGTGGCAGCCCTCGCCTTGCTCACCGGAATAGGTGCGGCGACCGGGCGATCGATATCGCGCCGCCAGGCGGCATCCCCCGGTGCGACCCGCTCGGCCGAGCTCTGCTCGAAGTAGTCGAAGCCGCCCTCGACGGTGCGGGCGGCCCTGCCACTGGCCGGAGCGGCCCCCACCTCATCGGCCAGATCCACCACCCGGTTGCGGAAGTGATGGATCGGGATCTGGGACTGGGGCAGATCGTAACCCGCCAGGTTGATCTGCAGATCCCAGCGGATCATGTCGTAGAACAACCGGTCCCGTTCGCTCAACACGCTCGAGTCCAGGGCATCCAGCCGTTTGAGCAGAAAACTGTCGAGGGCCTTGCGCTTGGCGATGCTGGCGGCATCGATGGCAAAGCCGTAGGGGTCGAGCGCCTGGCCCTCGCGCAGGGCCTCGTCCATGGTCTGCATCAGAGAGGCCTTGGTGGCGGCGGGATCCGCCGGGGCGTTGGAGCTGTTGTCATTGCAGGCAGCGAGCGAGAGTGCGATGGCGCAAGCCAGCGCCAGCTTGTTGGGCAAGAAGTGCATGGTGTAGTCCTTTAACCGTTGTTATTGTTTGTCCCCCATAAGGGGTTCCAATAGTGCATCTCTCCCGCGGACTTTTTTGCGACCTAATTAACAAAAATAAGCTTACTTTTCATGGTGATAAGCCTCATGAAAAGCTATGCAGCCAGACATTAAAAAACCCGCCGCAGCGGGTTTTTTAATCGTTTTTTCATGCCATAACTATTCAGGAGCCGCCGTGATGCAGCTGGGACTGCTGATAGTTCTCCAGCCCGATGCGATCGATGAGATCGAGCTGGGTCTCCAGCCAGTCCACGTGCTCCTCCTCGTCTTCCAGGATCTCCTGGAACAGGTCGCGGCTGATGTAATCCTGCACCGACTCGGCGTAGGCGATGGCGATCTTCAGGTCCGGGATGGCATCCATCTCCAGCGACAGGTCGCAGCGCAGCATCTCCTCCACCGTCTCACCGATGCGCAGCTTGCCCAGATCCTGCAAGTTGGGCAGCCCTTCCAGAAACAGCACCCGCTTGACCAGCTCGTCGGCGTGTTTCATCTCATCGATGGACTCGTGGTACTCCTTGTGACCGAGCGCCTTGAGGCCCCAGTCATCGTAGATGCGGGCATGCAGAAAATATTGGTTGATGGCTATCAGCTCATTGGCCAGCACCTTGTTGAGGTGGGCAATGATCTTGGGATCTCCTTTCATCGACAGTGCTCCTTGGTTCGTGCCTTAGGCCTCGATCGTTAGAGCTTAGTCCAGAAAAGTGACAACAAGAGGTCCGGCGAGCCAGCTCGCCTGCGGGAAGGGATTGAAAAGACGGGCCAGTTTTACTGGCGACAGGCCCTGCTCAGGCCACCTCGTAGTAGAGCGGCGCCTGTTCCAGCTCGGCCTTGTCGAGTTCGGCGGCGATGATCTCCATGGTCATGCGCACGCATTTGCCACACTGGGCACCCACTTCGAGCGACTGCTTGAGCTGGCGAAACTCGGTCTTGCCTGCCTGTACCGCCTTGCGGATCTGGGAATCTGTGATGCCGCGGCACAAACAGACGTACATAGTGTTTACCTCATGCTGGACTGCCATGAAATCTAAATGAGAATGGTTCGTAGTGCAAATAACGATTGGTAATAAGATCCCCCGCTTGCCAGCCATCAACCCCTTGGTGACAATGCCCTGTCACTGAGGGAAACATCATGCTCAAGAAACTGTTCACTGCCCTGTTTGGCGGCCAGCCCGCTGCAGTCGCCGAAGTCACGCCCACCGAATACGCCGGCTACCTCATCTATCCCGAGCCCATGGCCGAAGGGGGCCAGTATCGGCTGGCAGGCCGCATCACCAAGGAGCTGGATGGCGTGCTGCAGACCCACCGCTTCATCCGCTCCGATCTGTTTGCCAACCCCGCCGACGCGGAGCGCTTCATGGTGCAGAAGGCACACACCTTCATTGACCAGATGGGGGACCGCATGTTCGAGCCCCGCAAACCGGCCGACAGCCCCGCCTCATGATGCCGGCTACGCTCGACGAGTTGCGCCAGGCGCTGGCCCATACCGGCGAACGGCGGCTGATCTGGCTGGAAGGTGATGAGGCCGATTGCATCACCCGAGCCGAGGCGCTGCTAAGCGGCGTCAGCTACTGGCTGGGGGACGGCCCGAGCGAGCACCACCCACAACCGGCGGCCAAGGCGTTGCAACGGCTCGGTCAGGAGTGCGACACGCTTGTGTTTAATACTTTCAGCGGTTTTCACCCCGACGCATTCGGGGCGCTGGCGGGCACCTTGCGGGCAGGCGGTCTGCTGCTGTTGCTGACCCCGCCGCGGGCCCAATGGCCAACCTGGCCGGATCCAGACCGGGTACGGCTGGTGGCACAACCGGAAGACATGGTGCTGGCGGGTCACGGCTTTCTCGCCCGGCTGGTGCGGCTGCTGGCAGGCGATCCCGCCCTCGAGCTGACGCCCCCAGCCACGACGACCCCGTGGCATCCGGTTGGGCCAGCGCAGCCGCTGAGCTGTGATCAGGCACGCGCCCTGCCCGCCATCCACAAGGTGTTGCACGGTCACCGCCGCCGCCCGCTGGTGTTGAGCGCGGATCGGGGCCGCGGCAAGAGCAGCCTGCTGGGGCTGGCCGCCGCCGAGCTGCTGCGCCAACAACCCGATCTGCAGATCGTGGTGACGGCCCCCTCCCAGGCCACGGTCGCCACCCTGTTTGCCCACGCCGCCCGTGCCCTTGAAGACGCGCCACAGCTGCTGGCAAGGCTCAGCTACTGCTCGCCGGATCGGCTGGTACATGAAGAGCTGCAACCCGATTTACTGCTGGTGGATGAAGCTGCCGCCATTCCGACCCCGCTGCTCGAGGCCATGCTGGCCCGGCACGGCCGCATCGTCTTCGCCACCACAGAGCACGGCTACGAGGGCACCGGGCGCGGTTTTCGCCTGCGCTTCAAGCGGGTACTCGATCGCGAAACGCCCGGCTGGCAGGAGATCCACCTGGCCGAGCCGATCCGCTGGAGTAACCGGGATCCGCTGGAGCCACTGGTGTTCCGGCTGCTCGGCCTCAACGCCGAGGTCGAGACGCCGCCAGCCCCCACCCAGCCTGGCTGGCGCCGGCTCGAGCAGGATGCACTGGCTGCCGACGAGGGGCTGCTCCATCGGGTGTTCGGCCTGCTGGTGCTGGCCCACTACCAGACCACACCGAGCGATCTGCGCTACCTGCTGGAAAGCCCGGCCCTCGACATACACCTGCTGGAGCAGGGCCCACATCTGCTCGGGGTGGCACTGGTGGCCCGGGAAGGAGAGATAGCAGACGAGCTGGCCGAGGCGATCTGGGCCGGCCGGCGGCGCCCGCGCGGCCATCTGCTGCCCCAGTCGCTGCTGGCGCACGCCGGCTTCAAAACCGCAGGCGCGCGCAGCTACGCCCGGGTGATGCGCATCGCCATTCATCCGGCGCTCCATCGCCACGGGCTGGGGTCGCTCCTGCTGACCCACCTCGAACAGCATTATCAGGCGGCAGGGCTCGACTATCTGGGCTCCGCCTTCTCGGCCAGCGCCGACTTGTTGCCCTTCTGGCGCAAGGCCGGGCTCAAGGTGCTGCGCATCGGCCTGCAGCGAGATGCCGCCAGCGGCAGCCACGCCGCCCTGCTGCTCAAGGCGCTGCAACCGGCCCGCACCGCCGAACTGGCCGACTGGCATCGGCGTTTCGCGCGCCAGCTGCCCACCCTGCTGGCGGGCGAGCTGAAAACCCTTGAATCCGAGTTGGTGTGGCAGTGTCTGCAAGATGGTGAGGCCAGCTCGAGCGGGCTCGATGAATTTGATCAGGATGAGCTGGCCTGCTTTGCCCACCACCACAAGCCGTTCGAGCTGTGCCAGCCCAGCCTGCAGCGCTGGCTGGCGGGCAGCCTGACACAACTGGCAAAGCTTGACGCCGCCGAGCGGCAACTGCTGATCGCCACCATCTGGCAATATGCCGACTGGGGAACGCTGGCGGCCAGGCTGCAACTGGCAGGCAAGCCGGCGGTCATCAAGACGCTGCGCAGTTTGCTGGCCCGGCTGCTGCCGCCCGCTACCACTCGATAGGCTCGCCTCGCCAGTCGAGGTAGCTCAGCTCGCCATCCGGCGTCAGCCGCGCCATCAGCGTCACCAGATGCGCGGCAGCCTGTTGCGGGCTGTGCAGGCTGCCGGCGGCCAGGTTGCCGTGAAACGGTCGCGAGAGCGCGGTATCCACCGTGCCCGGATGAAACGCCAGCAACTTGACGCCGGGCGCCCGTCTGGCGAGCTCGATGGCGGCACACTTGAGCAGCATGTTGAGAGCTGCCTTGGCGGCGCGATAGCCATACCAGCCCCCGGCGCGGTTGTCGCCAATGCTGCCAACCCGGGCGCTGAGCACCGCCAGGGTACAGGGGCTCGACCCCAGCAGGGGCAGCAGCTGGCTGATCCAGCGCAGCGGCAGCAGAGCGTTGGTCTGGTAGAGCTGGGTCATGGCCTCAAGGTTGAGCGCCTCGAGCCGCTTCTCAGGCCGGATGCTTCCCTGCTGCAGCAGGCCGTTGCAGATCACCAGCCAGCGCGGCCTCGGCGCCAGCTCGCCGATGCGGGCCACCACCTCTGCCAGCTGTTCATCACTGTAATCGCAGCGCAGCCAGTGCAGCCTGCTGCTGTTGAGCCCCACCGGTTGCGGCTGGCGACTGACGGCGATGACGGGCGCGGCGCCCGCCGCCAGCCAGTGCTCGACCAGGGCGCTTCCCAGCCCTCCGCCGGCGCCGATCACCACGACACTCTCTTCCATGACGAGCCCCCTTGTGGCGAGTGTGATGGCCTTCTCCATCGCCCCGCGCTTTTCCTGATAGGCTGATACGCGCCTTCCAGCCTGCGGGATCAAGCGGTTATGGAGGCGATCTTGTGTGGATCCCGCCGTCAGCGGCGGATCCATTCCTATACTGAGGGAAAACCGCAGCGGGTGCTGCCAGCGCAACCAGAAGCACGAGAGTGACCATGATGTCCAAAGACGGGGAAGAGCGTAAATCCATCCTGACCGAGAGCGGCACCAACGAGCTCGAGATCATCGAATTCCACCTCAAGAAGCAGCTGCCCGATGGCCGCGAAAAAATAGCCTATTACGGCATCAACGTCGCCAAGGTGCGCGAGGTGATCCGGGTGCCGGAGACCACCGACTACCCCAATGCCCAGCGCCACATGGTGGGGGTTTTCTCCCTGCGCGAGCGGCTGATCCCGCTGGTGGATCTGGCCGGCTGGCTCGGCATCCGCACCAACCCGGACAACAGCAACAAGGTGGTCATCGTCACCGACTTCAACAAGATGGCAAACGGCTTCCTCATCGACAGCGTCAGCAGGATCCACCGGGTCTCCTGGGAGGATGTGGAGTCCCCCAGCCAGTTCCTGGAGGCGGGCGAGAATGACTGCGTGGTGGCGGTGGTCAGGCGCGACGGCAACCTCATCATGATCCTCGACTTCGAGAAGATCATCGCCGACATCAACCCAGAGCTCAGCATGGAAAAGTACGATGTGACCCAGGATCGCAAGGTCATCATCGACGATCGCATGATGGCCATGCGCCAGGCCAAAACCATCCTGGTGGTGGACGACTCCGCCTTCATCCGCAAGATGATCGAGACCACCCTGCGCACCGCGGGCTACAACGTGGTGACCGCCAAGGACGGGGGTGACGGGCTGGAGATGCTGATGGAGTTCGATCGCCTGTCGCAGGAGGAGAAGATCCCGGTAGCCGAGTTTGTCAGCGGCATCATCACCGACGTGGAGATGCCCCGCATGGACGGCATGCACCTGCTCAAGCGGCTGCGCGATACCCCCGCCTTCAAGACCACCCCCATCGTCATGTTCTCGTCGCTGATGAGCGATGACAACCGCCACAAGGCTCTGCAGCTGGGCGCCAACGACACCATCACCAAACCCGAGCTGGGCCGCATGGTCGGCATGATGGACAACTTCCTGCTCGGCATCCCCATCCCCAGACCCGGCAACCTGTGAGGCCGCCGGACGGCCACACAAGCAAAAGGGCGCCGAGGCGCCCTTTTGCTGCTTGATGGCTCAACCCAGCCAGAGATAGAGCTGGTGAGCCGCCACCCCGGCGCACAAGCCGCCGATGGTGTGGGCCACGATGGCGCGGGAGGTGAGATGGCGATAGCCGAGCGCATCCAGCATGGCGGTGTGGGTGCTCAAGAAGCCGCTCCAGCACATGCCCATGGCGGTGAACACCGCCACCTCGTTGCCGGTGATCCAGCCCTTGCCGATGAAAGGGGGCACCAGTGACATGGCGGCCCCGACAGCCCCCAGCGAGGTGACCGGGAAAGCCACCAGCTCGGCGTGGGTGAAGCCGAACAGCAGCTCGAACAGCCAGCCCACCTTGGCCGCCAGCACCGGCAGCAGCGCCACCCCCTGGAAAGCCTCACCGCTGTAGCCCTGCTCACCCGGGCCGAAGGTCAGCAGCATCACGAAGGTGCTGATGATGAGCACCCCGGGGATCACCGCCATCCCCAGCTCCACCCCGGACTTGCCACCGTCCAGCAGGGCGTTGAGCACCCGCAGCCAGGTCGGGGCAGCTTCCTGGCTCAGACCCGGTTTGGCCCCCACGCTCGCCACCTCGTCGGTGATCGGGGTTTCCCCCACCAGCGGGCGGATCATCCGCTGCATCAGCCGGGTCGACACCACGGAGCCGATGAGGGCGCCGAGCAGGCCGATCAGCGCCGCGCTGGCGGTGGACTCGCCGCCCGGCAGTTGCAGGGTGGCCATGAAGGTCACCACGATCAGCCCCATGCCGAAGGCGGTGCCGAAATTGGTGAGCGACACCAGCTGCCAGGGGGTGAAGCCCTTGCGAAAGCGGCTGTCCTTGGCGAGGCTGATCACCGCCGGGTTGTCGGAGAAGAAGGTCATCAGGGCCGCCAATGCGGTGCGCCCCGGCAGCCGGAACACCGGTTTCATCAGCGGTGCCAGCAGCACCTCCAGCAGGCGGATCACCCCGAACTCGCTGAGCAGCTGGCTGAGCGCGCCCGACAGCACGGTAATGCCCATGATGAAGAGCACTGTGTTGAGCAGCAGCTGGTGGGCGGTGTTGAACAGGGTGTTGACCAGGGCGGAGAGGCCCATCTGGCTGCTGAGGTAGCCAAACAGGCTGCCGAGGATAACCAGCACCAATACCGGCTCCAGCCAGCGGCGAAGGGAGGCGGCCCCCTGGTGAGAATCTTTAACTGCTTGATTTTCCATACCAATCCTGAAATCTGTCGCTGTGTGGTGAGTATTGTTGTTATGGCACCCATAAAGCAGGAGCCCTTGTCTTGCGACAAGGGCTCCTTGAATGACTCTTCCTGCTGGCCGCGAACCCGTGCCATACGGATTGACGCTTCGCCGCGCTCGCGGCTGAACCAGGGAGGAAATACGGGTGGCCGGACGATCCTGTCCAGTCTGCCCGTCTCGCGTCAGCACGCCGGCCCACGGCCAGCCCGGCGACGAAACGGGGCGGCAGTATAACAACTGGGGCCTGCCAGCGAAACAAGGGGGGAGACCTGCGCCTTGCCACCCCCTCGCCTGTGCTCGCCGCCAACGAGCTCTACGGCTTCATGCCTTCGCTCTTCAACCACTTGCGCAGCCGGCCGTTGGCGTTGTGATAGGGCGAGGCGGTATTGAACTGGATCATCCGCCCCAGCGGCCAGCGCTCATGCCAGGGGCGACCGTACAGCTCATCGTCGCTGCGCTGCCCGATCAGCTCGACGATGCGGGCCCTGGCCGCCACCAGTCGGGTCAGCAGCTGCGGGTAGGTCAGCCCCTCATAGTCCCGATAGAACTTGTGCGCCAGCCCGCCCAGCTCGTTCCATTTAAAACCGGTCTCGGGAAAATCCACCGGCAGACCCGCCGCATCCCGCTCGATCCACTTGATCACCAGCTCGTTCCAGCCGATGAGGTAGGCCACCAGATTGGCCACGCTCATGGGGGTGCCCTTGCCGTGCCCCTCCATCACCGGCTCTTGTGTCAGGCCCTCGGGGACGGCCTGCAAGGCCTTGAACAGCTTGCCAAAGTTCGTCTCGATGGCGAGCAGCAGCTCGGCCTTGTCAGCAGGGATCCCCATCACTTTTCTCCTGAATGCCCGCCACCCGACAAGCGGCGGGCGAGATTGCCGTCCACGGCCGGCGCGGGTAAGCTCGCCCCATCGGCCATCCATCTACTCATCCAGCAGCACCATGAACGACCTCGTGACCTACATCAGGGCCATCCATCGCCAGGCGGGGCCGGCGATCATCGTCCGCCAGCAGAGTGAACAACACAGCGAGCAGGACGAAGAGTCCTCCCCGCAGCTCTGCCCGGAGTGCTGGATCAGCTACCGGGTGGTCACCAGCCCCATTCCCATCACACCCGCCCGCAAGCTGTTCCACAACCCCTGCCAGGAGGCCTTCTGGCTCAAGATGCAGGAGATTACGCCAGCCGTCTGACCCGCTCGACCGGCCGCCGACGCCCCATCAATACTGCTTGGTCTTGGAAGCAAATCCCGCCAGGAACAGCCCGGTCAGAAACATGCCGCAGAAGGCCTCGATGGCCGACAGCAGCTGGAGCGGGGAGGAGGTCTGGGAGATGTCGCCATAGCCCAGGGTCACGAAGGTGACAATGCTGAAGTAGAGCGAGCGGCCCAGGTGGTGGTAGGTAACCGAGGCCGGCGCCAGAAAATAGGTCAGGGTCGCCAGCAGGATCACCCCCATCGACAGCAGCAGGCTGCGGATCGGCCGCTCGCCAAAGCCCCAGGTGATGAAGCTGATGAACTTGGCCGCGCACTTCAGGTAGCACAGCAGGGTGAGCCAGCCTTTCTTGAGCCAGCCACTGCGCAGCCAGCACTCCTTGAACAGCTCCCTGGGGCTCGCCAGCGACTTCATCTCGTGCAGCTTCTCCTTGTAGTAACACTCGCCGGCATCGACGGTATCACCCACGCTGGAGAAGAGCCGTTTGGCATTGCGGTAGAGCTTGCTGGCCTCGCTGTGATCGACCCGGCCATTCTCGTTGTAGGCCACCTGCACCTTGTCCAGGTTGGTGTGCTCCATGGTGGCGTCGAAGTTCTTGGCCCGCACGTTGAAATTTTTCAGCACTGCCCGGGAGGAGTGAAAACGGATCTCCTCGCACTCGATGGTGAAGTCCTGAAACACTCCGTCCTCCAGCGCCAGCTCACGTTTCTTGGCCCAGGCCCTGTGGTCCCACAGCAGGGAGTCGAACAGATCGAGCCCGATCACCCCGCCGTTGACCCTCACCCCCTTGGCCGAGCAGTGCCACAGATAGACCTTGGAGTTGTTGACGGCGCCATCCAGCGAGAGCTCGTCCAGGCAGGTGAAGTCGAGCAGCCGGCCGGAGATGATGGGGCTTTGGAGCTCGACGCCGCCGATGTTGAGCAGGCGGTGCTTGCCCAGCACCTGGGCCTCCCCCTTGTTGTTCTCGGAGACCGAGAGCAGGCTCTGCACCCGCTTCACCTCGTCCTTGCCGTACTTGCCGGCCAGCCACATGCAGTAGGGTTCAAAGCGCGTCTCGGCACGGATCAGCCCGCTCTTGCGCAGGGACTCCAGCGCGCTCGAGGCGGTCTCATAGAGCCTGATCTTGTCATCACTCATGTAGAGGCACAGGCTCAACACGCAGCGGGAGCTGATGAAGCGGGCGATGCCGATCTGGAAGATCACCTGCTTGTCGATCTTCTGCTCCGTCATCCAGTCGTCGAAATGGGGCAGTGACGCCATCAGCAGATCCCAGATCAAGGGATAGTCGTTGGCCCGGCGCCACTCGTTGAACTGCTCGGGGGAAAGCTGCCAAAGCTCTGTTGCATTCATGGATGACCTCGCTCAAGAAACGGTTCCGTTTGCCTGCACCGGGCCTGGTACCCGATAAGCCTGCATGACCCGAACCGGGCAGGAGACGGACTCAGCAAGCCATCATACTAGCCGAGCCGACGAAGTCACTGATGGGGAGGGGACAGGGTGAGCCATGCGACAACTTGGCGCCGGTTGGCCCATTTATTGTCCGCAGTGAGTGCCAGACAGCGGCAAACGGGCAAAGAAAAAGCCCAGCATTGCTGCTGGGCTTTTGAATTGGCTCCTCCTACTGGACTTGAACCAGTGACATACGGATTAACAGTCCGCCGTTCTACCGACTGAACTAAGGAGGAATTGTACTTTGGAGACCAGATATCGCTATCTCATCGCCTTTATTGTGGTGCCCAGAGACGGAATCGAACCGCCGACACGGGGATTTTCAATCCCCTGCTCTACCGACTGAGCTATCTGGGCAAATGGTGCCGGCTACCGGAATCGAACTGGTGACCTACTGATTACAAGTCAGTTGCTCTACCTACTGAGCTAAGCCGGCACACTTTAAACCATTGTGCATGAACAAGTTTTTATTTCATGGCACCAAAATTTGGTGCCCAGAGACGGAATCGAACCGCCGACACGGGGATTTTCAATCCCCTGCTCTACCGACTGAGCTATCTGGGCGTGGGCGCTATTAAACGGATTTTAAGGCAGGTGGTCAACGGGAAATTTCACTTTTTGTCTCGTTCGTCTCTTTTTTGCTCAGGATCATCCATTTCCAGCACTTCTTCCTGCTCGGCGCGATTCTGGCGGCCCCAGACTCTGGGTTCCTCCCCCTTCAGCAGGCGGGCAATGTTCTCGTGATGGCGGATCAGAATGAGGCAGGAGAGCAGCGACACCGGCAACGTGTATTCCGGCTTGAGCAGGTAGGTAAAGAGCGGCGTCAGCAACACGGTAATGATGGAGGCCAGCGACGAATAGCCGCTCACCAGCAGCACCAGCAGCCAGGTGCCGATCACCGCGCCCCCCATGGTGAAGCCGATGGGCATCATGGTGCCGAGCGCCGTGGCCACTCCCTTGCCGCCACGAAAGTGGAAGAAGATGGGGTACATGTGGCCGAGACAGGCAGCCACCCCGATAAAGCCGAGGTAGACGGGTTTGATCTGCAGATACCAGGCAAGGTAGACGGGAGCGGTGCCCTTGAGCACATCGAGCAGCAGCACCACCACGGCCGCCAGCCGACCACCGAGGCGCAGCACATTGGTGGCCCCCGGGTTGTGGGAGCCGTGATCACGGGGATCCGGCAGACCCGTGATGCGGGAAACCAGCACCGCACTGGACAGCGAGCCGCCCAGGTAGGCCAGAATAATCATCAAAATCGTCAGGGCCGTCATCTTGGTCGTTTTTACCACGATATGAATGGGGTATGATGCGGGCCACATTCTCTGGCGCCGGCGTGGGGTTGCCCAACGCGTGTCGCCCAAACCGGCCGCCGGCACTCATCCGCTGGCCAGGCCTGCATCCCTGCGCTGTCATCACAGCCCATCAAGAGTAAAGAAGAAGTACTGTCATGGACAAGGTGTTTATTCGCGGACTCGAGGTTTTGACCACTATCGGTGTATACGAGTGGGAGAAAGGCATTCGCCAGAAGCTCTGTTTCGACCTCGAGATGGGGTTCGACAACCGCCCCGCCGCCGCAACCGACGATATCAAGCTGGCACTGGATTACGCCACCCTCTCTCGCAAGATCTGTGATCACGCCTCCAGCAAGGTGGTGGAGCTGGTCGAAACCATGGCCGAACAGGTCGCCATGCTGGTGCTGGCCGACGAACGGGTACAGTGGGTCAAGGTCACCCTGACCAAACCGGGCGCCGTCCCCAATGCCGCCGGCGTCGGTGTCGAGATCCTGCGTCACCGCACCCCGGCCGCGAGCGCCAACTGATGACCCGCATCTATATCAGCCTGGGTTCCAACATCGAGCGGGAACGCCATATCCGCGCCGGCCTCGATGCGCTGCAGGCCGAGTTTGGCGAGCTGCAGGTCTCCCGGGTGTTCGAGAGCGAGGCGGTGGGCTTCAACGGCCGCCCCTTCTACAACCTGGTGGTGGGCGCCGATACCGAGCTGCCGCTGGCGACCCTGTGCCAGCGACTGCGCGCCATGGAGTTTGCCCACGGCCGCGAGCCGGACGCCAAGAAGTTCGCCCCGCGCACCCTGGATCTCGATCTGCTGCTCTATGGCGAGCTGGTCTGCGAGACGCCGCTGGTGCTGCCGCGCGGCGAGATCCTCAGCAACGCCTTCGTGCTCTGGCCGCTGGCCGAACTGGCCCCCACCCTGCGCCATCCGCTGGATGGGCGCACGCTCGGTGAGCTGTGGGAGCGTTACGACAAGGCCTCCCAACGACTCTGCCCCATCCCCTTTCACTGGGCCGCGGGCGAATTGCAGCACCACTGAACGACAAGGGCACCTCGCGGTGCCCTTGTTGTTGATGGACGGAGCTGATAACGGATAAGAAACCGTGATTGGGCCTGCGCCGGTGCAAGTGGCAGGATGGCCGCCATCACAGGAGAACCCCATGCCACTCGATACCATTCACGACTTCAACTGCCGGCTGCTGGCCGGGCTGCCCCACCAGCGCTTCGAGCACGAACCCATCCTCGATTACGCCACCGATGAAAAGGTGAGAGCCCGCCTCGGCTGGCAGGCCGAATTCAGCAAGACCCTGTTTCTCAAGTTCAAGGATGGCCGCTTCGCCCTGCTGCTGACCCACAGGGACGGCCGGCTCGACAACAAGGCGGTCAAGGCGGCGCTCGGTGCCAAGCCCTCCATCTGCACCGCCGACGAGATGCAGGCGGAGATTGGTTGCCTGCCGGGCGCAGTCTGCCCCTTCCTGCCCCGCACCGATATCCCGCTGCTGGTAGACCTTCAACTGATGGGTCATCACTCCTTCACCTGGACGCCGGGCCACCCGGAGCAGACCTTTCTGCTGGAGACGGCCCATCTGGCCCGGGTGCTGGAGCAACTGCCCTGTCAGGTCAGCTACCTGCCTGCGCCATCGGCCTGACTGCCGACGGCACAACCCCGCTCACCCCTTGTCCCGCGCCAGCTGGGCGAAGATCAGCGCCGCCAGCATGGACATGAGACCGATGCAGAGATAGGTGAGGTGGAAACCTCCCAGCCACTGGCCATCCGCCGCCGACGAGCCGGCCGAGAAGAGCCCCAGCAGGCTGGCGGCGATGGCCACCCCCAGGCTCATGGAGAGCTGCATCACCACTGACAGCAGGCCGTTGCCGCTGCTGGCAAACTCCGGGCTGAGATCCTGCAGGGTCAGGGTGTTCATGGCGGAGAACTGCAGCGAGTTGATGGCACCGAACACCATCAGCCAGCCCAGCAGCACCCCGTAGGGGAGCTGATTGTCGATGAGGGAGAAGCTGGCGATCATCACCCCGAGCGCCAGGGTGTTGCCAATCAGGATGCGGCGATAGCCGATGCGCGGAATGAGCTTGTTCACCAGCGTCTTGGTCAGCATGGCCCCCAGCACGGTGGGGATCATGGTCATCCCAGCCTTGCTCGGCGAGAAGCCGAGCCCCAGTTGCAGAAACAGCGGGGTGAGAAACGGCATGGCGCCGCTGCCGAGCCGGGCAAACAGGTTGCCCCAGATGCCGATGGCGAAGGTGCTGGTCTTGAACAGCCCCAACCCGAACAGCGGCTCCTCGGCATTGGCGGCGTAGAGCCAGTAGCTCGCCATGGCGGCCAGCCCGAACAGCAGGGCAAACAGCGCCCAGCCGGTGGAGATGCTGTGCTCTCCCAGCCCCTGCAGGCCCACCGACACCAGCACCATGCCGGCGCTGAACATCACGAACCCCTGCCAGTCGAACTTGGCCGTGCTCTGGCGCAGATCCGGCATGAAGTACCAGCTGGCGATAAAGCCGAGCAACCCCACCGGCAGGTTGATGAGAAACACCCAGTGCCAGCTCGCTACCTCCACCAGCCAACCCCCCAGTGCCGGGCCGATCAGCGGCCCCACCAGGCCGGGAATGGTGACGAACGACATCACCCGCAGCAGCTCGTGCTTGCTGTAAACCCGCAGTACCGCCAGCCTGCCCACCGGCATCAGCAGGGCGCCACCAATCCCTTGCAGCACCCGCGCCGCCACCAGCATCGGCAGGGAGTTGGCAGCGGCGCAGGCCAAAGACCCCAAGGTAAACAGCAGGATGGCGGCCAGATAGATGCGGCGGGTGCCAAATCTATCCGCCAGCCAGCCGGAGGCGGGAATGAGCAGCGCCACCGTCAGCATGTAGGCGATGATCACCGACTGCATCTGCAGCGGGCTCTCGCCCAGGGTCTCGGCCATGCTGGGCAGGGCGGTGTTGAGGATGGTGCCATCCAGCGTCTGCATGAAGAAACCGACCGCCGTGAGCGGCGGCAGCCATTTGCGCTGGGCAGGGGTCACCATGTGTGTGCTATCGGGCATCTGCAGCCACCTCCTCTTCAGACAAAAAAAGACCCGCACAAGCGCGGGTCATCTCATTACATCAGGCATCAGGCTGGCCGAGCATGGCTCTAAGCTGCTCTTCCAGGCTGGGCTCGGGCGCCTTGAGCGTATCCAGGAACAACCGCTCTATGCCCGCCTTGTCCTGACTCTTCACGATGAACACCAGCCGGGACTGGGCCTTGCCTTCCGGCCACTCTCCCAGCGCCTGCAGCGGATAGAGCTGACCATGGACGCCGTGGATCACCACCGGCTGGCTCTCTCCCTCCAGCTGCAATATGCCCTTGAGCCGCAGCAGCGCATCACCGTATTGCGCCAGCACCGCATCGATGGCGGCCAGCAGGCGGGACGGCTTGAGCGGCTCGCCGATGCGCAGGGCGAAACTCTCGATATTGCCGTGCTCGAAGTGGGTCGGCGCGGCCGTACCCACCTTGGCGGCGAACGGCTTCATCTTGGGCTGCATCGGCGAGGCCAGCCCCTGTTTCGGGGCTTCGGTGCGCAGCCAGGCCAGCAGCTGGCGTACATCGCGCCCGGCCGCTTCGTTGTAGGCACCCAGCTTCTCCAGCACCGCAGGCGAGAGCACCCCGTTGCTGACCCGTTCGATCGGGGCAGCTGGGTTGAGGGCCGCCAGCTGGGCTTCAACCCGCTCCAGCTGCTCGCCATCCACCAGGTCGCCCTTGCTCACCACCAGCAGATCCGCCAGCGCCACCTGTTTCACCGCTTCATACTGAGCCGCCAACTGTTGCTCGATATGGCCGGCATCCACCACGGTGACGGTACCATCGAAGCGGTAACGCTGGGCGATAAAGCCCTCCTCCCTCAACGTGAACAGCACGGGGGCCGGATCGGCGAGGCCTGTGGTCTCGATGATGAGTCGCTTGAACGGTTTGATCTTGCGCTGAATGGCCTTCATAAACAGCCCCTGCAGCGCCTCCACCAGAGAGCCCTGCACCGAGCAGCAGATGCAGCCGGAATCGAGCAGCACCACCTGCTCGTCCACCTGCTGCACCAGGTGGTGATCCAGCCCCACCGAGCCGAACTCGTTGATCAGCACCGCGCACTCGCCGAGCTCGGGCTGCTTGACCCAGTGGTTGAGCAAGGTGGTCTTGCCGCTGCCGAGAAAGCCGGTCAGCAGAGTCACTGGGATACGGGTATCTTGCATATCGGTCATGTCAGATCCTTACCGGTTGGCAAACAGGTCGGCGAGCCAGCGGTTTTCGAAACGGCCGTGGGGGTCGAGCTCGCCCTTGAGGGCCAGGAAGTCGTGCCAGCGCGGCAGCAGCGCCGGGAAGTCATAGAGATCCATCGCCAGGTGCTTGCCGAAGTGCGGGATGCCGCCAAGCGGCACCAGCAGTTGCTGCAGCTCGCGCATCTGCTCCATGGAGCCGTTGACGAAGGTGCCGTCCGCCGCCAGATAGACCAGGAACCCGATCCAGCAGACCGACTGATCATAGGCGGCGCTGAGCCAGGCCTTGGAGGGACCGGTACAGCGCAGAATAAAGGGGTAATGCAGCACGCCGGGGTTGGCCTGCTGCCACGCCTGCAGGGTCTCCAGCGCTTCGTTCATGCGATGCAGCGGCACAGCCACTTCACAGTTGATCTGGGGCGCCGGGATCCCCTTGCAGAGGATCTGGTAGACGTTGCCCACCAGATCCGAGGCGTCCTTGAAGCGGCGCACCGTCTCGAAGTGCTCGCCGGCCAGCGCCTCATCCTTGGTGTCCTTGGCCATCTTCTGCAGAGTCGCATCTATGGTGGCATTCATGCGGGCGTCGATGTCGCCCTCCAGCAGCAGCGGCTCGCTGCCACCAGCGCGGTAACGGGCCACCTCCTCCTCGGAGGCGGGATCCACCAGCCAGATGTGGCTCTCGCCGGTCCAGGCGAACCACCAGCTCTTCACGAAGGCGTGCTCGCGGTTGAGCCGCTCGTTGTGCGCCAGCAGGAAGGGATAGTCGGTGGTGAACTTGGTGCAGCGCATGATGCGGTTGGGCACGGTCTGCAGGGTGACGTCGAGCAGGATGCCGAGCATGCCCATGCCCATCACGAAGGCGCCAAAGCGCGAGTCGGTGCGATCCACCCGGATGATCTCGCCACTGGCCAGCATGACTGTCATGGCCGCCACCGCATCGCACAGGGCGGACTGGTGCAGCCCCTGGCCGTGGGTGCCGGTGCTGAGCGCACCGCCCAGGGTCTGGATGCCGATGACGCCGGGGGAAGCAGGCAGCATCCGCTCCATGGCGATGAGATCGGCGTAGACGGTGTCCAGCGGAGTGCCCGCCTGATAGGTGACGGTGTCGGCGGTCTGCCCTAGCTGGCCACGCAGGTGGTGCAAGTCCACCAGCAGCGCCTGGTTGCCCTCGGCATAGACGCTGTGGATGGGTTCGAAGGAGAGGCCGGAGCCAATGAGGCGCAGCTTGCGCTCGGGGTTTTCCCGCAGCAGTTGCTGCAGTTCGTCGCGATTCTTCGGACGCCACACCTGCTCCAGTGCGCCGAGCGGATTGGTCCTGGACCAGTTGAACAGCACCTCCCGCTGACCTATCGCCTTGATGCTGTGAAATGCCTGGAACCTGACCGTCATACCGCCCCTCATCTTTATTGACGTCAAAATGAGCGCCAATTCTACCGAAAAGCGGACCACAAGGCATGAAAAACAAGCCCCTACAGTCGGGGGTGGATAGGGGAGATCGCCTCTCCCCTCGCCTCAGCGCGTCTGCTGGGTCAGTGCCAGCAGCATACCGAATCCCACCAGCAGACCGCCAAACACCCGATCGATCCAGTGGCGCACCGCCAGCAGCCGACCCCGCACCGAGTCGGTGGAGAAGAAGATCGCCACCGCGCTGAACCAGACGGCATGGGCCAGCACGATGAAGGCGCCGTAACCGAGCTGGACCGCCAGCGGTGTCTGCGGCTGCACCACCTGCATGAACAGGCTGACGATGAAGATGGTGGTCTTGGGGTTGAGCACATTGGTCAGAAAACCGGTGCGCAGCGCCCCCAGGCTGGAGAGGGCGGGCTGCTCGGCCAGCACCTCGGCGCTCACCGGCTTGGCCCGCAGCATCTTGATGCCGAGGAAGATGAGGTAGGCGGCCCCCGCCAGCTTGATGAGATTGAACAGCCAGAGCGACTGCTGGATCAGCAGCCCCACCCCGAGCAGGGTGTAGGTGACGTGCACGCATACCCCGGCGCCGATGCCCAGCGCCGTCAGCACCCCGCTGCGGCGCGAGAGCAGCAGGCTGTTGCGCGACACCATGGCGAAGTCGGGCCCGGGGCTGATGACGGCAAAGAAGGTAATGGCCACTACGGCTAACAGTTCGGTCATGAAAATAGTCCTGATCACATGGAATATCGGCTATTTTATTTGGCCATAGCACCAATAACGAACGATAACTTCTGACATGAACGGTGAGAATAATTCACAGAAAAGCCTGTCACTGCCCGCCCTGACCGCGCTGCGCTGTTTCGAGGTGGCGGCCCGCACCGAGCACTTCAGCCGCGCCGCCGACGAGCTGCACCTCACCCACGGCGCCGTCAGCCGGGCGGTACGGCTGCTGGAGGAGGATCTGGGAGTTATGCTGTTCGAGCGGCGCCAGCGCCGGGTCTTTCTGACCGAGGCGGGCGAACGGCTCTATCAGGCGGTCAGGGAGGGGCTGGGCGGTATCCGCCAGACGGCGCAGGCACTGCGCCAGCAGGGGCGACCACCCTCATTGGTCATCTCCTGCGAGCCGACCCTGCTGATGCGCTGGCTGATCCCGCGCTGGCCCGCCTTCCAGACCCTACATCCCGAGCTGGATGTGCACCTGATGGCCGGTGGCGGTGCCCTCAGCTTCGGCAGCGGCATCGATCTCGCCATCCGGCGCAACGACTTCCAGTGGCCGGCCGAGCTCTACAGCCAGCCGCTGTTCGAGGAGCTGACCGGGCCGGTCTGCCAGCCGGGCAAGGTGGCACAGTTCTTCGAGACGGGGGCCAACGGCCCGGCCCTGCGCCCTGCAGCCCCCCGCCTGCACACCAAGACCCGGCCGGGAGCCTGGCAGGAGTGGTTGCAGCACGCCGGCCAGTCCGCCGGCGAGGAGGCGCCGGGGCAGACCTTCGAGCATTTCTACTTCAGCCTGCAGGCGGCCGTCGCCGGGTTGGGGGTCGCCATCGGCCCCTACCGGCAGGTGTGCGACGACATCGAGGCCGGCCTGCTGGTGGCGCCGCTCGGCTTTTGTCCCGACGGCACCGGCTACCACCTGCTCGCCCCCGCCCCGCCCGCTCCCGGCAGTGCCCACGCCAGACTGGCGGAGTGGCTGCAATCCCTCACCTGATGGCTCAGGCCGAGACCGCCGGCGCCGCGGGCTCGGCCTGAGGCCGGCCCAGCGCAGCCTGAAAATCGCGCAGCGGCAGCGGGCGGCCAAACAGATAGCCCTGCAGGTAGTCGACGCCCTTGCTTTTCAGGTAGTCGGCCTGCTGGCGCGTCTCCACCCCCTCGGCAACCAGCGCGAGGCCGAGCCGGGTCCCCAGATCGATCACGTTGTCGACTATGTGCTCGGACAGGGATTCGGTGCCGATCCTGCCGATAAACGACTGATCTATCTTGAGATAGTCCACATGGAACTGCTGCAGGTAGTGCAGGCTGGAGTGGCCGGTGCCAAAATCGTCCATGGCCAGCCTGACCCCCATCTCGTCGAGCTGGCGAAACAGCGCCAGGGTCTGGGGATCCGCCACCAGCAGCTCCCGCTCGGTCAGCTCCAACACCAGTACTACCTGGCCCGGCGCGAAGTGATCGAGGAAGCGCCGGCACTCGGCAAGCAGCGCCATGTCGCGGCAGTGGGCGGCACTGATGTTGAAGCTGATGTGAAACCCGTCGGGTACCAGGTCGCGCTCCATGCTCAGCTCGCGAGCCACCTCCTCCATCAGCAGGCTGGTCATCGGCACGATCAGACCGCTCGCCTCCGCCTGGGGAATGAAGAGATCAGGGCGGATCAGCCCGGCCGTCGGATGCTGCCAGCGCATCAACACCTCGGCCCCCATCACCCGTTCGTTTCCCGCCGCCACCAGCGGTTGCAAATAGGGCACAAACTCCCGATTGCGCAGGGCGCGAGCCAGCTCCACCACGGGAGAGCGGGGCCGTCCCAGCAACCACCAGATGAGCAGGGCAAAGCCGAAGCAGAGCCCAAACAGCACCATAATGGCCCACTGCCGGGCCTGCCACAGGGAGGACCAGAGCGAGGGGATCTCGTGTCCGGCATAGATCGAGAGCGGATAGCGGTCGGAACGGACTTCATGGCTGGCCAGGGTTGGCAACGGCTGACCCCCTTCGCTCAGTACGCCCCGCTCATCCAGCCACTGCTTGCCCACGTGCAGCAGCAGGGTGCAGGGCCGCCCGCTCAGCACCAGCATGAAGCGCAGGTAATCGCCGTCTATGGTGCTGAAGGCAGCCCCCCTGCCCTCGCTGTCACGCAGCGCCAGCAGGGGGTGATCGGCCCGCACCTGATTGCCCGCCAGCAGCCGTAACCGTCCGTCGCTGTAACTCTCGGCCCGGTCCGGCCACTGGATGGCACCGAACAGCGAGTTGCAGTAGATCCCCTGCTCCCCCACCAGGTTGACGGTACGCACGAAGGGCACCAGCGCCACCTGCTGACGCAGGGTGAACAGGGCCTGTTCGCACGGCTGTTCGACGAAGGGCAGCAAGGTACGGTTGGCGCTCTCGGCGTGGGCCAGCATGGTCTCCATCAGGGTGACCGCCTGCCGGGCCGAGCGCTCTGACTGACGATCCAGCATCTGCAGGTGACCGTTGTAGAGCATCCACAACCCGAGTGCGAGGGGCAGCGTGAACAGCAGCAGGGTACACCCCAAACGCAGCCAGGGACGGGAGAAATCCAGGTTGGACAGTGATATCGGCATAGCGGGACCAGACAGCAAAGATGGCCGCCCACCTTAACAGCCGATGCTGAATTGGGCCCTAATGAGAGCAAAAAACAAGCAGTTGATGAGAATGCAAACAAAAGCCCCGGCACGGGCCGGGGCTTTGCATCAACACGGGAGCGCCATGGCGACGCCGACCCTTATACCGCTTGCTGCAGGATCACCGCATCGGCCTTCTTAGTGTAGGAGGCGATCTCGTTGAAGTTGAGGTAGCGATAGGTGTCGGCCGCAGTGGCGTCCAGGGTCTTGGCGTACTGCAGGTACTCGGCCACCGTCGGGATCTTGCCGATGATGGCGGCAACCGCAGCCAGCTCGGCAGAGGCCAGATAGACGTTGGCACCCTTGCCCAGACGGTTCGGGAAGTTGCGGGTGGAAGTGGAGACCACGGAGGCCCCTTCCGCTACCCGCGCCTGGTTGCCCATGCACAGGGAGCAGCCCGGGATCTCGATGCGGGCACCAACCCGGCCGAAGATGCCGTAGTAGCCCTCTTCGGTCAGCTGATCCTTGTCCATCTTGGTGGGCGGGGCGATCCACATGCGGGTCGGCAGCTCGCCCTGATACTTCTCGAGCAGTTTGCCGGCGGCGCGGAAGTGGCCGATGTTGGTCATGCAGGAACCGATGAACACCTCGTCGATCTGGTCACCAGCCACGTCGCTCAGCAGGCGGGCATCGTCCGGATCGTTCGGCGCGCACAGGATCGGCTCCTTGATGGTGGCCAGATCGATCTCGATGATTTCGGCGTACTCGGCATCCTTGTCCGCTTCCATCAGCACCGGGTTGGCCAGCCACTCTTCCATCCCCTTGATGCGGCGGGTGATGGTGCGTACGTCGCCGTAGCCTTCGGACAGCATCCATTTCAGCATCACGATGTTGGACTTCAGATACTCGATGATCGGCTCTTTATCCAGCTTGATGGTGCAACCAGCGGCGGAACGCTCGGCGCTGGCGTCCGCCAGCTCGAACGCCTGCTCCACCTTCAGGGTCGGCAGACCTTCGATCTCGAGGATGCGGCCGGAGAAGATGTTCTTCTTGCCCGCTTTCTCGACGGTCAGCAGCCCTTTCTGGATGGCGGCGTAGGGGATGGCATGGACCAGGTCACGCAAGGTGATGCCCGGCTGCAGCTCGCCCTTGAAGCGCACCAGCACGGATTCCGGCATGTCCAGCGGCATCACGCCAGTGGCGGCGGCGAAGGCCACCAAACCAGAGCCCGCCGGGAAGGAGATGCCGATGGGGAAACGGGTGTGGGAGTCACCACCGGTACCCACGGTATCCGGCAGCAGCATGCGGTTCAGCCAGGAGTGGATGACGCCGTCGCCCGGACGCAGGGAGACACCGCCGCGGTTCATGATGAAGTCCGGCAGGGTGTGGTGGGTCTGTACATCGATGGGCTTGGGATAGGCCGCGGTGTGGCAGAAGGACTGCATGGTCAGATCGGCGGAGAAACCGAGGCAGGCCAGGTCTTTGAGCTCGTCGCGGGTCATCGGGCCAGTGGTGTCCTGGGAGCCGACCGTGGTCATCTTGGGCTCGCAGTAGGTGCCGGGGCGAATGCCCTGCACGCCGCATGCCTTGCCCACCATCTTCTGGGCCAGGGTGAAGCCTTTGCCGGTATCGGCCACCGGCTGCGGGCGACGGAACACGGTGGAGAACGGCAGACCCAGCGCTTCGCGGGCCTTGTCGGTCAGGCCGCGACCGATGATCAGCGGAATACGGCCACCGGCGCGCACTTCGTCGATCAGCACGTCGGTTTTCAGTTCAAACTGCGCCAGCACCTGGTCGGTGCCGTGCTTGCAGATCTTGCCGGCAAACGGGTAGATGTCGATCACATCGCCCATCTCCAGCTTGGAGACGTCCACTTCGATGGGCAGAGCGCCGGCATCTTCCATGGTGTTGAAGAAGATCGGGGCAATCTTGCCGCCGAGGCAGACACCGCCGGCGCGCTTGTTCGGCACGTGCGGAATGTC
Source organism: Aeromonas sp. S5(2024) (assembly GCF_041403025.1). NCBI lineage: Bacteria > Pseudomonadati > Pseudomonadota > Gammaproteobacteria > Aeromonadales > Aeromonadaceae > Aeromonas > Aeromonas sp. S5(2024). The sequence goes on along the minus strand of NZ_JBGLRI010000004.1, from coordinate 122,631 downwards.
GTCGCCCATGAACCAGAGCACCGAGTTGGTGGCGGATTTGCGGGAAGAACCGGTACCGACCACGTCACCCACGTAAGCCAGCGGGAAACCTTTCTCTTTCAGCGCATCGATGGTCTTGATCGGGCCGATGACGCCATCCTTGTCCGGGGTGATGCCGGGACGGGCGTTCTTCAGCATGGCCAGCGCGTGCAGCGGAATGTCCGGGCGGGACCAGGCGTCCGGCGCCGGCGACAGATCGTCGGTGTTGGTTTCGCCGGTTACCTTGAACACGGTGACGGTGATCTTCTCGGCCAGTTCAGGGCGGGAGAGGAACCACTCGGCGTCGGCCCAGGATTGCATCACCTGCTTGGCGTGGGCATTGCCCGCCTTGGCCTTCTCTTCCACGTCGTGGAAGGAGTCGAACATCAGCAGGGTATGGGAGAGGCCCTTGGCGGCAAGAGGAGCCAGGGTCGCGTGGTCCAGCAAGTCGATCAGCGGCTGAATGTTGTAACCACCCTGCATGGTGCCCAGCAGCTCGACGGCTTCGGCAGCGCTCAGGATGGGAGAGTGGGCTTCGCCCTTGGCGACGGCGGTGAGGAAGCCGGCTTTGACATAGGCCGCTTCATCAACACCAGGGGGAATACGGGAGGACAACAGCTCTTTCAGAAAGTCTTGTTCGCCAGCGGGCGGGTTCTTGAGCAGCTCAACCAGGGCGGCGACCTGCTCTGCGTCCAGAGGTTTGGCAACCACGCCTTCGGCGGCACGTTCTGCGACGTGTTTACGGTATGTTTCAAGCACGACTAATTCCTCTTTGGTCTTTTTTTGGGGTTCGCCCACGCTCGCGGCGATCGTCCTTGCGGGACACCCGTAGGGTGCCCCCCACTATATAAGTTTTAACGACTAATTAAAATCCAAAGCCTGTACAGATATTCATCAAAACAACATAACCATCTAAAGTTGCTGGTGTTTTACAAACAGATAAATGGCACACCAGAAATAAGTTAACAAAAAGGCATCATTTGGCCGTTATTCGAATGTGCTGCCCAATTGCAGATAGAACATGTCGTTGCCCCCCTCCGCCATGCCGTAGCCGAGGAAGATGGGGCCGAGGAAGCTCTCCACCCCCACGTAGACGGAGCCGGCAGTGAAGGAGCTCTCCATGCTGATGTCTTCCCCCTTGTCCCACACCCCGCCCTGCTCGAGGGAGCCGCCCAGATAGAGCGGCGCCCGCAGCGCACCGAAGTCGTTGTCCGCCACCCGGTAGATGTAGCGCAGCCCGCCAAACAGGCTGTAGCGGCCGCTCAGCTGATAGCGCTGGAAGCCGGACATGCGGAACAACCCGCCCAGATCCTGCACGAACAGCGGCAGCTCTTCCTGGGAGGTGGAGCCCCCGCCCTCCAGCAACAGGTTGAGGCTGTGCCTGTCCCAGGACCAGGGCTTGACCATCGCCAGGTGGTAGTTGAGCCCCTCATAGCGCTCGTTGAGCGTGTCGTTGTCATCCAGCCGGACGGAGGAGTACCCCCCCTTGATGTCCCAGTAGGCGCCCTGATAGGGGAAGTAGCGGCTGTCGAGGGTATCGTGCTCGAAGCGGACATAGGGGCCCCAGGAGGAGGCATCCACCTTGGCATCCGCCACGTTGCGCACGTCGATGTCGCCCACCTTCCCCTCCAGCCCGAGCGAGAGGCGGCTCCAGGGCTGGCGATTCCAGCCCACCGCCAGATCGACGTTGGTGAAGTTGTACTCGGAGTCGACATAGCTCACCTCATTCGCCGCCCGCGTCTCCTCGGGGATGAAGATACGACGCTGGGTCTTGTCGTAGGCCAGGCTCGCCTCGCCGAAAAAGGTCTGGGAGGGCTCCAGCGGGGTGTAGAAGTCGGTCTTGAAGTGCTTGGCGGTACCGAGTGATGCCTCGGTCAGCCACTCGGCCCCCCAGTCGTTGACGTTGGTGAGGGTGTAGGACATGCCCACGTTGTAGTTGGAGCTGCTCTCGAAGTCATCGGAGAAGCCAAACTGGAAGTTGAGGTAGCCCGGCCCCCAGTTCTTCTCGCTGGCGTTGACCACCAGCACGTTCTCGCCGCCCCGCTCCTCCACCTCGTAGGTGATGCGATCGAACGACTCCAGCGCATAGAGCCGGCGAATGCCCGCCTCCAGGCTCTCGTTGGTCTGGATCTTGTCGGGCCGCACCTTCAGCATGGCGCGCACCGTCTCGTCGGAGAGACGGGACTTGTTGATGATCTCCACCTTGTCGATGTAGTAGGCGGGCTGGCCGCTGCGCTCGGCGCGCCGGCTCAGCTTCTGGTTGCGATAGGCGGCATAGGCGGCAGGCGAGAGGGAGAGCGCATCGAGCTGGGCCGAGGCGCGGTTGGCCACCTGCTCCCCGAGCTTGATCCCCTCCGGCATCAGGGCGAAGTCGGCGATGCCCATGTTGCCGAACTCAGGCGTCAGCAATACATCCCTGGGCCCCATCAGCGCCTTCTGTTTCTCGGTGCCGACCTGGGTCATGTAGGTGGTGAGCTGATCGATCATGGCCAGCCCCGACTTCAAGGACTCGCGGGTGCGCAGCTTGGCGCTGATGTCCACCGCGATCACCACGTCGGCCCCCATCGCCTTGGCCACGTCCACCGGCATGTTGTTGACGGTGCCGCCATCGGCCAGGATGTGACCCTCCCACTCCACCGGCTTGAGGGCGCCGGGAATGGACATGGACGCCTGCATCGCCTTGGCGAGGCTGCCGTGGTCCAGCACGAAGGGGGTCACCGTCTCCATGTCGGTGGCCATGGCGCGGTAGGGAATGGGCAGATCGTCGAAGCTCTTCTGCACCGGCAGGTTGGAGGTGGCGTGGCGCAGCAGGCTGGCCATGGACTGGCCCTGGAAGAAGCCGTCGGGGAACTGGACCGAGTCGCCATTGACGCCGATGTCGGTACGCAGCTGATACTGCTCGCTCTGCTGCTTCTTGCGCAGGGAGAGCTCGTCACGCCCCACCTTGTCCTGATAGCCCTTGTTCCAGTCGATGGCCAGGGTGATGCGCTCCACCTCTTCAGCGCTGAGCCCCATGGCGTACATGCCCGCCACGTAGGAACCCATGCTGGTGCCCACTATGATGTCGACCGGGATGCGCTTCTCTTCCAGCACCTTGAGGATGCCGATGTGGGCCGCCCCCTTGGCGCCGCCGCCGCTGAGCACCAGGGCAATTTTGGGCCGCTCGGACTGGGCCGCCGCCATCAGCGGCAGACAGGCCAGCAATATCAGGAACAGGGGGTTCCATCCTCGACGAAAGATGCGCATATGATTTTCCATTGAATCCAGGGCGAGCCAGCTAGGCAGTGAAGCCTACTATAAGGGGCGGCCGGCGAACCGCAACAATTGGCAGGGGATATCGGCACGCATTGCGACGCTGGCCGCCCATGCGGCGATGTGAGCGCAAACGTAATCCGTCAATAAAGTGGGTCGGCCTATCAAGGGTGACGCCGGGCTGCCGCTAATATGTCCTCAATCCCGTGTTCACACACCCGAGTCACTCCTATGCTTGCAAGCCTGACACTCAAACAGAAAATCCTGGCCACGGTCACCCTGGCCGTGGTGCTCTCCTGCCTGCTGGTAGGCTACTTCAGCCAGCGCTCGGCGCAGCAGCTGATCGAAAGCCGCATGTTCGAGCAGGAGCTGCCCAACCTGACCCAGCGCATCGGCAAGGAGATCGAGAAGGATCTCACCTCGGTCGCCGGCGCCGCCAGACAGCTGGCCAACGATCGCTTCGTGCTGGACTGGGTGGCCCGCGGCATGCCCAAGGAGCAGGAGTCGATCCTGATCGACCAGCTCAAGGACATGGCAGCCCAGTACGGGCTGGTCACCGCCTCTTTCGCCGATCGCCAGAGCGCTGCCTACTACAACCAGGATGGCTTCCTGCGCAACCTCACCCCGGAGCAGGATGCCTGGTTCTACGGCTACACCAAGAGCCAGCAAGACCTGATGCTCAGCATCTTTCGCGAGAGCAACGGCGAGGTGAAGCTGTTCGTCAACTTCCAGCAGCTCAATGGCCGCGGCCTCGCCGGCCTCGCCAAGTCCCTCGACAGCATGGTCAGCATGCTCGCCAACTTCCGCATCGGCGACAGCGGCTTCGTGTTCATGACCGACGGCAGCGGCAAGGTGAAACTGCACCCAGACGCCAGCCGCATCGACCGTGACAGCCTGACCCAGCTGGCAAGCGGCAGCGGCAACCTGCTGAACAAGCAGCCCTTTGCCGCCACCCACGCCGAGATCGACGGTCAGCCGGTGGTGCTGGCCAGCAGCTATATCCCGCTGCTCGACTGGTATCTGGTGGCTCAGGTGCCGGAAGCGGAGATCTATGCCGAGCTGGACCGGGCCCGCCTGCATATCCTGCTGGTGAGCCTGGCCATCGCCGCCGGCATGGGGCTGCTCGGCATGCTGCTGGCCGGCTCGGTCAGCCGCCCGCTCAACCAGCTGGCCCGCCTGTTCCGCGAACTCGGCAGCGGTGACGGCGATCTGACCCAGCGTCTCAAGGTGGAGGGGCGGGATGAACTGGCCCAGGTGGCCACCGGCTTCAACAACTTCGTCGCCAAGATCCACGGCTCCATCGAGCAGGTGGCGAGCAACTCCCGCCAGCTCGCCGCCACCGCCAACGAAGTGGCCGCCAAGGCCCAGCTGACCCAGCACAACTGTACCGCCCAGCGCGATCGCACCGTGCAGGTGGCCACCGCCATCCACGAGATGGGCGCCACCGTGAGCGAAATCGCCGGCAATGCCTCGCTGGCGGCCGATGTGGCCAAGCAGGCCAACGAACAGGCCGACGCCGGCGCCCTGGTGGTCGCCCAGGCCCGTCACGGCATCGTCGGCCTCTCCGGCGAGATTGAACAGGTGGCCGGGGTCATCGAGTCGCTGGCCAGCCAGACCGACTCCATCGGTAGCATCCTCGACACCATCCGCAGCATCTCGGAGCAGACCAACCTGCTGGCGCTCAACGCCGCCATCGAGGCCGCCCGCGCCGGGGAGCAAGGGCGTGGCTTCGCGGTGGTGGCCGACGAGGTGCGCAATCTCGCCAGCCGCTCCGCCGCCTCCACCGCCGAGATCCAGGGCATGATCAACCGGCTGCAGGAACAGAGCGCCCGCGCCGTCAGCGCCATGGCCCAGGGCCGCAACCAGAGTCTGGAAGTGGTGACCCAGGCCGACGAGGCCAACGGCGCCCTCGGCCAGATCACCGCCCACATCACCCAGATCAGCGACATGATCATCCAGGTCGCCACCGCCACCGAGGAGCAGTCGAGCGTGGTGGGTGAGATCAACCGCAACGTGGAAGACATCAACCAGCTCACCATGGAGACCGCCGACATCGCCCACCAGCTGACCGAGTCGAGCCGCAGCCTGCAGCACCTCTCCGGCGAACTGGACAAGCTGGTCGGCAACTTCCGGCTCTAAGACTTCTGACATCATAAGGGGCGCTATGGCGCCCCTTTTTGTTGGTCGTTTGTTAACAAAAACTCAAGTTGGCGCCAAATCCGTCGATTTATACTCTGATAATTCACATCGTCATGATCAGCGAGGAAAACCCATGCTAGAAGGTAAACTGACGCTCAAATTGCAGCTGATCCTGGCTGTCACCGTGCCCTGTCTCGCCCTGCTGCTGGTGGGCGGTGCCAGCCTCAAGAGCATGGGCACCATCCAGCAACAATCCACCGAGCTTTACCAGAACACCGCCACCCCCATGCGCGCCATGGCGGAGGTGGTCTCGCGCATTCCCCGCATGCGGGTCGGCATCGACATGATGCTGCTGCAGGATACCTCTCTCAAGGATGCGAAGGGGGTGATCACCAGGGTCAAGGAGAGCCGGGAGGAGGACATTCCCGAGATGCGTCAGGCCATGCAACAGGCCGTCACCGCCCAGACCGACCCCGCCGCCAAAGCCAATGCCCAGCAGCTGCTCAGCCAGTTCGAGGGAATGGCGAGCAACGAGCTGGCTCCCATGTTGCAGGCGCTGGAACAGGGGGATATGGAAGCGGCAAGGGGCATCTATCGGGATCGCTATACCGTCACCTACGGCACCATGCGCAAGGATGCCAACGCCCTGCTCGACGGCCTGATCCAGCAGGCCCAGCAGCGCCATCAGCTCGGTGAACAGAGCTATGCCAGCGGGCGGCTGCAGATGATCAGCATCATCACCGGCGCCATCCTCATCTCGCTGCTGGTCTCAGTACTCATCCTGATGAACCTCAAGCGCCGGGTCGGCTTCCTGCAGCAGTACATCGGCTATGCCGCCGAACACCTGGCGCTGGATTCCCGTGCCCAGCTGAACGGCAATGACGAGCTGGCGGAGATCACGGTGAGCTTCAATCACTTCGTCAGCAAGATCCACAGCGCCATCGAGCAGGTGGCCCGCAACTCCCACCAACTGGCCGCCACGGCCGACGAGGTGGCCGCCAAAGCCCAGCTGACCCAGCAGAACTGTACCGCCCAGCGCGATCGCACCGTGCAGGTGGCCACCGCCATCCACCAGATGGGTGCCACCGTCACCGAGATCGCCGGCAACGCCTCCCTCGCCGCAGAAGTGGCGAGACAGGCCAACGAGCAGGCGGATGCGGGTGCCGGCGTGGTCGCCCAGGCGCGCCACGGCATCGTCGGTCTCTCCGACGAGATTGCACAGGTCGCCGGGGTGATCGAGTCACTGGCGACCCAGACCGACTCCATCGGCAGCATTCTGGAAACCATCCGCAGCATCTCGGAGCAGACCAACCTGCTGGCACTCAACGCCGCCATCGAGGCGGCCCGCGCCGGTGAGCAGGGTCGCGGCTTCGCCGTGGTGGCCGACGAAGTGCGCAACCTCGCCAACCGCTCCGCCGCCTCCACCGCCGAGATCCAGGGCATGATCAACCGGTTGCAGGAGCAGAGTGCCCGCGCCGTCAGTGCCATGACCCAGGGCCGCAGCCAGAGCTTGGCCGTCGTGACCCAGGCCGACGAGGCCAACGGCGCGCTCGGCCAGATCACCGCCCACATCACCCAGATCAACGACATGAACATCCAGGTCGCCACCGCCACCGAAGAGCAGTCGAGCGTGGTGGGCGAACTCAACCGCAACGTGGAAGACATCAACCAGCTCACCATGGAGACCGCCGACATTGCCCACCAGCTGACCGATGCCAGTCGCGGCCTGCAGCAGCTCTCCGGCGAGCTGGACAAGCTGGTCGGCCACTTCCGCCTGTAGCCTTTGGCTGCCTCGACACAACTTGTCAGAGGGCGCTGCGGCGCCCTCTGTCGCCACCACGGCAGGCCGTGACGCAGGGGCTTTGCGCCGCCGCCACCCGCCTCTGAAAATGCCCCATAATCAGGAAAATGAGAGGAGGTGTTATGGGCAAGCTGGTAGTGATGATCTTGCTGAGCGGTCTGCTCAGCGCCTGCAGCAGCGGGCCGGTGCGGGTGCACGGCGCCGACGTGAGCGTGGACGATACCCGGATCCGGGTCAGCGACGGGGATCGGGGGGGCTACGGTACCTTCTGTCCACCTGGGCAGGCCAAGAAAGGGCGCTGCTAAACCGCCAGCAGACGCTGAAAAACAAAAAGCCGCTCGATTGAGCGGCTTTTTTACAGGCAGAAGCGAATTACTTCTTCTTCTTGGCCTTGGCGTTCGGCAGGTCGGTGATGGAGCCTTCGAACACTTCGGCTGCCAGGCCCACGGACTCGTGCAGAGTCGGGTGAGCGTGGATGGTCAGCGCGATGTCTTCGGCATCCGCACCCATCTCGATGGCCAGACCGATTTCACCCAGCAGTTCACCGCCGTTGGTACCCACGATGGCACCACCGATGACGCGGCCGCTCTCCTTGTCGAAGATCAGCTTGGTCATGCCGTCGGAGCAGTCGGACGCGATGGCGCGACCGGAAGCCGCCCACGGGAAGGTGGCGACTTCGAAGTTCAGCCCTTGTTGCTTGGCTTCCTTCTCGGTCAGACCAACCCAGGCCATCTCTGGCTCGGTGTAGGCGATGGACGGGATCACTTTCGGGTCGAAGTAGTGCTTCTTGCCGGCGATGACTTCGGCAGCCACGTGGCCTTCGTGCACACCCTTGTGAGCCAGCATCGGCTGACCCACGATGTCACCGATGGCGTGGATGTGAGCCACGTTGGTACGCAGCTGCTTGTCCACTTCGATGAAACCGCGCTCGGTCACGGCAACGCCGGCCTTCTCGGCATCCAGCATCTTGCCGTTCGGCACACGACCTACGGCAACCAGCACGTTGTCGTAACGAACCGGCTCGGCCGGGGCGTGCTTGCCTTCGTAGGAGACGTACAGGCCGTCTTCACGGGCTTCAACTGCGGTGACCTTGGTCTCCAGCATGATGTTGAACTTCTTGGCCACGCGCTTGGTGTAGATCTTGACGATGTCTTTGTCGGCAGCCGGTACCAGCTGGTCGGCAAATTCCACCACGTCGATCTCGGAACCCAGGGAGGAGTACACGGTACCCATCTCCAGGCCGATGATGCCACCACCGATAACCAGCAGCTTGCCAGGAACGGTAGTCAGCTCCAGCGCATCGGTAGAGTCCCATACGCGCGGGTCGTCATGCGGGATGAACGGCAGCTTCACCGGACGGGAACCGGCAGCGATGATGGCGTTGTCGAAGGTCACGGTGGTCTTGCCGTCGGCACCTTCTACTTCCAAGGTGTTCGGGCCGGTAAACTTACCGAAGCCGTTAACAACCTGTACTTTACGCATCTTGGCCATGCCAGCCAGACCGCCGGTCAGCTGGTTGATGACTTTCTCTTTCCACAGACGGATCTTGTCGATGTCGGTCTGCGGGGCACCGAAGACGATGCCGTGCTCGGCCAGCGCCTTGGCTTCTTCAATGACTTTGGCGACGTGCAGCAGCGCCTTGGACGGGATGCAACCCACGTTCAGACAGACGCCACCCAGGGTGGAGTAACGCTCGACGATAATAGTATCCAGACCCAGATCGGCTGCACGGAAGGCAGCGGAATAACCGGCAGGGCCAGCACCCAGTACTACGACCTGGGTTTTGATTTCTTTACTCATCATGACCTCTTTGTCGTTCTTATATCCCCGGACAGCGCAGTCTTAAACCAGAACGAGGCGGCTGCAGCCGTGAAAAAAACGGGGCAAGTTTACAATCCTGTTAACGAAATGAGAAGTAAAAAGGGCAGGCTCTGGGCCCGCCCTCTCACTTACAGGACCAGTCGACGGATGTCGGACAGTACGCCGTTCATGGTGGTGATGAAGCGGGCTCCATCGGCACCATCGATGACGCGGTGGTCGTAGCTCAGGGCCAGCGGCAGCATCAGGCGCGGTGCGAACTCTTTGCCGTTCCACTTCGGCTTCATCTCGGACTTGGAGACACCGAGGATGGCCACTTCCGGCGCGTTGACGATCGGGGTAAAGCTGGTACCGCCGATGCCACCCAGGCTGGAGATGGTGAAGCAACCGCCCTGCATGTCGGCAGCGGTCAGCTTGCCGGCACGGGCCTTCTTGGAGATCTCGGCCAGATCGCGAGACAGCTCCATGATGCCCTTCTTGTTGACGTCGCGCACCACGGGCACAACCAGGCCGTTGGGGGTATCCACCGCCACACCGATGTGGATGTACTTCTTCATGATCAGCTTGCTGCCATCTTCGGACAGGGAGCTGCAGAAGCGCGGATGGGCTTCCAGCGCCTTGGCAGCGGCTTTCAGGATGAACACCAGCGGGGTGATCTTCACGTCAGCCTTCTGCTTCTCGAGCATCGCGTTCTGCTCTTTGCGGAACGCTTCCAGCTCGGTGGTATCAGCTTCGTCGAACTGGGTGACATGGGGGATCATGACCCAGTTGCGGTGCAGGTTCGGACCGGAGATCTTCTGGATCCGGGTCAGATCGACCTCTTCCACATCACCGAACTTGCTGAAATCGACCTTCGGCCACGCCAGCACACTCATGCCGTTGCCATTGCCAGTGCCTTGACCTGCAGCCGGAGCGGACTCGGCGCGCTTGACCGCATCCTTCACGTAGGCTTGCACGTCTTCTTTGACAATGCGGCCCTTGCGACCGGAGGCTTTCACCTTGGCCAGGTTGACACCGAACTCACGAGCCAGACGGCGCACGGCCGGAGAGGCGTGTACGTAGGCATCGTTGGCAACGAAGTCGGAGGCGGCAGCAGCCTGGGCAACCGGAGCCGGAGCAGCGGCAACAGGGGCAGCGGCGACCGGGGCGGCAACCTGAGCAACCGGGGCAGCTGCGGCGGCCGGAGCGGCACCAGCCACTTCGAATACCATGATCAGGGAACCGGTGGAGACCTTGTCACCCGCCTTCACCTTGATCTCTTTGACCACACCGGCGAACGGCGCAGGCACTTCCATGGAGGCCTTGTCACCTTCCACGGCGATCAGGGACTGGTCGGCTTCAACCTTGTCACCCACGGCGACCATGATCTCGGTGACTTCGACTTCGTCGCCACCGATATCCGGTACATTGACCTCTTTGGCAGCGGCGGCAACCGGGGCAGCAGCCACGGGAGCGGCAGCCTGGGCCGGTGCAGCAGCAACGGCAGGAGCGGCGCCAGCCACTTCAAAGACCATCACCAGGGAACCGGTAGAGACCTTGGCGCCAGCGGCGACCTTGATCTCGACCACACGGCCCGCGAACGGTGCCGGTACTTCCATGGAGGCCTTGTCACCTTCCACGGCGATGATGGACTGGTCGGCTTCAACCATGTCGCCCACGGCAACCATGATCTCGGTCACGTCCACTTCGTCGTCACCGATGTCCGGCACGTGCACGTCTTTGCGAGCGGCAGCAGCAGGGGCGGCGACCGGTGCGGCTGCAACCGGGGCAGCGGCCTGGACCGGCGCAGGTGCGGCAGCACCTTCGGCTTCGAAGATCATGATCTGGGAACCGGTGGCAACCTTGTCACCCACCTTGATCAGGATCTCTTTGACGATACCGGCGGACGGGGCCGGTACTTCCATGGAGGCCTTGTCGCCTTCTACCGCGATGATGGACTGATCGAGTTCGACCTTGTCACCCACGGCCACCATGATCTCGGTGACTTCAACTTCATCGGCGCCGATATCCGGCACCATAATCTGTTTGGACATTGTGCTTTATCCTCTTGCGTGCATCCGCGTGACCGACTGCTGTCACGCGTCTCTCGCGTTAACCTTTGCAAGGCCGTGCCGGGCAGCGAGTCCCGGCACGACACTTGATCCTCTTACGCGTACAGCGGGTTGACCTTGTCGGCATCGATGCCGTACTTGGCGATGGCGTCAGCCACAACCTGCTTGTCTACCTCGCCGCGCTTGGCCAGTTCGGTCAGGGCAGCAACCACCACGTAGAATTCGTTCACTTCGAAGTGACGACGCAGGTTGGCACGGCTGTCGGAACGGCCGTAACCGTCGGTACCCAGCACGCGGTAGTTCTCGGTCGGTACGAAGGCACGCACCTGATCGGCGAAGGACTTCATGTAGTCGGTCGCGGCGATGGTGGCTTCGGAACCCAGTACCTGAGCGATGTACGGTACGCGAGCATCGGCGTTCGGGTGCAGCATGTTCCAGCGATCCGCGTCCTGACCGTCACGAGCCAGCTCGTTGAAGGAAGTGACGCTGAACACGTCGGAGCCGATGCCGTACTCGCTGGCCAGGATCTGGGCGGCGGTGCGCACGTGACCCAGGATGGAGCCACAACCCAGCAGCTGTACCTTGGCCTTGGTGCCGGCCACGGTTTCCAGCTTGTAGATACCCTTGCGGATGCCTTCCTCGGCGCCTTCCGGCATGGCCGGCATGGCGTAGTTCTCGTTCAGGGTGGTGATGTAGTAGAAGACGTTCTCCGGCTTCTCACCGTACATGCGACGCAGACCATCCTGTACGATCACCGCTACTTCATAGGCGTAGGACGGGTCGTAGGAGACGCAGTTCGGGATGGTGTTGGCCAGGATGTGGCTGTGACCATCTTCGTGCTGCAGACCTTCGCCGTTCAGGGTAGTACGACCGGAGGTCGCACCCAGCAGGAAGCCACGGGCTTGCTGGTCACCGGCTGCCCACGCCATGTCGCCGATCCGCTGGAAGCCGAACATGGAGTAGTAGATGTAGAACGGGATCATCGGGCAATCGTTGGTGCTGTAAGAGGTCGCAGCAGCCAGCCAGGAGGACATGGCGCCCAGCTCGTTGATGCCGTCTTGCAGAACCTGACCCTGCTTGTCTTCCTTGTAGTAGGAGACGATGTCGCGGTCTTGCGGGGTGTACTGCTGACCGTGCGGGCTGTAGATACCGATCTGGCGGAACAGACCTTCCATACCGAAGGTACGGGCTTCGTCAGCCAGGATCGGGACGATGCGCTTGCCGATGGACTTGTCTTTCAGCATCACGTTCAGGGAACGCACGAACGCCATGGTGGTGGAGATTTCGCGCGCCTGCTCACCCAGCAGCGGACCGAAAGCATCCAGCGCCGGGATTTCCAGCTTGGTGGTGCTCTCACGCAGACGGGTCGGTACATAGCCCTTCAGCGCGGCACGGCGGGCGTGCAGGTACTTGTGCTCTTCGGTACCCTCTTCGATCTTCAGGTACGGCAGGGTTTCCAACTGCTCGTCGGTGACCGGCAGGTTGAAACGATCGCGCAGGTGACGCACGGAGCCCAGATCCATCTTCTTGACCTGGTGCGCGATGTTCTTGCCTTCGGCCGCTTCACCCATGCCGTAACCCTTGATGGTCTTGGCCAGGATCACGGTCGGCTTGCCCTTGGTCGCTGCAGCCTTGGAGAAGGCGGCGAACAGTTTGCGAGGATCGTGACCACCGCGGTTCAGGGCGAAGATCTCCTCGTCGGTCATGTCTTTGACCAGCGCGGCGGTTTCCGGGTAACGGTTGAAGAAGTGCTCGCGCACGTAGCCGCCATCGCGGGACTTCATGGTCTGGTAGTCACCGTCCACGGTCTCGTTCATCAGCTGGATCAGCTTGCCGGACGTGTCTTTCTTCAGCAGCTCATCCCACTTGCGACCCCAGATCACCTTGGTGACATCCCAGCCGGCGCCGGAGAACAGGCCTTCCAGCTCGTTGATGACCTTGCCGTTGCCGACAACCGGACCATCCAGACGCTGCAGGTTGCAGTTGACCACGAACACCAGGTTGTCGAGCTTTTCACGCACGGCAACGGTCAGGGCGCCCTTGGCTTCCGGCTCGTCCATCTCGCCGTCACCCAGGAAGGCGTAAACAGTCTGCTCGGAGCAATCCTTGATGCCACGGTCGGTCAGGTACTTCAGGAAGCGAGCCTGATAGATGGCGGCGATGGGGCCCAGACCCATGGAGACGGTCGGGAACTGCCAGAAGTCCGGCATCAATTTCGGGTGCGGGTAGGAAGGGATACCCTTGCCATCCACTTCCTGACGGAAGTTGTCCAGCTGCTCTTCGGTCAGACGACCTTCGGCGAAGGCACGGGCATAGATGCCCGGGGAGATGTGACCCTGGAAGTAGACCAGGTCGCCACCGTCCTTCTCGCTGCGAGCGCGGAAGAAGTGGTTGTAGCAGACTTCGTAGATGGTCGCGGAAGAAGCGAAGGAAGACATGTGACCACCCAGGTCCAGGTCTTTCTTGGAAGCGCGCAACACGATCATCATGGCGTTCCAGCGGATGATGGCGCGAATGCGGCGCTCCATCTCCAGGTCGCCCGGGTAGTCCGGCTCTTCGCTGGACGGGATGGTGTTGATGTAATCGCGGTTTGCCTTGGCAGCCACGTCAACACCGCTTGCGCGGGCTTTCTCGGCCAACTGTTCAAGGATGAACTGAGCGCGTTGGGGACCCTCTTCACGCAGCAGGGATTCCAGAGAGGCAAGCCACTCCAGCGTTTCTATCGGGTCCACATCGTTCTTCAGGATATCAGACATGGCTGGTTCCTATTTTGTTGTGATTGCACGGCATTGCACGGCGAAGGGCGCAAGCATTCGACAATAAAGCCTTGTGGGATTAGTTTTCCTGCTGACGGATCCGACGCATGGATCGCTGGATCCGGCTGTCTTCCCTCTGCATATCCAACAAGGTGTCCTCGATAAAGGCCAGGTGCTCATGACAAGCTGCCCTGGCCCGCTCCGGAGCCCCCGACAGGATAGCCTCGATCAGATGCGCGCGATGGCGACGGATCTTGGCGACCACTCCCGGACGGCGATTCAGAATTTCGTTATTGCGTAAAATGTTCTGCTCAAGCATCGGGCCCATGGCCCGCAGCAGATGCAGCAGCACCACGTTGTGGGACGCCTCGGCCACCGCCAGATAGAACTGGGTGACGGCAGCAGATTCGCTGACCAGCGAGCCCTGCTGGCCGGCCTCCTCGATGGCGGACTGCACCTGACGGATGCGCTCGAAATCGGCGTCCGTACCCCGTAACGCAGCATAGTAGGCGCAGATGCCTTCCAGTGCGTGGCGAAACTCCAGCAGGTCATACTGGGCTTCCGGGTGGGTGCTGAGCAGCTCGAACAGGGGATCGGCGATCCCTTTGCTCAAGGCGTTTTGTACGTAAGTGCCGCCGCCCTGACGACGATACAAGAGTCCTCTTGCCTCGAGGCGCTGGATGGCTTCGCGCAGCGAGGGGCGCGACACCTGAAACTGGATGGCCAGTTCCCGCTCGGGCGGCAACTTCTGGCCCGGCTGCAAACTGCCTTCCAGAATCATCTGTTCCAGCTCGGCGACAATGGCGTCGGCCAACTTGGGTTGAGTAATCTTGAGATAGGGCATGAGGCTGCTTTGTTAAATTGGTATTACCAATTTCATGAATGGGGCGAAAATTAGCAGAGGGCATGGGAAAAGTCCACCCAAAAGATGATCTGAATCAAGAATCAACCTTGCCACTTAAGGGGTAAAGAGAGGGATTTATGATTTAGCTCATAGAAATTGGTCAGACCAATATTTTTGACATCGCTCACAGGCAACATTTGATCAACAGCCAACAAAAATGGCCTGCTATAAAGGCAAGCCATTGTTTTAAAAACACAAACTTATTTTTGGAATAATTACTTAAAGTTGAGCGCCTGACGGTAGCGAAGCCATTCGAAACTGTCACCCGGATCAGTCTTGCGCCCCGGTGCTATGTCGCAATGGCCGACGATACGATCCGCCGTAATGGCGGGATAATGGCTGGACAAGGTTCGGCTGAGCCCGACCAATGCCTCGTATTGTGCATCCGTGTAGGGCTGCACATCGGTCCCTTCCAGCTCGATCCCGATGGAAAAGTCGTTGCACGCCTCTCGCCCCTGCCAGCTCGATATTCCCGCATGCCAGGCTCTGGCACCAAACGGCACATACTGCACCAGCTCACCGTCGCGCCGGATCAGGCAATGTGCCGAGACCCGCAGCTGATGGATACCGGCAAAATAGGGGTGAGCGTCGGGATCGAGCCGCCCAAGGAAAAGATCATCGATGAAGGGACCGCCAAACTCGCCAGGCGGCAGGCTGATGCCATGCACCACCAGCAGGGAGATATCGCTCGGGGTGGCCCGCTCGTTGTGGTGCGGTGACGGCACCTTGCGGGCTTGCTCACACCAACCGTCTGAATCAATGGAAAAAACTATTTTAGGCTGAGTCATTGTCTACTCGCTCTGCAATGGGATGGCGCATCTGGCAACACTGGACGGGCAACAAGGCGATCCACCTCTCAGGCTCATCGCAGTCACCTCATGACAGCGGGCAACTGTGATAGGCTGGGCCATCTTCCGCTGACTCAGGAAAGGATATGCACCCGATGGCACGCCGCTTCTGGTTGCTGGCCTGGCTCTCCCTGATGGGATTGCTGACCCTCTATTTTCATGCCCGCGAACAACCGTCGGTGACCGCCAGCGGCGACCTGCTGCTCAAGGCCGATGCCAGCGGCCACTATCGTCTGGAGGGTGCCATCAACGGTCAGCCGGTGCAACTGCTGCTCGATACCGGTGCGACCCGCATTACCGTGCCACAACAGGTCGCCGAGCGGCTTGGCCTGACCGCCCGCGGCAGCAGCCAGGTCAATACGGCAGCCGGCTTTATCCGGGTCGGCAACGGCACCATCGAAACGCTGGCGATGGGACCACTGACCTTGTACGATCTGGCCATCTTCATCAATCCGGCAGCGGCTGGCGACGAGGTGCTGGTAGGCATGAACGCCCTCGGCCGGCTGGAGCTGGTTCAAAAGGAGCGGCAGTTGCTGCTCAGACCTTTGCAGGAATAAAAGGCATGCTACAACAGGACATCCGCCGCGCCGTGCGCGCCGCACTACTCGAAGACTTGGGCGATGCCCTCACCCCGTTGGATCAACCGGATGCAGGTGCCGACATCACGGCCCAGCTGATCCCGGCGGATCGCCTCGCCAGCGCCAGGGTCATCACCCGCGAGGCTGGCGTATTTTGCGGCCAGCCCTGGGTCGATGAGGTGTTTGTCCAGCTTGGTGGCGAAGTCAGAGTTGAATGGCTGGTACAAGATGGCGAAATGCTCTCCCCCAATCAGGAGCTGTTTCGCCTGCACGGCCCGGCCCGTGTGTTGCTGACCGGTGAGCGCAATGCCCTCAACTTCGTGCAGACCCTCTCCGGAGTGGCCTCTCTTACCGCTCGCTACGTGGCCGAGCTGGCAGATACCGATTGTCGGCTGCTCGATACCCGCAAGACCCTGCCGGGACTGCGCAGCGCCCAGAAGTACGCAGTCACCTGCGGCGGCGGCAAGAACCACAGGATCGGCCTGTTCGACGCTTACCTCATCAAGGAGAACCACATTCTCGCCTGTGGCGGCATCGCTGAAGCAATCAACGAAGCCCGCCGTCTCAACCCGGGTAAACCGGTAGAGGTAGAAGTCGAATCCCTGGTCGAGCTGGAGCAGGCCTTGGCTGCCAGCGCCGACATAGTGATGCTGGATAACTTCGACATTCCCATGATGCGCGAGGCAGTTGCCCTCAATCAGAGCCGGGCCAAGCTGGAAGTATCTGGCAATGTCACGCTGGATACCCTGGCGGACTATGCCGCCACCGGCGTCGATTTTATCTCAGTCGGCGCCCTGACCAAGCATGTCCGCGCCCTGGATCTCTCCATGCGATTCATCTAGCCGCAGAGGCATCATCATGCCCCCGTCTTGTCGCTGACATATAACAAGATGAAGGACTTGCAAAAGGCGCCACGGGCGCCTTTTCTTTAAGGCAGGATCCCTCGGCAAAGGAGTGTGAGATGGACCCATCCCCGCCAGTAAAAAAGAGTCGATAGGGACTCTTCATCCATGATTTATATCAAAATTTTCGCAAATGACAGAAAGATTGTTAACAAAGACCCCGGCCTCTGTTGCCAAGTCAAACAGCTCGGATAAGATACTGACGTGTGGATAGTTTTCCACCGGCACTTCCCAGGAACCAAGGACAAAAAGGATATTTGAAATGAAGAAACAATCAGGCTTTACCCTTATCGAATTGATGATCGTGGTCGCGATCGTCGCCATCTTGGCCGCCATCGCGCTGCCGGCGTATCAGACCTATACCAAAAGGGCTAAATTCTCAGAAGTGATCGCCGCTGTTGGCCCAGCTAAAACAGCAGTTGAAGTCTGCGTACAAGGCTATACAGGCTCCAGTCTCGCATCCGATTGTGCCGCTGCGGGCAATGCCGCTGTTAGTGGTGCCTTCAATACGGCTATTGTGAATACAGTTGGAGTTAGCACTACAACATTAGCCATCACAGGTACAGGACAGTCAGCTGTTTTCGGTCAAGCAACTACCTATGTTCTCGCGGTATCAGGCGGTGTCGTTCCCTCTGCAGGTTCCAATATAATCTGGCAAATATCTGGTTCTTGCAGAACTGATGGTCTTTGCTAACGCATGACCTCTAGCCCCAATAGCGGCCTGGCATTAAGCCTGGCCGCCTCTTCCCTACTCAGTGAGTCCGACTCACAACGCTACCTGAGTCAAGCCAAGGCCCAGCGTAAACCTTTTGTGACCTTTCTGATCGAAAACGAAATCCTCGACAGCAAGGCACTGGCTGACTTCTGCGAGCTGGAGTATGGGGTACCTCTGCTGGATCTTGCCGCCTTCGACCTGGCCGAGATCCCGCAGAAATACCTCAATCAGAAGCTGATTGAAAAACATCACGTCCTACCCATCTATACCCAGGGCCACACCCTCTATATCGCCATGTCAGACCCGACCAATGTGTCTGCACTGGAGGATTTTGGCTTCAGCTTCGGGTTGCATACCGAGGCGCTGCTGGTCGAGGAAAACAAGCTCACCACGGCCATCGGCAAGCTGATGGAGAGCGATCAGGATGCCCTCGGCATGGAGGACATCGACGAGTCCGAGATTTCCGAGCTGGAAGTGTCAGATGAGGGATCGCGACTCGACGAGAGCGTCAATACGGCCGACGACGACGCACCCATCGTCAAATACATCAACAAAATCATGATGGATGCCATCAAGCGCGGAGCCTCCGACCTTCACTTCGAACCCTATGAGACCAAATATCGCATCCGCTTTCGGATAGACGGGATCCTGCATGAAATAGCGACTCCGCCAGTCAATCTGGCCAACCGCTTCTCGGCTCGCCTCAAGGTGATGGCACGGCTCGACATCGCCGAGCGGCGACTACCCCAAGATGGTCGCATCAAACTCAAGCTGTCGCGCAACAAGTCGATGGATATGCGGGTCAATACCCTGCCCACCATGTGGGGCGAAAAGATCGTTATCCGTCTGCTCGACTCCTCCGCCGCACGCCTCAATATCGAGCAGCTCGGTTTCGACGATCGCCAGAAGGCGCAATATCTGCGAGCCCTCTCGAAGCCGCAAGGCATGATCCTGGTGACCGGCCCTACCGGTTCGGGCAAGACGGTTTCACTCTATACCGGCCTCAATATTCTCAATACCACCGAGGTCAATATCTCCACCGCCGAAGATCCGGTGGAGATCAACCTGCCCGGTGTCAACCAGGTGCAGGTCAATCCCAAGGCAGGACTGACCTTCGCGAGCGCCCTGCGCTCTTTCTTGCGCCAAGACCCCGATGTGGTCATGGTGGGGGAAATCCGGGATCTGGAAACCGCCGAAATTGCCATCAAGGCCGCCCAAACCGGCCACCTGGTGCTATCCACCCTGCACACCAACTCGGCGGCAGAAACGCTGACCCGGATGATGAACATGGGGGTGCCCGCCTTCAATATCGCCTCCTCGGTCACCCTGATCATGGCTCAGCGGCTGGCGCGCAAACTGTGCGATCACTGCAAAGCTCCCGAAGTGGTGCCAGAGGCTGAGCTGCTTGAGCTGGGTTTTACCCAGCAGCAGCTGGCCGCAGGCTTGCGGCTGTTCAAACCGGTTGGCTGCAAAGAGTGTTCAGGTGGGTACAAGGGCCGGGTCGGCATCTACGAAATCATGCTAATGTCTGAAAACATCGCAAAATTGATCATGCAAGGGGCCAACTCTCTGCAAATTGCCGCCATTGCCCAGAAGGAAGGGATGCGTACCTTGCGCACCTCCGGCCTTGAGAAGGCCCGCCTGGGGGTGACCAGTCTGGCGGAGATAAACCGGGTAACAACCAACTGACAGAGTCTTTCGCTCAGCCGATTCATCCAGGTGCCGCCGGCCCTGGCGATTTCCATCAGGCCGAGGCTGCTTCTCCTCATGACGAGCAACTCGAGCCCCATTGCAGGACGCAGTGATGGCAACGCTAACCCAGAAACAGAATGCCCCCAAGAAAGTCTTCGCCTTTCGCTGGAGCGGGGTAAATCGCAAGGGCCAGAAGGTCTCCGGCGAATTGCAGGCCGACAGCATCAACACGGTCAAGGCAGAGCTGCGCAAACAGGGTGTCAACGTCACCAAGGTGAGCAAGAAGAGCCAGGGGCTCTTCTCCAAGGGCGGCGCCAAGATCAAGCCAATGGACATCGCCGTCGTCTCCCGCCAGATCACGACTATGCTGTCAGCCGGCGTACCTCTGGTCCAGAGCCTGCAGATCATCGCTCGCAGCCACGAGAAGGCGGCCATGCGCGAGCTCATGGGCCAAATTGCCGCCGATGTGGAGACCGGCACCCCCATGTCCGAGGCACTGCGCCGTCATCCCCGCCACTTTGACGATCTTTATTGCGATCTGGTGGAGGCTGGCGAGCAATCCGGCGCGCTGGAGACCATCTACGATCGCATCGCCACCTATCGCGAGAAATCGGAAGCCCTCAAGTCCAAGATCAAGAAAGCCATGTTCTACCCCACCATGGTTATCCTGGTGGCCATTGTCGTCACTTCCATCCTGCTGTTGTTTGTCATTCCCCAGTTCGAGGACATCTTCAAGAGCTTTGGTGCCGAGCTGCCCATCTTCACCCAGTTCGTCATCGGCATCTCCCGTTTCATGCAGAACTGGTGGTATGTGATCTTTGGCGGCATAGCGCTCGCCATCTTTCTCTACGTGCGCGCCTGGCGCTCCTCTCAGAAGGTCAAGGACAACACCGACAAGTTCATATTGACCATCCCGGTGGTTGGCATGATATTGCACAAGGCCGCCATGGCCCGTTTCGCCCGTACCCTCTCCACGACCTTCTCCGCCGGTATTCCACTGGTGGATGCCTTGGTCTCTGCGGCAGGCGCCTCTGGCAACTATGTCTATCGCACTGCCGTCATGGCCATTCGTAACGAGGTGGTGGCCGGCATGCAGATCAACGTGGCCATGCGCACCGTCGATCTGTTCCCGGACATGGTGATCCAGATGGTGATGATCGGCGAGGAGTCTGGCGCCATCGATGATATGCTCTCCAAGGTCGCCACCATCTTCGAGCAGGAAGTGGACGATCTGGTCGACGGCCTCACCAGCCTGCTGGAGCCTCTCATCATGGTGGTGCTGGGGGTGCTGGTCGGCGGCATGGTGGTCGCCATGTATCTGCCCATCTTCAAACTGGGATCGGTGATCCACTGATCCCCCATCAATCCGAGACTCAATGTTGCTGATCACTGACGTTTTTCACAGCCTGCCCTGGCTCTATTTCTCGCTGGTATTCCTCTTTTCTCTGATGATCGGCAGTTTTCTCAACGTGGTCATCCATCGCCTGCCCATCATGCTGGAGCGGGAGTGGCAGGCCGAATATCTCGGCTATTTCAATCCGGAAACACAGCCGCAGCAGGAAGATCGTTACAACCTGATGGTGCCGCGTTCAGCCTGCCCTCATTGCGGCCACGCCATCACGGCCATGGAGAACATCCCCCTGCTCAGCTGGCTCTGGCTCAAGGGTCGCTGCCGTGAATGCCAGGCACCCATATCGGCCCGTTATCCTCTGGTGGAATTGCTGACGGCCCTGCTCTCGCTGGTCGTCGCAGCAACATTCCCACCGGGCTGGGCTTTGCTGGCCGCCCTGCTGCTCACCTGGGTACTGGTGGCGCTTACTTTCATCGATCTGGACAAAATGCTGCTGCCGGACCAGCTGACCCTGCCACTGTTGTGGGGCGGCCTGCTGTTCAACCTGGCAGGGGGATTTATACCGCTGGCCGATGCGGTGATCGGCGCCATGGCCGGCTATCTGGTGCTCTGGAGCCTCTACTGGGCCTTCAAGCTGCTGACCGGCAAGGAAGGGATGGGGTATGGCGACTTCAAGCTGCTGGCGGCGCTGGGCGCCTGGCTCGGCTGGCAGGCACTGCCCATCGTGTTGCTGCTCTCGTCGCTGGTTGGCGCTTTCATCGGGATTGGCCTCATTCTGCTGCGCAACCATCATCAGAACAAACCCATCCCCTTCGGCCCCTACTTGGCCATCGCCGGCTGGATCGCGCTGCTGTGGGGCGATACCATCACCCGCTGGTACCTCACGACGTTTCTCTGACCAAGGCAGCACTGACCCATGTATGTAGTCGCAATCACCGGCGGAATTGGCAGCGGCAAGACCACGGTTGCCAATCAGTTTGCAGAGCTGGGCATCGAAGTAGTGGATGCGGACGTCATCGCCCGCGAGGTCGTCGAGCCCGGTACCCCGGCCCTCGCCGCCATCGCCGCCCATTTTGGCTCAGAAGTCATCACCCCCGATGGCCAGCTCGATCGCCGTCGGCTGCGTGAGCGGGTTTTCACTGACCCGCAGGCCAAGGGCTGGCTCAACGCTCTGCTCCACCCCCTCATTCGCACCGAGATGCAGCGCCAGTGTGCGACCGCTCGCTCCCCCTATTGCTTGCTGGTAGTGCCCTTGCTGGTGGAAAACCGGCTCACTGCCCTGGCCAATCGGGTACTGGTGATCGACGTGGACGAAGCGACCCAGATTGAGCGTACCTGCCGCCGGGACGGTGTGAGCCGCGAGCAGGCCCAAGCCATCCTGGCCGCCCAGGCGAGCCGGACCGAACGGCTGGCGGCAGCCGACGATGTGCTGGACAACCAGAATGGCACGCCCGAGGCGATAAAGAGCCGAATTTTAGCGCTGCACGAGACATATCTGGCATTTGCCTCTCAACAAGCCCGCCAACTGTGAGTACACTAGGCCGGTTTATGGCTGGCCAGGATTAGGCATGATTTACGATTTTCCCCTCAATGAAAAAAGCCGGACCTATCTTCGTCTGGAGTCCCTGTTTTCCCAGATCCGCGACAATCTGGAGAGCGACCAGTCCTGGGCACATATCGCCTTTTTCAAGGGGCTATTCGACCTGCAGGAGTTGCTGGAACGCGGCGACCTGCGCGCCGATCTGATCAAGGATCTGGAGCGCCTCGGCCAGCGCCTGAGCCACTGGGCCAGCCTGCCCGATGTCGACCTGGAGCAGATCAGCCAGATGCAGCAGGAGAGCGCCCAGCTCTCCCGCAACCTGCTGAGTGCCCCGCGTCCCGGTGCCCGCCTCAAAGAGGATCGGCTGCTCGGCTCCATTCGCCAGCGCTTCTCCATTCCGGGCGGGTTGTGCGCCTTCGACGTGCCGCAACTGCACCACTGGCTCGCTACCCCGGCCATCGCCCGTCATCAGCAGATGCAGCTGTGGCTGAGCGACATCAACCTGTTGATGAACGCCATCTCCCTGCTGCTGCGGCTGTGGCGTGAGTCCGGCAACTTCAGCGAGCAGGTTGCCGTCAACGGCTTCTTCCAGGATACCGCCGAGAGCGCCGAGCTGATCCGCATCCGTCTGACCGGCACCCAGCAGTGCTACCCCACCCTGAGCGGCCACAAGAACCGGTTCGCCCTGCGTTTCCTGCCCACCACGGAGCAGCAGATCGGTGATGTCCCCTTCCAGCTTGCCTGCTGCTGAGGAGTATTCATGGTGACCAAAGTAAAGTGCCCGACCTGCCAAACCGAGCTGGAATGGGGCCCGCAAAGCCCGTTTCGCCCGTTCTGCAGCAAGCGCTGCCAGCTGATCGATCTCGGCGAGTGGGCCGACGAGGAGAAGCGGATCCCGGGGGAAATAGACCCGGAGCTGCTGCCCTACCCCGAAGAAGGGGAGCAGTGGCAGTAAGCCAGCGAGCAAAAAGGGCCGATACGGCCCTTTTTGTTTTGGTATGCACTGCGATTCACATCAGCCCTGTGCGGCCAGCGATGCCTGCAGGCGCGTCACGATCGGGCCATTGGCGTCGGGGAAATGGTACTCGTGCAGCGAGGCAAGCGGCACCCAGCGACACTCCTGCCCCTCCTTGCCGAACGGCTCGCCGCTAAAGCGGGTCACCTTCCAGATATCCAGCAGCACCTGCTTGTCCGGGTAGTCGTGATGCAGTTCCATGAAGGGGGCGCAATCCTGCACCCGGATCCCGATCTCTTCCCACAGTTCGCGATCCAGCGCAGTAAGCAGATCCTCCCCGGCTTCCACCTTGCCGCCTGGAAACTCCCAGCGATCCCCCTGATGGCGATCGGCGGAGCGCTTGGCGATGAAGATATCGCCCCGTTCGTTCTCGATGACGCCGACCGCCACCCAGATCCGTTTCTTCTGTTCCATCATTGTCCTCAACGTAAACACGGCAAACGGGCAATCCAGGGCGCCAGCCGATGGGCCTGCGGCTCCCTTTGTGCCGTAAAGATATCCTGCCCCACATGTTCGCTCCCGCCAGGGGCGGGCTGCGGCCAGGGAATGGCACCTGGCGGCGTGAAGCAGCGATCGTGCACCAGACAGCTCTGCGAGAGATAATCCCAGAGCCGATCGCGCAAAAACCATTGGTCGATGTTCGGCGTCTCCATCACATCGGGCTGATAGCCTTCGAGCAGGGGCGCCAACGGCGGCAATACGCCGGCCACCCCGCCCCACATCCCCGCCAGCACCAGATCGGTATGACTCCACCAGTCGCGCATGATATGAAACCAGCGCGTCGATGCAAGCCACTCCTGTACCGCCAGTCGCTCGCGCACGCCCGGCACCGAATCCACATCCCGCACCAGGAAGCGCCCCACCAATGGATCATTGGCCACCTGGAAGCGCCAGCACAGACGCTGACGCAAAGGCTGACCGGCAGGTTGCAACAAGAGATCTGCCCCCAGTTCGCGCAGCGCAGCGAGCAACTCGGCAGGCACGCTCTCATCCACGTAGAAACGCACCCGCCAGCCCGGGTAGAGATAGGCCGCCGCCAGCACGTTGTCGATGGCCCCCCGCAGATAGCGAGGATCGCTGCCCCACAGGGAAAAAGCGATGACATCCGGTTTGCGACTGCCATCGGCCAACCAGACGGCCGGTTCTGCCGCAGGCAATGACCAGGATGGTGGCGCCTTGCCCGCCGACCGGGCCTTCAGGGTCAGTGAGCGGGTTCCCGCCTGGGCAGCCTCATCGTGGCGATCCAGCTTGGCCAGCGAGGCGCAGAGGGCGTCCAGCGCGTGGAAATCGTTGGGGGCGCGCTGCAGCAGGGTCTGCAAGCGTGCCACTGCCAGCTCGTACTGACCGGCCCGCGACAAGCAAGCACAGAGGTTGCGCAGCACCTCGTCATTGCCGGGTTCGGCCTTGTGGGCCATCTCCAGCACCTGCGCCGCGGAAGCCGGGTCGTCGCACAGAAATAGGTAATAAGCAAACTGCAGCTGCAAGGCAATCGGCTTGGCCGTGCTGCCGTTGAGCCGAGCCAGCAGTTGCTGGATGGCAACCTGGCGCTGGCCGGCCAGCCAGCTGTTGTGGGCAGTGGTATCCCATCCTGTCGGCATCTTGCTCATCGCACGGCTCTCCCTCTTTGCCTGCCGGAAATGAATGCACCGCCCGGAGGCGGTGCATCATCGTCATTGCGCTATCAGGTCAACTGACCGTGGCAGTGCTTGTATTTTTTGCCTGAGCCGCACGGGCAGGGGTCATTGCGTCCCACCTTCTGCTCGTCCCGCACGAAGGTAACCGGCGCCGCTTCGGCCTGGGCCTCGTCATCAGCCAGCTGGTTGTCGGCCGCGGCATGGGTGTAGGTGCGGGGAGCGGCTTCGGCCTGCTGGCGCTGCTGCTCTTCCATCGCCTCCACATCACGCTCCTGAACCTGTACCCGGCTCAGGATGCTGACCACGTCGCGCTTGAGGGTTTCCAGCATCTGGGTGAACAGATCGAAGGACTCGCGCTTGTACTCCTGCTTGGGGTTCTTCTGGGCGTAACCGCGCAGATGGATGCCCTGACGCAGGTGATCCATGGCCGCCAGGTGCTCTTTCCACAGGCCGTCCAGGGTTTGCAGCATCACCGCCTTCTCGAAGTTGCGCAGCACTTCCTTGCCGACCAGCTCTTCCTTGTGGGCATAGAGCTTGGTGGCTTCATCCAGGATGCGCTCGCGCAGCTTCTCTTCATAGAGCTTGTCGTCTTCCGCCAGCCACTGCTGCAACGGCAGATCCAGTGCGAAGTCAGACTTCAGGCGGGCTTCCAGACCCGGCACGTCCCACATCTCTTCCAGGGACTGCGGCGGGATGTACTCGTCGATGATGGCGCCATAGACATCGTCACGGATGACGTGGATGGTCTCGGAGATGTCGCTGGTGTCCAGCAACTCGTTGCGCTGCTCGTAGACCACCTTGCGCTGGTCGTTGGCAACGTCGTCAAACTCCAGCAAGCTCTTGCGGATGTCGAAGTTGCGACCTTCCACCTTGCGCTGAGCGTTCTCGATCGCCTTGGTCACCCACGGGTGCTCAATGGCCTCGCCCTCTTCCATCCCCAGCTTCTTCATCATGCCGGTGACGCGATCGGAGGCGAAGATCCGCATCAGGGTATCTTCCATGGAGAGGTAGAAACGGGAGGAGCCCGGGTCACCCTGACGACCGGAACGGCCGCGCAACTGGTTGTCGATACGACGGGATTCGTGGCGCTCAGTACCTATGATGTGCAGACCGCCGGCGGCCAATACAGCATCGTGACGCACCTGCCAAGCCGCTTTCAGCTCGGCGATTTGTGCCTCGGTCGGGTTCTCCAACTGGGCGATCTCTGCCTGCCAGTTGCCCCCGAGCACAATGTCGGTACCACGACCGGCCATGTTGGTGGCGATGGTGACGGCACCGGTCTGACCTGCCTGGGCGACGATCTCCGCTTCCATGGCGTGGAACTTGGCGTTCAGCACCTTGTGCGGGATGTTTTCCTTGGTCAGGATGCCGGAGAGCAGCTCGGAGTTCTCGATGGAGACGGTACCGACCAGCACCGGCTGGCCGCGCTCGACGCAGCCGCGAATGTCTTCGATGATGGCGGCATACTTCTCGTTGGCGGTCAGATAGACCAGATCGCCCATGTCTTTGCGCACCATCGGCTTGTTGGTCGGGATAACCACGGTATCCAGGCCATAAATCTGCTGGAATTCAAAGGCTTCGGTATCAGCAGTACCCGTCATGCCCGCCAGCTTGTCGTACAGACGGAAGTAGTTCTGGAAGGTGATGGAGGCCAGGGTCTGGTTCTCGTTCTGGATCTTGACCCCTTCCTTCGCCTCGACCGCCTGATGCAGACCATCGGACCAGCGACGACCCGGCATGGTACGGCCGGTGTGCTCGTCGACGATGACGATTTCGTCCTTCTGGACGATGTAGTCGACGTTGCGTTCAAACAGGGTGTGAGCACGCAGGCCGGCATTGACGTGGTGCAGCAGGCTGATGTTGGTGGCGGAGAACAGGGAGTCATCCTCGGCCAGCAGCCCCTCTTTCTTGAGCAGCTCTTCCACGAAGATCTGGCCGTTCTCGGTCAGCAATGCCTGACGGTTCTTCTCGTCCACCGTGTAGTGGCCGTCTCCGGTGTACTCTTCAGAGTCTTCCTTGTCCTGCTTGACCAGCAGCGGGATCAGCTTGTTGACACGGATATAGAGCTCGGAGCTGTCTTCGGCCGGACCGGAGATGATGAGCGGGGTACGGGCTTCATCGATGAGCACCGAGTCCACCTCATCCACCAGCGCATAGTTGAGCGGACGCTGCACGCGCTGCTCGGGCGAGAACGCCATGTTGTCGCGCAGGTAGTCGAAACCGAATTCGTTGTTGGTACCGTAGGTGATGTCGGCGGCGTAGGCGTCACGCTTCTGGGACGCGTCCATGCCGGGCACGTTGCAGTCGACGGTCATGCCGAGGAAGGCGAACAGCGGGCGGTTCGCCTCGGCGTCACGCTTGGCCAGATAGTCGTTCACGGTCACCACGTGCACACCACGACCGCTCAGGGCGTTCAGGTAGGCCGGCAGGGTCGCGGTGAGGGTCTTACCTTCACCTGTCTTCATCTCGGCGATGCGGTTGGAGTTCAGCACCATGCCACCGATCAGCTGCACGTCAAAGTGACGCATGCCGAACACCCGGCGAGAGGCTTCACGCACGGTGGCAAAAGCCTCCGGCAGCAACTGCTCCAGTGTCTCACCCTGCTCCAGACGCTGACGATACTCGGCCGTCTTGGCCTGCAGCTGTGCATCGGACAGAGCTTCGAACTGAGGCTCCATCGCATTGATCTGTTTTACAATTTTGCGCAGAGCCTTGAGCGTTCTGTCGTTCCGGCTGCCGATAATCTTGGTAAGCAGTGTGCTAATCATGGGTACCAACTATTTCTGGTTATATAAGTGTTCCGTCACTGGAACCTGGAGAAAAAAACCTAACCCCGTCTGGCATTGAGAAAACGCGCGGGGTCCACCTGACGACCATCTTTCAACACTTCGTAATGCAAATGGACCCCGGTCGCGCGACCGGTGCGTCCCATCAAGGCAATTTTCTGGCCCTCATCGACCAGGGTACCCACTTCGACCAGCAACTTGGAGTTGTGGGCATAGCGGGTCACCAAACCATTGCCGTGGTTGATCTCCACCATGTTGCCAAATTCCGGATGACGGCCCGCCCAGCTCACAACCCCTGGGCCCGTCGCCAGAATGGGGGTGCCGGGCTTGCCACGGAAATCCACCCCTTTGTGCATCTTGGCGCGACCGTTGAACGGATCGACCCGGCCACCGAAGCCAGAGGAGACCCAAACCCGCTCCTGCTTGACCGGTGTTCCGGAAATAAAGCCGGCATCGGTTATATGGTGATTCATGATGAAAGATTCAAGTACCGACAGCTGCTCTTCACGACTGCTGAGCTGCTGGCTGAGATGCTTCATGGAGTCCTGCAGCTCGTTGAGGCTGACTTCCAGATCCGCATCATAGGAGGGGCCGCCCATGGGAGGCAGCTCCTTGAAATTGAACTCTTCGGGATCGAGGTCAGCCTTTTCGGTCAGCCGCTCGCCGAGCGCGTTGAGACGACCCAGCTGCCCCTGCATGGTGCCCACCTGGGCGGCCAGCATGGCAAGCTGTTCGCGGGCTTCATCTGCCCCTTGCGTGGATTTTTGCTGTTCGGCCATGGCCAGCGCGACTTCCAGCGCCTCCATTTTTTGATGCCAGCTCTGCCAGAGCCAACCACCACTCAAGGCCAATACAGTGAAGAAGATACCGCCGACCCAGGCCAGACGTTGTTTCGGTAAGTGCAACTTGCGTCGCTGCTTGCCATTGAGGATCAGGGTAATGCTCATAGAAATCAGTCTGCTCGGTCAGGTGTGGCCATTGGCCCGCACGGGAAATAAAACCGGGAGATAATCGGTATTACAGAATGGAGTAAACAAATGACGGAACGTCGGTGCGGAGAGAGGACCGACGTTCCGTTGCACAGCTATCAGGCCAGAACCAGACCGTTATCGTAGTAAGCGATGGGCGCTTTGTCGCCCTCACCCTCGAAGGTCACCAGTTCCCAGGCCTCCTGCTTGGCCAGCAAGGCACGCAGCAGCTTGTTGTTCAGGGCATGGCCGGTCTTGTAGGCACGGAATTCGCCGATGATACTGCGGTTACACATATAAAGGTCACCGATCGCATCCAACATCTTGTGTTTGACGAATTCATCTTCATAGCGCAGGCCATCTTCGTTCAGTACCCGGTAGTCATCCAGCACCACGGCGTTTTCCAGGCTACCGCCCAGCGCCAGGTTCTGGGAACGCAGGTACTCGATGTCACGCATGAAACCGAACGTACGAGCACGGCTGATCTCTTTCACGAAAGAGGCACCAGAGAAGTCCAGCACACAACGCTGATTGCGTCCTTCAAATACCGGATGCTGGAAGTCGATCTCGAGATCCATTTTGAAGCCGTTGCGATAGGGGTGGAATTCCGCCCACTTGTCGCCGTCTTCAACCCGGATGCTCTGCTTGATCCGCACAAACTGCTTGGGCGCATTCTGTTCACGGATACCGACTTCTTGCAGCAGGTAGATAAAGGGGTGCGCACTGCCGTCCATCACCGGGATCTCGGGCGCGTCAACCTCGACATAGAGGTTGTCGATGCCCATCCCGGCCAGCGCGGCAGAGAGGTGCTCAATGGTAGAGACTCGGACACCGGCTTCATTGACCAGAGCGGTACAAAGCACAGTATCACGCACCTGATCGGCATTGGCTGGCAGCTCTACCACAGGATTCAGATCGGTACGCAAGTAAACGATCCCTGTGTTAACAGGCGCCGGACGGAACGTCATTGTGACTTTCCGGCCCGAATGCAGGCCGACACCGGTGGCCTGGACACTCGTTTTCAAGGTTCTTTGTCTAATCATGGGCGTATCCGCTTAACAGCTCAAATTCCTGACCAGATGGTCGTTGCCGGGCCATCTTAGCACATTCCTTAAGCAACAAACAAACCAGCGTCATTAGAGGCTTAGTCAGCTTGCTTGCGCAGGAACGCAGGAATATCGAGATAATCCGGTTCGCGACGAGCTTGCGGCTCGGCGTTGACCACCTTGGCCGGGGCCTCTTCCATCACGCGAGACTGCAGGGCTTCGCTGATCAGGGGCTGACGGGCCGGACGCTCTTGTACCATGTTGTTCTTCACCAGCGTGATGTCCGGCTTGCGCTCGGCACCGATACCGGTGGCAACCACGGTCACGCGCAGTTCGTCGTGCATTTCCGGGTCGATTACGGTACCCACCACCACGGTGGCGTTCTCGGAGGCGAAGGCCTTGACCGCGTTACCCACGGTTTCGAACTCTTCGATGGTCATGTCCATACCGGCGGTGATGTTGACCAGGATGCCACGGGCACCGGCCAGATCCACGTCTTCCAGCAGCGGGCTGGAGATGGCTTTCTCGGCCGCTTCTTCGGCGCGGTCATCACCGGAGGCGGAACCGGTACCCATCATGGCGGTACCCATTTCACGCATCACGGTACGCACGTCCGCGAAGTCGACGTTGATCAAGCCCGGACGGGTGATCAGCTCGGCAATGCCCTGTACCGCGCCAAGCAGCACGTCGTTGGCAGCCTTGAAGGCGTCCAGCAGGGAGATGCCGCGGCCCAGCACCTTCAGCAACTTGTCGTTGGGGATGGTGATCAGGGAGTCGACGTTCTTGGACAGCTCTTCGATGCCGTGAGCCGCGAAGCCCATCCGCTTCTTCCCTTCGAAGGAGAACGGTTTGGTTACGACAGCAACTGTCAGGATACCCATCTCGCGGGCCACTTCGGCCACGATCGGTGCAGCACCGGTACCGGTACCACCACCCATGCCGGCGGCGATGAACACCATGTCGGAGCCAGTCAGCAACTCGCGCAGCGCTTCCCGATCTTCCATGGCCGCATCACGACCCACTTCCGGATTGGCTCCGGCACCCAGACCCTTGGTGATGCCACCGCCGATCTGCAGGGTTGTGTTGGCGCTGGAGTTACGCAGAGCCTGGGCGTCGGTGTTGACGGTAATGAATTCAACGCCTTC
Organism: Aeromonas sp. S5(2024); assembly: GCF_041403025.1. Taxonomy (NCBI): domain Bacteria; kingdom Pseudomonadati; phylum Pseudomonadota; class Gammaproteobacteria; order Aeromonadales; family Aeromonadaceae; genus Aeromonas; species Aeromonas sp. S5(2024). The sequence continues at coordinate 91,672 of NZ_JBGLRI010000004.1, read as the reverse complement.
GATGTTTTGACGAACCATGTGCTCGACCGCGTTGCCGCCGCCGCCACCCACACCAATCACTTTAATGACGGCTTCGTCAGTGTGGCTATCCATAAATTCAAACATGTTGTCTCTCCGCTTTATTTGCCTGACTCAGCAAAATCTTTTAGAACTCGCCACGCAACCAGTTGCTGACCCGTTTGACCAGCCCACCTACGCTTGCCTTGGCGGCATATTCCTTGCTACTGCCAGTGGATTGATGGGTGCGGCCATACTGCAGCAACCCGACCGCGGTCGAGTACACAGGTGCCTGCACATAATCACTCAATCCCCGGATATTCATGGGCTCCCCTACCCGGACCTGGCTCTGGAAGATCTGCTCTGCGCACTCCACAATGCCTTCGATCTGGGCAGCGCCGCCGGTCAAGACCACACCGGCTGCAAGCTGATGCTTGACCCCCTGCGCTTTCAATTCGCTTTGTACCCGCACCAGCTCATCATTCACCATGGAGAGCAACTCGGTGTAACGGGGCTCAATCACTTCAGCCAGTGTCTGCCGCTGCAGGCTGCGCGCCGGACGACCGCCGACACTGGGTACTTCAATATTGTCTTCCTTGCTGACCAGCCGACCGAGGGCGCAGCCATAGCGCACCTTGATCGCCTCCGCATCCAGTGGCGGGGTGCCGAAGGCATAGGCGATATCGCTGGTCACCGTGCTGCCGGCGTACGGGATCACCTTGGTGTGACGCAGGGCACCGCCGGTAAACAGCGACATGTCCATGGTGCCACCACCGATGTCCACCACGCAGACACCCAGCTCCTTCTCGTCTTCGGTCAGCACGGCGTAGCTGGACGCCAGTGCGGAGAAGATCAACTGATCCACCCGCAGACCCACCTTCTCCACGCATTTCTCGATGTTGCGAGCCATGTCGTTGTGGCAGGTGATCAGGTGCACCTTGGCCGCCATCCGCACGCCGGAGAGGCCGACCGGGTTCTTGATCCCTTCCTGGTAGTCGATGGCGAACTCCTGGGGCAGCACGTGCAGCACCCTCAGCTCATCGGACAACCGTACCGACTTGGCGGTGTGGATGACGTTGTCCACGTCTTCCTGGGTCACCTCTTCATCGGAGATGGGTACCATGCCGGTTTCATTGCGACAGTCGATATGCTTGCCGGACAACCCCAGATAGACGGAGCTGATCTGGCAGTCGGCCATCATTTCCGCCTCTTCCACCGCGCGACGCAGGGACTTGACCACGGAATCAAGATCGTTGACCCCGCCCTTGTCCATGCCGCGAGAGGCGTGACTGCCCATGCCGATGACATTGAGCTCACCGTCTGGCAGCACTTCGCCAACCAGAACCGCCACCTTGGTTGTGCCGATATCCAGCCCGACAATCAGATTTCTATCTGCGGTTTTGGTCATTCACTTTCTCTTCGTTCTTCTTCCAGCCAACTGCCATTCCGGTATCGTATCGAAGATCCACGTAAGCAACCCGCTCACGAGGTTCGATGACCGGAAAGGCATCGATAAACCGCTGCAGTCGAAGCGCGATATCCGAGCGCCCCAAAAACAGCTGAATGTTGCCATCCAGGGTCAGTTCCCAGGCATGGCGGGGAGTCAGATTCACCCCCAGCAGCTTGTACCCTCTGGCCGCCAGCTGCGCCTCGTATTGGCGGCTGGCCTCCAGCACCTTGACGGCCTGATCTTCTGGCCCGGACAGCTGCATCAGAGGAGTCTTCACCCTGTCCGGCGCACTGAACACCTCACCCTTGGTGTTGACGAAGCGGTTGCCATTCCAGCGGGCCGCAACCGCCTGTTCGGTGAGGTAGACCTTGATCTTGTTGGGCCACTTCTTGCGTACCGAGACCTGGGCCACCCAAGGCAAGGCGTTCAACCGCGCCTGCAATTCGTTCACATCCAACTCGAAGAAGTTGCGCAACTCGGCGCCATCCAGCACGGCGCTGCGCAGTTCATCGGTTTGCAAATACTGGTGTTGCCCCTGCAGCAACAGCTCGCTCATGGGCAACCGATTGGCATCCGTCAGCCAATCTTTAACATCCAGCGCGGTCTGGTAGAGGCCCCACATGACCAGGATGAAAAATCCCACCCCGGCGATGAAGCCCCCCTTGGTGCGCCCTTGTGCCCTTGCCTCCACCCGATCGATCCCCGTTTAACGCGCCATGCCGGCCCTTTGCAGACCGGTTCGCCATTATATAGGCCCCGGCTTGGCGGTCAAAATACTCATTGGGCCCTCAGGCGCCGGATTTCATGCTCTCGATGCTCAATTTCATCTCGCCGAGACGGCGAGCCAGTGCGCCGACGTTCCCTGCCCCCTGGGTCAATACCAGATCGCCCTCGCCGACCAACCCGGCCAGCACCGCCGGCACATCGTCCGGCGTCGCGACAAAGATGGGCTCCAGGCTGCCGCGGGAGCGGATGGAGCGGCACAGGGCACGGCCATCGGCGCCCGGAATTGGCTCTTCACCGGCGGCATAAACCTCCAGCATCACCAGCACGTCCACCTTGGAGAGCACATCCGCGAAGTCTTCGTAGAGATCGCGGGTACGGGTGTAGCGGTGCGGCTGGAACACCATCACCAACCGCTTCTCGGGCCAGCCGGCGCGAGCTGCGTTGATGGTGACCTTGACCTCGCTCGGGTGGTGACCGTAGTCGTCCACCAGCATGGCCTTGCCGCGACCGGTCTCGAACTCGCCATATTGCTGGAAGCGGCGACCCACCCCTTCAAACTTGGCCAGCGCCCGGATGATGGCATCATCGCCGATCCCGTCCTCGGTGGCGACCGCAATCGCCGCGGCGGCATTGAGCGCGTTGTGGATGCCGGGCAGATTGAGGGTCACCTCCAGCTCGCCGGCATCTTTGCGGCGCACCCGGAAGCGACTGCGGTTGCTGGTCTGCACGAAGTCCAGCACCTGCACGTCGGCATCATCACTCAGGCCGTAGGTGATGGTGGGACGGGCGATCTCCGGCAACATGCCGCGGATCACAGGATCATCCACGCACACCACGGCCAGCCCGTAGAATGGCAGGTTGTGCAGGAAGTCGATGAAGGTGGCCTTCAGCTTGGAGAAGTCGCCACCATAGGTGTCCATGTGATCGGCTTCGATGTTGGTCACGATGGAGACCATCGGCTGCAGATGCAGGAAGGAGGCGTCGCTCTCATCCGCCTCGGCAATCAGATAGCGGCTGCTGCCCAGGCGGGCATTGGTGCCGGCGCTGTTGAGCAGGCCACCGATGACGAAGGTCGGATCCCGGTCCGCTTCGGCATAGATGCTCGCCACCAGACTGGTGGTGGTGGTCTTGCCGTGAGTACCGGCGATGGCGATGCCGTGGCGAAAACGCATCAGCTCGGCCAGCATCTCGGCGCGGCGCACCACGGGGATGCGCAGCTCGCGGGCGGCCAGCAGCTCGGGGTTGTCCTGCTTGATGGCGGTAGAGACCACCACCACGCTCGCCTCGTTCACGTGCTCGGCACTGTGGCCGACGAAGATGTGGGCGCCAAGGGACTCGAGTCGCTCGGTCACCGCATTGCGGGCCAGATCCGAGCCGGTTACCTGATACCCTTCGTTGGCAAGCACTTCGGCGATACCGCCCATCCCGGCACCACCGATGCCGATGAAGTGGATGCGACGCACGCGGCGCATTTCAGGGATAACGGTACGCAGTTTTGCCAGTTCAACCTTGGTCATAGTTCTCTCTCAATCTGCCCGGTCGCCAGGCGTTTGCATTCGTCGGCAACCCGCTCGGCGGCATCGGTAATGGCCACGCGACGGGCGGCCTGGGCCATGTTCAATAGGGTTTCCCTGCGCCCGGCAAGCCAGGAGAGACGGGCGGCCAGCGAGGCCGTCGTCAGCTCGGATTGGGGCAGGAATTCAGCCGCACCGCCGTCGACCAGGGTCAGGGCGTTGCGGGTCTGGTGATCATCCACCGCGTGAGGCAGCGGTACAAAAATGGCGGCGACCCCGGCGGCAGCCACTTCGGAGACGGTCAGCGCCCCCGCCCGGCACACCACCAAGTCGGCCCAGGCATAGGCATCAGCCATGTCCTTGATAAATTCGCTCACTTCGGCCGCAACGCCCTCTTTGGCGTAGGCTTCGGCCACGGCATCGCGATTGCCCTTACCACACTGGTGACGCACCTCGATGGGCACGCCGGCCGCCGCCACCGCTGGCGGCACCTGCTCGTTGAGCACCCGGGCCCCCAAGCTGCCACCGACGATCAGCAGCCGCAGTGGCTCAGCGCCGCTGCGCAGTTGAGGATCCGGCAGCGCCACCACTTCGGGACGTACCGGGTTGCCCACCACGGCAGTGCGACGGCTCGGCGCAAAGGCGCCCGGAAATGCCATCAGCACCCGCTTGGCGAGGCGAGCCAGCAGCTTGTTGGTCAGGCCGGCCGCGGCATTCTGCTCGTGCAGCAGCAGCGGGATGCCGGACAGCCAAGCCGCCACGCCACCCGGGCCGGAGGCAAAGCCACCCATGCCGAGCACCACGTCGGGACGAATGGTCTTGAGCACCCGGCGTGCCTGCAACACGGACTTGACGATGCGATAGGGCGCCACCAGCAGACGCTTGATGCCGTTGCCACGCACCCCTTGGATATCGATGAAGGAGATGGGGTAACCATGGGCAGGCACCAGTTCGGCCTCCATCCGGTCGGCGGTGCCGAGCCAGTGAATGGTCCAGCCCTGGGCCTTGAGGCGATCAGCTACAGCCAAGCCGGGGAACACATGGCCCCCGGTACCGCCTGCCATCACCAACAGCGTCTTGCTCACTAAACCTCCCGCACGCGCGCCTGGGCACTGGCCTGGCGCAACTCGAAATCGATACGAATTAACATGCTCACCGCCACCATCATGATGATGAGGCTCGAACCACCATAACTGACCAGCGGCAGGGTCAGCCCCTTGGTCGGCATCATGCCGCTGGCTGCCCCCACGTTGACGAAGGTCTGGAAGCTGAACCAGATGCCGATGCCGATGGCCAGATAGCCTTCATACAGTCGCTCGGCCACCAGCGCCTGGTGCCCCAGCTTGAGCGCCTTGATTGCCAGCGCAAAGATGAGAAACAGCGCGCCAAGCACGCCCACATAGCCCAGCTCTTCACCCAGGATGGCGAACACGAAGTCGGTGTGTGCCTCCGGCAGGTACTCCATCTTCTGGATGGAGTTGCCAAGCCCCTCGCCAAACCAGCTGCCACGGCCGAAGGCCATCAGCGACTGGGTCAGCTGGTAGCCGCTGCCGAACGGATCGGCCCAGGGATCGAGGAAGGAGGTCACCCGTCGCATCCGGTACGGCTCGGCGATGATCAGGGTCACCACCGCGCTCACCCCCACCAGGATGAGACCGATGAACTGCACCAACCGGGCGCCGGCCAGGAACAGCATGCCGAGCGAGGTGACGAACATCACCACCACCGAGCCCAGATCGGGCTGGGCCAGCAGCAGGATGGCCACCACGAACAGCACCGCCATCGGCTTCATGAAACCGATGAAACGCTCGCGCACCTCGCTCTGGCGGCGCACCAGGTAGCCCGCCAGATAGACGAACAGCGCCAGCTTGCCGAACTCGGCCGGCTGCAGGTTGAAGGGGCCAAGCGGCAACCAGCGCACCGAGCCGTTGACGCTGCGGCCCACCAGCAACACCAGCACCAGCATGACGATGGCCAGCAGCAGCATGGGGCCGTTGTAGTGCTGCCAGCGCGCCATCGGCACCTGCAGCACGAACCAGGAGATGCCGAGCGCCATCAGCAGAAACAGGCCGTGACGCTTCACGAACATGAAGGGATCGTTGTTGATGGCGATCCCCTCCGGGATCGAGGCGGAGGCCACGATCACCAGACCCACCGCCATCAGCGCCAGCGCCAGCACGACCAGCTGCCGGTCATAGAGACCGGCAGGGCGCGCCGGCAACAGCCAGCGCTGCAAGAAGCCTGCGACTGCGCGAAGGGCGTTCATAACTTCTGTACCAGCTCGGTGAAACGATCACCGCGCGCTTCGAAAGACTTGAATTGGTCCAGGCTGGCGCAGGCCGGCGCCAGCAGCACCCAGTCGCCGGGTCTGGCATCGGCAGCCGCCTTGGCGACCGCGGCGTCGAGATCTGCGACCCGCTCGGTCTGCTCACCCAGCGCCAGCAGCACCTCGGCATCCTGGCCGAAACAGTACATGTGATCGATCTGGCTGCCGAGCAGCGCCTGCACCGGGCCGAAATCCTGGCCCTTGCCCTGGCCACCGGCCAGCAGCAGCAGACGGCCCTTCACCGATTCGCGCACCCCGGCCACGGCAGCCAGGGTCGCCCCCACGTTGGTAGCCTTGGAGTCATTGATCCAGCGCACCCCGTTCACCTCCCGCACGAAGCGGGCACGGTGAGGCAGCCCCTCGAAACGGCGCAGTACTCGCAACTGCGGCTCGCGCGGGATACCGACCGCATCGCACAGGGCCATGGCCGCCAGCGCGTTGGCCTGGTTGTGGGCGCCGACGATCTTCATCTCGTCCACCGCCAGCAACGGCTCGCCGTGCAGGGTCAGCCAGTGACGGCCATCCAGCTCGCAGCGGCCATAGCCGTTGCAGTCAAGGCCAAAGCTCTGCCACACCTGACCCACGTCGGGCAGGGTCTGAGCATCGTCGCGATTGATCAGGATGTGCTGGGAGTGCTGGTGGATCTCCATCTTGGCGGCGCGATAGTCGGCCATGCCCTGATAGCGATCCATATGATCTTCACTGAGGTTCAATACCACGGAGGCGGCGGCGCGCAGGCTGTGGGTGGTCTCCAGCTGGAAGCTGGATAGCTCCAGCACGCAGAGATCCATCGGCTGCTTGAGCAGCTCCAGCGCCGGCGTGCCGATGTTGCCGCCTACCCCGACCTTGAGGCCGGCCTCTGCAATCATCTCGCCCACCAGGGTGGTGACCGTGCTCTTGCCGTTGGAGCCGGTGATGGCGATCACCGGCACCTGGGTCTCGCGCACGAACAGCTCGATGTCGCCGACGATGCGCACCCCGAACTCGGCGGCCGCTTGCAGTTCGGGGGTTGCCAGGGCAATGCCCGGGCTCGCCACTATCATGTGCGCCTGCTTGAGCAGCTCGCCATCCAGCCCGTGGATGAGCTCCACCTCGGCAGGCAGTTGATCCCTGCCGGGCGGGTTGGCGCGGGTGTCCATCACCAGCGGCGTCACGCCACGGCCGAGGAAGTAGTCGACGCAGGAGAGTCCGGTTTTGCCGAGTCCGATGATGATGACCATGGCTTACCTCACCTTCAGGGTGGCGAGGCCGAGCAGCACCAGCATGAGCGTGATGATCCAGAAGCGCACGATGACGCGCGGCTCCGGCCAGCCCTTCTTCTCATAGTGGTGATGGATCGGTGCCATGCGGAAGATGCGCACGCCGCGCAGCTTGTAGGACCCCACCTGCAGGATCACCGAGACGGTCTCCATCACGAAGACACCGCCCATGATCACCAGCAGAAACTCCTGGCGCACCAGCACGGCGATGGTGCCGAGCGCGCCGCCCAGCGCCAGGGAGCCCACGTCCCCCATGAATACCTGGGCCGGATAGGTGTTGAACCAGAGGAAACCCAGACCCGCCCCGACGATGGCGGTACAGACGATCACCAGCTCGGAGGTATAGGGCACATAGGGAATATGCAGGTAGTTGGCGAAATTGACGTTGCCGGTGGCCCAGGCGATGAAGGCGAAGCCCCCCGCCACCATCACGGTCGGCATGATGGCCAGACCATCCAGGCCATCCGTGAGATTGACCGCGTTGGAGGTGCCGACGATGACGAAGTAGGTCAGTACGATGAACATCAGCCCGAGTTGCGGCATCACGTCCTTGAGGAAGGGCACCACCAGCTGGGTCTGACCGTCGTGCGTGGCGGTGGCGTAAAGGAACACGGCCACCCCCAGCGCAACGGCAGATTGCCAGAAGTACTTCCAGCGGGCGATCAGGCCGTCGGTGTTCTTGCGCACCACCTTGAGGTAGTCATCGGCGAAGCCGATGGCGCCATAGGCGCCCAGCACGAACAGCACCAGCCAGACATAGGGGTTGTCGAGGCGACACCAGAGCAGCACCGAGATGAAGATGGCGGCGATGATCATCAGGCCGCCCATGGTCGGGGTGCCTTTCTTGCTCAGGTGCGACTCGGGACCGTCATTGCGGATCACCTGGCCGAATTTGAGGATCTGCAATCGGCGGATGAGGCGCGGCCCCATCCAGAGCGCCACCACCAGGCCGGTGATGATCGACAGGATGGCGCGAAACGTCAGGTAGGAGAAGACGTTGAAGAAGGTGAAGTGCGGGGTGAGCAGTTCCGCCAGCCAGACTAGCATGTGGCTGACTCCTGACGGTCTTTGACCATCTCGACGATATCTTCCATGCGGGAGCCGCGGGCACCCTTGACCAGGATCGCGATTTCTTGATGTGTATTTATCATTTGCGCAAGCACTTCAAACAACGACGCCTTGTTATCGAAATGTCGGCCAGCCGCGGCATCTGCGGTGTGGCGACTCTGTTCCCCTACGGTCAGCACGGCATCGAGGCCGCGCTCGCTGGCGTGGCGTCCGACCCGGGCGTGCTGCTCGGCGGACTCCTCACCCAACTCCTTCATGTCACCGAACACCAGCACCTTGTAGCCGCTCATGGCGGTCAGGGCATCGATGCCCGCCAGCACGGACTCCACGCTGGCGTTGTAGGTGTCGTCCACCAGGGTGAGACCACCCCAGCGCTGGACGCAGAAACGGCCCTTGACCGGTGCCATCTGCTCGAGTCCGGCCTTGACCGAGGCGAGCGAGGCACCGAGCGCCAGCGTGCCGGCGGCGGCGGCCAGGGCGTTCGCCACGTTGTGGCGGCCCGGGATGGCCAGGGTCAGGTTCACTTCGCCCTGCGGCGTCACCATGACGAACTCGGCACAACCCTGCTGGTTGATCACCACGTTGCTGGCGTGGAACGGCTGGCGCTGATCCTCGATGGAGAAGGCGCAGTGGATCCCGCGGGCCTGCCACTTCGGCCAGAATTCGTTGTCGGCATTGACGATGGCGCAGCCACCTTCACCCAGCCCCTCGAAGATTTCGCTCTTGGCGTGGAATACCCCTTCCAGCGAGCCGAAGCCCTCCAGGTGGGCGGCAGCCACGTTGTTGATGATGGCGGCATCGGGTTTGGCCAGCGAGGTGGTCCAGGCAATCTCGCCCGGGTGGTTGGCCCCCAGCTCCATCACCGCAAACCGGTGTTGCGGCTCGAGGCGCAGCAGCGTCAGCGGCACCCCCACTTCGTTGTTGAAGTTGCCGGCGGTGGCCAGCACTTCCCCTTCCTGACGCAAGATGGCCGTCGCCATCTCCTTCACCGTGGTCTTGCCGCAGCTGCCGGTGATGGCCAGCACTTTCGGGTTGATCCGCTCGCGCACCAGCCGGCCGAGGCGACCCAGCCCCTTGAGACTGTCGGTCACCACCAGCTGGGGGATCGCCAACGGCAGTTCACGCTCGACCAGCAGGGCCGATGCCCCGGCGGCCACGGCCTGCTCGCAGAAATCGTGGGCATCGAAACGCTCGCCGCGCAGCGCAACAAACAGCGCGCCTGCGCCCAGGGTACGGGTGTCGGTGCTGACAGCCGTGATCGCTCCGTCTTCACCAATCAGACGGGCATCGAGTACCTGCGCCAGCTCGGCAAGCCTGAGGGTCATCATGCGAATGACTCCAATAATGTGTGCAAGGCGGCCGCGACGGTTTCCCGGTCGCTGTAGTGCCGCTTGTCGGTTCCAATGATCTGATAATCCTCGTGACCCTTACCGGCCACCAGGATGATGTCCTGTTTGCTCGCCTGGCTCAGTGCCAACTGGATTGCCTTGGTCCTGTCGTGCTCGATCTGCACGGCGCCGGGATCGCGAAGACCCGCCACCATGTCGGCCATGATCCGGGCCGGCTCCTCGGTACGGGGATTGTCATCGGTCAGGATCACGCGATCCGCATGCAGCTCGGCCATGGCGGCCATCATGGGACGCTTGCCGCGATCCCTGTCGCCACCACAGCCCACCAGGCACCAGAGCCGCCCTTCACAGTGCACCCGCAGGGCCTGCAAGGCCTTCTCCAGCGCATCCGGCGTGTGGGCATAATCGACCACGGCGAGCGGCGCCTTGCCGCCACCGAAGCACTCCATGCGGCCGGTTACCGGCTGCAGTTGCGGCGCGCTGGCCAGCAGCTCGTCGAAGTCATAACCGAGCACCAGCATGGCGCCCATCGCGGCCAGCACGTTGCTGACGTTGAAGCGCCCGAGCAAGGGGGCGGATAATACACCATTCCCCCAGCTGGAGTTAATCTGCGTGCGAAAACCTTGCTGGTGGAAATGGGGATCCTGCGCCGTCAGCTGTCGCCCCGGGTGACCGGCCACCGGGCCGTGCACGCTGAACGCCACGGCGGCCGGATAGGCGGCCAGCCACTGGCGGCCCAACCGGTCGTCGGCATTGAGCACGGCGCAGGGTTCGTCCACCAGTTTCAGCAGCTCTTCCTTGGCGGCGCCGTAGGCCTCCATGGTGCCGTGATAGTCCAGATGATCTCGGCTCAGGTTGGTGAACACGGCGGCAGCAAACGGCAGGGCCGCCACGCGATGCTGTACCAGGCCGTGGCTGGACACCTCCATCGCCACCAGATCCGCCCCCTGCGCTTGCAGAGCGGCCAGATTGGCCTGCACCTGCACCGCGCTGCCAGTGGTGTTTTCCGCTTCCACCAGCTCGCCGAACAGGCCGTTGCCGATGGTGCCCATCACCCCGGCCTTGCCCCCCAGCAGGGTGCGCCAGTTGGCCACCAGCAGCGCCGTGGTGCTCTTGCCGTTGGTGCCGGTGATGCCCACCAGATCCAGCTTGCTGGCAGGCTGGTCGTAGAAATAGCCGGCCAGCTCGGAGAGCCTGGCTGGCAGATCCGGGATCCCGAGACAAGGCACGCTCAGCACCGGTGCCACGAATTCACCGTCCTCTTCAAACAGTACGGCGGTCGCTCCCTGAGCCACCGCCTGTTCGATAAACCGTCTGCCATCCACCTGATGCCCGCGAATCGCCACGAAGAGACAGCCGGGCCCGACCCGCCGACTGTCCAGCTGGATGTCGGTAAGCGCGAGCGCCGGGGCAGTAATGCCAAAGGGGCGCATCAGTTGATCAAGTGCGCGGGACAACATTGGAAGCCTCCGTACGGGCAAGTTTGGTGGGCACCGCAGGCGGCACCGCGTCGGGACGAATATTGAAGAGCTGCAGTACCCCGCCCATGGCCTCGGCAAACGGCGGCGTCGCCACGGCACCACCGTAGTAGGCGTCGCCCTTGGGCTCGTTGATCACCACGACCATGACGAAACGGGGATTGCTGGCCGGGGCGAAACCGGCGAACCAGGCCATGTAGTCCTTGCCGTAGCCACCCGCGACCGCGACCTTGGCGGTACCACTCTTGCCGCCGACCCGGTAACCGGGGATCTGCGCTTTCGGAATGGCATTGCTGACCACGTACTCCAGCGCCTGCAGCATGGCGGTGGCGTTGTTGTGGTCGATGACCTGCTCCCCTTTGGGAGGCTCGGTCACCTTGACGATGGAGAGCGGCACCCGCTTGCCCTTGTTGGCCAGGGTGGCATAGGCGGAGGCCAGCTGCAGCGGGGTGACCCGCAGGCCATAACCGAACGACAGGGTGGCCCGTTCGATGTCGGACCAGCGCCGGCGCTGGGGCAGCATGCCGCTGCTCTCACCCATCAGGCCGCTGCCGGTGTCCATCCCGAAACCCACCATGCTGAGGGTGTTGATCATCTCCTGCGCCGGCATCCGCAGCGCGATGCGCGACATGCCGATGTTGGAGGAGTAGCGCAGGATGTCGTACAGGTTGGTCGCCTTGTGGATACTCACGTCGCGGATCTGCTTGGCCCCGATGAACAGCGGGCCACCCGGAATGGTGTCCTTCCAGCTGGTGACACCGGCCTGCAGGGCGCTGAGCAGGATCAACGGCTTGACGGTGGAGCCCGGCTCGTAGGTATCGGTCACCACCCGGTTGCGCACCCGGAAACTCTGGTACTGACCGCGGTTGTTGGGGTTGTAGGAGGGGGTGTTGACCATGGCGAGCACTTCGCCGGTCTTGACGTCCAGCATCACCATGGAGCCGGAGGTTGCCTTGTTCTCGTCGGTGGCGCGCTTGAGCGCCCGGTAGGCCAGCGCCTGCACCCGTTGGTCGATGCTCAGTTGCAGGTCGTTGGCGTTCTTGCCCTCTTTGACCAGACCAAGCCGCTCGATGACCCGGCCCTGCCTGTCCTTGCGCACCCGCATCTCGCCAGGGGTTGCCGTCAGCCACTCGTTGTAGCTGCGCTCAATCCCCTCGATGCCGCTACCGTCGATGTTGGTTACCCCCACCAGGTGGGCGCTGATCTCGCCAGTCGGGTAGAAACGGCGCGCCTCGGGGCGCAGATAGATGCCACCCAGCTTGAGGCCCTTGATGTATTCTGCCACCGCCGGCGTCACCTGACGCTGCAGGTAGACGAAGCGCTTGCTCGGGTTGGAGATGCGGTGCTTGAGAGTATTGATGTCGAGCTTGAGCACGGCGGACAGGGCCAGCCAGGCCCGCTCGTTATGGATGGCCCCAGACTCGTGCACCGTCTTGGGATCGGCCCAGACGGCTTCCACAGGCACCGACACCGCCAGCTGTTCGCCGTTGCGATCGGTGATCATGCCGCGCACCGCCTGAGTGGCGGTGGTACGCAGCGAACGCATGTCCCCTTCCTGGCGCAGCCGATCCGGGTCGATCACCTGGATCCAGGCCAGTCGCAGGATCAAGCCGGCAAACGCAATGCCGATGAAGAACACCAGCGTGCGAAAGCGCCACGGATAGAGTGACGGAGCTTTGACCTTGGGTTGGGCCTTGGCGGAAGCCTTGCGTTTCATGGTTGTGTAATTACCTTCTCGGTGGTTACCAGCGGGCGAGCCATCTGCAACTTGTCCATGGCCAGACTCGCCACCCGGGAGTGCTCGGCCAGCGTGCCCTGCTCCAGCAACAGGTGCCGCCATTCGATGTTGAGGCGATCCTCCTCCGCCATCAGGTCGTTCTGCTTGGCCGTCAGACCGCGGGTCATGTTGGTCACCAGGATCACCGCAAAGGCGGTGATCAGCACGGCGATGGCCAGCACCACCTGCAGCTTGTGCCGCCAGAGATCACCGAGGATCTCCCTGGCCAGATGAACGCGCACCTCGCTCATGGCTTACTCCGCCAACCGCTGGGCGACCCGCAGCACCGAGCTGCGGGATCGGCTGTTTTCATTGACCTCGTGCTCGGAAGGCTTGAGCGCTTTGCCGACCGACTTCAATTTGCGACCGCCGGCCAGCTGGGCCTCGGTCAACGGAATGCCGTGCGGCACTTCCGGGCCTTTCTCATGCTTGCGAATGAAATGCTTCACCAGCCGATCTTCCAGCGAGTGGAAGCTGATGACGGAGAGACGACCTTCCGGTGCCAACACCTGCAGGGCCCCGTTGAGCGCGGTCTCGATCTCGTCCAGCTCGCTGTTGATGTAGATGCGGATGGCCTGGAAGCTGCGGGTAGCGGCGTGCTTGCCCTTCTCCTTGCTCGGATTGACGCGGGCAATCATCTCCGCCAGTTGACGGGTGCGGACATAGGGCTCGGTCACCCGATCGTGCACGATGGCACGGGCGATCTTCTTGGCAAAACGCTCCTCGCCGAAGGTCTTCAGCACCCAGGCGATGTCGTCCACATCGGCGCGAGCCAGCCATTCGGCGGCGCTCTGACCGGAGGTGGGGTCCATCCGCATGTCGAGCGGACCGTCCTTCATGAAGCTGAAACCGCGCTCGGCATCGTCCAGCTGGGGAGAAGAGACTCCCAGATCCAGCAGGAAACCGTCTACCTTGCCCAGCAGGCCGCGTTCATCCAGATAGGAGGCAATGCCGGAGAAGGGGCCGTGCACGATTTCGAAACGGGGATCCTGGATCTTGGCCGCTTCGGCAATGGCTTGGGGATCCCGGTCGATGGCGATCAGCCGGCCGTTGGGACCAAGCTGCTGGAGAATGAGACGAGAGTGACCACCCCGGCCAAACGTACCGTCGACGTAGATGCCGTCCGGCTTGATGGCCAGCCCTTCAACGGCTTCGTGCAGCAGCACTGTGATGTGTTCAGCGGCTTGGGTCATTTATAAAGAGAAATCCTGTAGTCGTGGCGAGCTTGCCCAGTCATCTTCGGGCAGGCCCTGAATGTCATCATTGACCTGTTGTTGCCAGCGGGCTTCATCCCACAGCTCAAACTTGTTGAGCTGGCCCACCAGCATGATCTTCTTGTCCAGCCCTGCATGGCTGCGCAGTGGCTGGCTGAGCAGCAGACGGCCATTGCCGTCCAGCTCGCATTCGGTCGCATGCCCGAGCAACAGCCGCTGTAGGCGGCGCTCAAGGGGATTCATGCTGGAGAGTGTCTTGAGCTTGCGCTCGATCTCTTCCCATTCGTTCAGGGGGTAAAGCAGCAGGCAGGGATGGGCAATATCGATGGTGCAGACCAGCTGGCCCTCGCTTTCGTCGCGCAGCCAATCACGATACTTGGTCGGAATCGCCAATCGCCCCTTGCTGTCGAGGGTGATGGCATGCGCACCACGCAACAAATTGCAGTCCCTGAAAATGAGTTAAAGGGGGCAAACCGCCCGATAAAAACCACTTTGATCCACTTTTCCCCACCTTGAAGTTTAAGGACGTGCTGAGGGCTTTTCAAGCGAGGATCTCGGGCATGGGGAACATATTGACGCAGCGTTTCAGCAGCGAGGATTAAATGAGTTGATTTTCCACAAGTTATTTGAACAAGAGGTGTATCGATTAATTCGCTGCCGGCCTGAATGCCGACTCTGTCAGGGGGAAATAATGAAACGGAACAACACCACGGCACACAAGATGATGCTAACACCAACCACGGGATAAATGATGTAGCCATCCCCAGCACGTCGAGCCCGCAGGCAGACCAGCTGGCAAAGCAGCAGATTGTAGATAATCAGCAGGAACGTCAGCAGGATATTGGTACCAAATGCCAGCTCTCCGGCATGCACGACATAAAGTCCCATCAATACAAAATTGGCGAGAATCAAATACAGTAGAAATTTCTGGATCGCCTTGCCCGCTTTTGGGGTCTTTTTTACTCGTGCTATCATGCTTATCACATCCTGGATTCCACATGAACAGTCGACAAAAACTATCGAAAACTGTTGAGATACATCATGTTTTTATTTTTTAGCGCAGCCTGTCTTTCCCCCGTATCATGACTCGAGCTATCCATTGGCTAGTTAGCGTACTGCTAATGACACCTCCTTATTGTTATTCCTATCATAACTATCATTGGCAGGCTGGTTTTCCTACCCCAATACAAGGAAAAGGAGCCGACCTGGTCACTCAGCAAACCCAGTTTCTGTTGAAGCAACGAGGTCACCTGCAAAGGCGGCTGGCACAATCCCAGCCAATGATCCGCTGGGTGGAACAGCAGGTTAGCGCTCGCGAGTTACCCAGTATGCTGGCCTTTTTGCCATTGATTGAGAGCAGTTATCGGCTGGATGTGGTATCGACAGCGGGAGCCGCAGGTCCCTGGCAGTTGATGCCGGACACAGCCGCACGCTTCTCCATTCCCATGATGCCAAGCTTTGATGGCCGCTACTCCTTGCCCCTTGCGACCGATGCTGCGCTTTCCTATCTCAGCTGGCTTCATCAATTCTTTGGGCAGGACTGGTTACTGGCGCTGGCGGCCTATAACGCGGGGGAGGGCCGAGTACTGAAAGCTGTGCTCAATGCAGGTACGCGCAATGTATGGGAACTGCAGTTACCCACGGAAACACGCCTCTATGTGGCTCGCTTTATCGCGCTCGCCCAATTGCTTGATCGAGCAGAACAACACCAGCTCACCCTGCCCCCCTGGCAAGCAGGAGAAAATATTCAGGTAGCCATGCATCCTGGCAGTTGTTCCCTGTTGCAGTGGGCCATGACAAAGGGGGTAGCGATGAATGAAGCAAGTCGCTGGAATCCGGCATGGCAGCTTCCCGATGCTCCTGGCATCACCAACTGTCCCATCGTCTACAGCCGGGGAGGCTCTCCTGCCCCGGCACACCAGAACAGCAAAGTTGTGTTTCGCAAGGCAGTGTCACTGGAAAGCTTGCATGACCCCTTGTTGCTGCAAGCGGCAAGAGGATTGGATATGAGTCGGGGTAAGATCAAGCTGGATGCGTTACAGGATCCACTGGGGCTGGACACGAGGCGCCCACCCCTGTTGCCATGAAACAGTGACGCCAATGGCTGAGTACCGGTGAGAGATCGACTGACTCAGGTACCGACCAGCGGGCACCATAGAAACTGAGATATTGCCCGATGGCTCGTCGATGGGTGATACGACAATCGAGCACAATCCGGGGGGAGAGAGACAAACTGACAGTCTCGGGCAGAATGAAACGGGCAGGAGCCAGAAAACCAACACCGCCCGGCCCAATATCCTTGATCACTGCCCTGCCGATGCTCTTGTCAAACAGCAAACCAGAGACCATCAGCCGCGCGGCAATGCCGCAGCTTTGTGATTCCAAGGGGGTAGTACCGTCGTGTAGATACCAGCGGGGTACCTTGCGGCGGGGATCATTGAACTCACTCGGTTCCGACAGCGCTACTTCAAGGTTGTCCATGGGAAGTTTCGTCCTTGGCCTGCTTCACGGCGGCTTGCGTTTGTGCGCTAAACAGTTGTTCCAGGTTCTTTTCTGCCTGACTGGTCATCACCAGCAGCTCAATCCGGCGATTCTGGCTGCCCCGTGGGTCAGCCGTATTCTCCAGCATGGTATCCGACATGGCGACGACCTGCCCGACTCGTTCCGGAGGCATGCCACCGGCCAGCAGTACCCGCCTTGCCATCATGGCGCGGTCGGATGACAGCTCCCAGTTACTGTAATTATCCCCCGCAAAAGGGGTGCTGTCGGTATGACCAGAAATCATGACTCGATTTTCGACGCGTTGAAAAATCGGAGCCAGCGCCATCAGCATATGCCTGAAGAAGGGGCTGATGCGAGCACTGCCACGGCTGTACATCTCCCGCTCGTCATCATCACGAATGAGGATCCGCAGACCCTGCGGGACCAGCTGTAACTCCAGATTATTTTTGGCCTGCATCTGCTCAGCCAGCGAGCCAATGAAACCGGCCAGCTGCTTCATCTGTGCCTCGCCTTCAATTTTTCCGACCAACAGGCTTTCATAACCACCGCTGGCACCATCAGAAAAAATACTGCGATCCCGCTCCATGTGCCTCGGCATCCTCTGCCCTTGTTCTACGAACTTGGGACTGAGTTCTTCCAATACAGAAGGATTACCACCCAGATCAACCGGATAGGGACTATTTCTGATATCGAATGGATTGGCCTCGCTGTCCATGATGCTGTAATCACGCAAGCGGCTGGCAACGACTTCACGCTCCTCCTGGCTGGAAACAGCCAGGATCCAGAGCACCATGAAAAATGCCATCATCGCCAAGGTAAAATCAGCAAAGGCGACTTTCCAGGCTCCGCCTCCCTTGGGCGCATTGTTACGCCGTTGCTGGCGTTTGATGATGATCTGTTCGTGATTGCGCATTACATGGCCCTGTTGGTCACCCAATCTTCCAGTTCAAGGAAGCTGGGTTTCACATCGGGCTCCAGCATCTTGCGACCCGAGTCAACCGAGATCAGCGGGGTTTTGCCGCGCAGCTGGGCGATCAGGATGGACTTGATGCACATGAGCAGCCCGATCCGCCGTTTGACCATCTCTTCCATGGCATTGCTGATGGGCTCAAGCAAGCAGTAACAGAGGAAGATACCGATGAAGGTGCCTACCAGTGCGGCTGCAACATGCACACCGATATTGCTCAACGGACCGTCCAGTTGCTGCATGGTGATGATGATCCCCATCACGGCGGCCAAGATGCCGAAACCGGGACAAGCCTCCCCCGTCTTGTGCAGTGCGTGCGCCGGCTTGAGCATGTCTTCCTCGATGGCCATGATCTCCTGTTCCAGCACGGTATCCAGCTCATGCGGCGTGATCTTGCCCATGCCCAACAAACGCAGGTTGTCGATGATGAAACCGAGCAACTGGGGATCTTCCGATATCTGGGGATACATCAGAAACACCGAACTCTGCTGCGGGTTCTCAATGTGCTCATCCAGCGCCTTCATGCCCTTGTTGCGCGTCTCCTCCAGCAATTGATGCATCAGGGTCAGCAGCTCGCGATAGATCTCTTTTTCATCCTTGTTGGATTTGAAGCACAACTTCATCTGCCGCCACATCTCATGCATCACTTCCTTTGAATTGCCAAGGAACATGGAGCCCACCGCAGCCCCGATAATGATGATCAGCTCGGCAGGCTGCCACAAGGCAATGGGCTTGCCACCCGCCATCATGAAACCACCCAGCACACATATGAAAATGACGCCAAGGCCTATCTGTTTTTGCATGAACGCTCCCGCAGAATTCAAGGATCCTCACCAGGGATGGTGAAGCGTTAATAAATGGAGTCGACCAAACGCTGCTTGAGCTGAAGGACACACTGCTTGTGCAACTGACAAACCCGAGACTCCGTCAACCCCAGCACCAGGGCAATCTCTTTCATGTTCAGTTCTTGCTGATAGTAGAGGGAGAGCAGCAGTTGCTCACGCTTGTCCAGCGAGGTCAGCGCCTTGCTGATGGTCATCGCCATATCGACGTCATCGGATTCGGTAGCTGGCGCCTTGCCACCGTTCTCCAGCCACTCCTCCAGGCTATGCAGCGCTTCAGCCTGACTGGCGTAGGCCAGTTGACGCACTTCCTCGATGGAGCACTCCAATACCGTGGCCAACTCCTGCTCTGATGGAGGTCGTCCCAATCGGTTGTGCAATTCGCGCTGGGCCTGGTTATGACTGTGTACTTGCTGCCGCAGCTGGCGCGGCCGCCAATCCAGGCGGCGAAGCTCATCCAGCATGGCCCCACGGATCCGCTTGAAGGCATAACTCTCAAACTGAGCATCAGGCTCGCTGTCGTATCGGCGCCAGGCTTCCAGCAGCCCCATCATGCCAACCTGTTCCATATCCTCCTGATCGAAGCAAGCCGACACCTGACTGCGCAAGTGACTGGCCGCTCGCTTCACCAGCGGCAAATATCGGGTCAGTATGGCCTGCTCGCCCGTACGGGGAGGAGAAGCACTGAACTCGTGCGGGGTATCCCAGTCGACATCGGTCATATATGCGTTACTGCACCAGCACTTTGGTGATCAGCACCTCATCCAGATAGGTCTTGTAACCGTAACTCTGCAACGTGGTGACCAGCTTGCCCAGTAGAGAACTTTGCAGTGCAGTGATGTTCTGCAGCTCTTTCTTCACGTCATCGTGGGTACGGTGACTGAAATACTGCACCATCGCATTGCGGATCAATGGTGTCAGCTCATTGAGCGAATTGAGCTGTGCCGGATTGTGGGTCACCAAAGCCAACTCGAGCACGAGATAATGGGACTCAACTCCCCCTTCCAGGCTAATGACAAAGCGCTCCATCGGTTTGAACAGCGGAGTGGCACTGAGCTCGGGTTTTGGCTCAGCCAATCCCAGCCATACGGCAACCAGATCTCGCTTCAGATAGGCCCCATAGGCCAGCACGGCCAGCAAGCACAGAGCCATCACGCCCATCATCAACCACTTAACCACTCGCCGCATAATATGAAACCACTCTTGCTATTGCCGGATAATAAAAATCAAACCAGGGTGTTCAGCCAGTCACGTCCACTACCATCGGCAGGCTCGAACTCTTCCTGCCATTGACGTCGCCCGGCCATGATCTGCTGTTGTTGCCATTTACCCTGCCGCTCTTGCTCACCACCCTGCCCCACGTTGACCTCGACTCCCCCCGCATGATGGGGAGCCAGGCTCATCCGCAAGCGTTCCATCGACTGGATCAATGCCTCGCGCACCGCAGGATTGGTTACGTTGAGCTGAACATTGAGGCGATCCCCCTCAAGACGCACAGTCAACTCGAGTCGACCCAGTTCGGGGGGGTCAAGGCGGATATGGGCCTGCTTGATATGCTGGTTGACCTGAAGCTCCACCTTGTCTTTCAGCACATCCATCAGCTGCTGTCCCCACTGAGCGGGGTTGTCGGCCAACTTCACAGGAGCCCATTGATACTCGGCTGATTTGGGGGCTGTCACAGGCGCCAGATTGCTGATCACACCTTTCACATCGGCAAAGGTGGATTCACGTTCACCGGCACCGTCGCTAGCAAGCAGGGGCTGCACACTGGCAATCACCTTGTCACGCAATACCGGGTCCATCGTCTGCCCAGCAGGCTGTGTGCCCATGCGGTTGGATGCATCCGTACTGGAGACGAACACCTGATTTTCACTCCGAGGACCCGCCGTCTCCCCTGCTACCTTGTTGTAATCAGAACGACCATAGGCAGACAGTGAACGCAATACCGCCGAGACAGCTGACGACCCGTCAGGTCGGACAGACTCAACCCCTTCGCCAGTCGTTGCGGCTACAGGTTGTGCCTGGCGCAACATCGACAATCTCACAACATCATCGGTCAAGAGGAAAACGGGGGGCTGGTTGCTGAAAGAATCCAACTGCTCTGTGACATCATCTCGCAGCTCATCAGTCACATCCGGCGCTTTCTCATCGATGGTTTCAACTGGCAAAGGCAATGCCGCCAGCTCTTCCATGAATGGCAGGTCCAGCGGCTGATATGTGTCGCCCTGGCCGTCAGGCTGCCGGGAAAGACGACTGAATCCTGCGGAATCAAGCGCAGCCAAGCCATCAAGACCTGGGAATTGAATCATGCCCATTCCTGTACCTCACCATAGGCTTGCAGCCCCTCCCGCTTCTGGGACAGCTCCTGCCACTCCCGCTTACGCAAGGCTGTCTCTTGCTGGCAAAGCAGCAGTGCCTCCTGCTGCCAGGAACGCACCTGATCCCTGGCAAGTTGCATAGCGGCCCATAATTCTGGCTGCCCTTGCATATGCTGAATGAACTGGAACAATCGGCTATCAGCCAAACGAACGGCATCCCACTGGCCGGCACGGGCCTGCTGCAATATCAGGCGTCCCAACCCCAGCAGCTGGCGCTGGCGAGTCTCATGCTCTGCAGTAAGTTGCTTAGTTCCGGTTACCGACATGGTGATGGCCCCCAATGAAAATGACCTTGCCAGCTAGCAAGGAGCAGGCCAGCTGAGAAATACAGGAATTCAGGAGAATGCTCAGGGATCAGGCCGGGGGAAGAAGGAAGTATCACTTCCGCATCAGCGAGGATGACGCGCCATTGCTTCCCAACCTTCCTTCAGCTCCAGCAGGATACGACGCACTTCTGCGAACCCGGCCACATCGTTCGACACGCTGATTTCAAACAGGCGCTGACCACAATAGTCGTAGAGACGATGCAGGTTGACTGCAAGCTCCCCGCCCTTCTCCATGTCCAGTGCACTGTCCAGTCCACCCAGGATCTGCAGGCATTTGTTGATAGCTTGTCCTTTTCGCTCAAACTGCTTGGCCAGAATATGGCCTTCCGCCCGGGCCATTTCATCGAGCAGCCCATCCATCAACATCAGCACTAGCTGATGTGGGTCCGCACCCGCCGCTTTGGCCTGGGTAGCGGCGAATTGGTAGGCATCGTAGCCGTCTTGATCTTCAAACATGTACAACTCGCTTGTTCTGGATAAGATGCCACAGACAGCAGGAAGCGTGCCGATTTAGAGAGCACCCATAGTCTGCATCATCTGGTTCATAGTGGTGAACTGATTGAGGTAGCGCTTATACGCGGATTCCATACGACGATCCAGCGCATCCATCCGCTCGGTTACCCGTTTCTCACTTGCTTCCAGGCCGGTCTTGCGCCCCTTGAGGGCACCATCCCTCTTAGTGTAAGGATCGAGCGAATCACTCATCTTCTTGAGCAGACCATTATCGCCCATAAGAGCCTTACCAAGCAGCTCGGGATCTTTCTCTAGCGCCTTGTTGAAGTCGGTCTCGTTGAAGGAGAGCTTGCCCATCTTATCGGTCTTGATGCCGAGACTGCTGAGGCTAAATCCATCTGGCAGGTCCCGCACACTGCGAGACAGGGTGCTCTTGAGACTGCGCACACCGCTGTCAGAAGAGAGGGCTCCCGGCGCCTTGGGGTCGCTGGAGGTCATCTTGGCCAGCTCATCGATCAGCTCGTTATAGCTGTCAACAAACTTCTTGAGAGATCCCGTCACTGCTTCTTTGTCCTGATCTATGGTCACCATTAGAGGGGCATCACCCGCCTTCTGGGCCTTGGTCAGCTGGAAGGTCAAGCCGTCAACGACGTTTTCTATCTTGTTGCTGGCGGAGGTGATGGTCAGCGGATTGTCGCCCCCCATTCGCAACTTGGCATCCTGTGCCTGGGTGATGTCCTTCTTACCGGCAACGGCCGTACCCAGAGCATTGGTGCCATCTCCGCTATAGCTCAGCGTGATGGCATTCTCCACCCCACTCTCCTTACTGGTCAGCACCATGCTGACCTTGCCGTCGGTACGCACCAGGGTTGCCTTCACACCTGGGTTGTCCTTGGCATTGTTGATATGGGAGACCAGATCCTTGGCGGTTGAGCCTGCAGGCAGGGTCGCCAGATCGATGTCGATAGTCTTTCCCTTGACAGTGAGCGAGAAGACACCATCGGTCGGCAGTGGGGTGGTGTCGCTGTCGAGCTGTAGACCCACCTGATGAGACTGGGCCAGCTGCTCCACGAAGAAGTTGTACTGACCCGAACTGGCCTTGCCGTTGCTGGTGACCGTCATGACCCCCTCTTGAGACATACTGGCCTTTTGGGCTTGCAGATTGCTCGCCTTGTTCAAATCCTTGAGCATGGTCTGGAAGGTCGACAGCTTGGTGGTGAGCGTGCTGATGGCGCTCTGCTGTCCCTTGACACTGTCCAACTGCTTCTTCAGCAGCTTATCCATGTTCTGGCGCTCTATGGCTACCAGTTTCATTGCCATGCTGGCCGGATCTACTTGCATCATCACATCCCTATCAATTTATCGGTGGCATGCTCGTTGGAAAAAACCGAGTCGGTGCTTTCCAACGGACAAACAATAACAAAGCCACCCCTCTCGAGGTGGCTAGGCAACAGATTAACGCAGCAGGGAAGTCACCATGCCGGTCATCTGGTTGGAGTTGGACAGCACAGACATGCCAGCCTGCATCAGCATCTGGTTCTTGGTCATGTTGGTGCTTTCCTGAGCGAAGTCGGCATCCATAATACGGCCGTTCGCCAGATCGGTGTTCTCTTTCATGTTGGAGAGGTTGTTGACTGTGTGTTCCAGACGGTTGATGTTGGCACCGAAGGCGGAACGCGCCTCGCCGATCCCCTTGGAGAAGGTGTCCAGCTCGGCCATGGCGGCGGTGGCTTTGGCCTGATCATCAATGCCAGCGGCGACGGCGGTACCCTTGGTACCCTTGTCATCGGCAATCACGCCCTTAAGAGCGGTGGCCAGGGCACCATCATCCTTCAGCTCCAGTTTCTCGGCGGCAGTGCCACCGATCTGGAAGGTCACGGCTTTCTGGAAACCTTGATCCTTGGCCAGCAGAGTCTGACCACCAAAGGTGGTGTTGTTGGTGATGTTGTCCAGCTCGGCGCGCAGTTCGCTGAACTCGGCATTCATCGCCTTGCGATCGTCAGCGGTGCTGGTGCCGTTGGCAGACTGAGTAGCCAGATCCTTCATGCGCTGAACGATATTGCTCATCTCGTCCATGGCGCCTTCGCCAGTCTGCATCATGGAGATGGCATCCTGGGAGTTGCGCATGCCTACTTTCTGACCGCTGGACTGGGATTGCAGACGGGTCGCCATCTGCAGACCGGCGGCGTCATCGGCGGCGGAGTTGATGCGCAGACCGGTGCCCAGACGTTGCATAGCGGTGCCCAGCATCTTGTTGGTGGAATTCAACTGGCTCTGAGTGGTCAGGGAAGCGAAATTAGTGTGAATGGACAAGCCCATGATTTACTCCTTAAAAAGCTGCGATGCAGCGGGTAACCCTATGGGAATGAAAAGCGACGGGAATCGGCCAAGACTTGAATGGAGATCGGGAAAATATGCGGAAAAGCGGAAAGAAGGTAGAAGAACAGAAGGAAGAGGGCACTCATCCAAGGATGGGATGAGTGCCACCTGAATTAACGCAGCAGGGAAGTCACCATGCCGGTCATCTGATTGGAGTTGGACAGCACGGACATGCCAGCCTGCATCAGCATCTGGTTCTTGGTCATGTTGGTGCTCTCTTGGGCGAAGTCAGCATCCATAATACGGCCGTTTGCCAGATCAGTGTTCTCTTTCATGTTAGAGAGGTTGTTTACTGTATGTTCCAGGCGGTTGATGTTGGCACCGAAGGCAGAACGAGACTCACCGATCTTCTGGGAGAAGGTATCCAGTTCAGCCATGGCGGCAGTTGCCTTGCCCTGATCGCCGATACCTACCTTGACGGCTGCACCATCGGTACCCTTGCCGGTACCCACAACTTCCGCCAGCGCCTTGGCCAGGGTGCCAGTCTTCTTCAGTTCAAGCTTCTCGGCACCGGTACCGCCGATCTGGAAGGTCACATCTTCCTGGAAACCTTTGCCGGTCTTGAGCAACTCTTGTCCACCGAAGGTTGTGTTGTTGCTGATGTTGTCCAGCTCGGCACGCAGCTCGGTGAACTCGGCATCCATGGCTTTGCGGTCTTCAGCTGTGCTGGTGCCGTTCGCAGACTGGGTAGCCAGATCCTTCATACGCTGAACGATGTTGCTCATCTCATCCATAGCGCCTTCACCGGTCTGCATCATGGAGATGGCATCCTGAGAGTTACGCATACCCACTTTCTGACCACTGGACTGAGATTGCAGACGGGTCGCCATCTGCAAGCCAGCGGCGTCATCGGCGGCGGAGTTGATGCGCATACCGGTACCCAGACGCTGCATGGCGGTGCCCAGCATCTTGTTGGTAGTGTTGAGCTGGCTCTGGGTGGTCAGAGAAGCGAAGTTGGTGTGAATGGACAAGCCCATGATGTATTCCTCGATATGACGCTGCACAGCAGCCTGTTAGGTGGACATCAGATATAGGCGACCTCTTTCTCGCAGAAATGTAGACAGCTTGACGCATATTTTTTTGCACTTCCTTCACCCCGTCGTAGTCAACGATCTCTGTGGCAGAATCAGAGTATTCGGCATGGTTATTGCTTTTATCACGGCACCTCTCTTTACCGGACAGCGACATGGCAGCCTTTCTCTATACCCCTCACTTTGTTAAACATTTCCAGTGCATAGGAAATCGCTGCGAGGACAACTGCTGTCATAGCTGGACCATCAGCATCGACAAGTTGACCTTCCGAAGCTACGAGAGGCACCCTGACCCCACAGTCCAGTCCCTCAGCAAATTACATATCCGCAAGGTCAAACAGAGCAATGAACATTGGGGGGAGATCCAGCTTGACGAGCAGGGAGCCTGCCCTTTCCTTGATGAGAATCGTCTTTGCCAAATTCATAGCAAGGCTGGTGCCGAAGCGCTGAGCCATACCTGCAAAACCTATCCAAGATCCCATTCACGCATAGGCAACCAGGTCCGGAAATCCCTGATGCTCTCCTGCCCCGAAGTCAGCCGGCAGTTGTTGCTCGATCCGATGGCAATGCAAACCGAGGTCACCGAGCTGGATCAACGCCTGCCGTTCGTATCCCCTCCCTCTACCGCTATGGCCACTCTGCACAGCTTGAGCATCCATGTACTGGCTGCCACGGAGGTTCCCGTCGAAATACGGCTGTGGCTCATCGGCATGCTGGTCCACCGGGATCCAGCACAGCTGTCACACGAAGCCTTTCTGGATCAGGTGGCCGTACTGGCTGAACGGGGAGAGCTCCTCACCATGTTCGAGCAGCTGCCGGTCTTGCCACGGTTGCAATGGTGGGGACTGCGGACCATCACCCATCAATTGCTGTCCTACTCACAGGGAAGGCGTGGGCGGCAAACCATGCAAGGCTGTCTCGACAAGATCAACCGGCTGCTGGAGGGGGTCTATGATGAGGAAAAACTCGCACAGCTGCAGCAGGCCTGGTATGGCAAGGTTGTTCCCTTCTTGGCGGCACGCCCCCAGATCATGGACAACTACCTGCTCTATTACGTCTACCACCATAACTTCCCGCAGCAGCAGAGCACCCCGGCCCAAGCCTATCAATTGCTGGTTATCGACTACTTCCTGCTGCGCAGCTACCTGTGCCTGCTGGCCATGGATAAGGAGCTAGAAGAACAGGATATCATCAACCTTTTCTACAGCTATCACACCATACGCCAGCACAATGCAGGTTTTATCAAGACCATAGAACAAGGATTGAGTGAGTCTGGTTTTGCATCGGATCTGAGCCTCTACGCCCTCCTCAAACCTTGAAATAAAAACCGCCAGCAAAGCGCTGGCGGTTTTTTAGATCGGTGCACTCGTCCGGACTCAGGTCAACAGGGCAACAACGTTCTGGCGCGATACATTGGCCTGGGCCAGCAAGCCGGCCATAGTGCCCATGAAACCACCGTCCTTGAGTTGCTGGCTGAGCTTGCCCTGCAACTGCTCAAGCTCTTCCTGCTTGAGGTTCTGGCTGCGTGCTTTCACTCGGTCAAGCTGCTTAACCATCTTTTGGCGAAACAGCTTAAGTTCTCGTACCGACTGTTCGATCTCGCCGAGCAGCCTCTTTAGCCGCTGCTGCTCCTGCTTGATCTCCCCCTTGTCAATACCTTCCCCCAGCTGGGTCAACTGCCCAGGCTTGGGTTTGAACTGCACCGGAACAGGATTGCCTGCTGGAATACGGATCCCCTCACCACTGAGCAGAACCGGTTCATCCAGTTTGCGTCGATGCAGTTCGGGGACGGTCAGTTCCAACTTGCCCAGTTCATTCAGTCGAGCCTGAATATGCTCTTTGCGCAGTGCCCGATCCAGTCGGGTAACCGCTTCCGTCTCATTGGCGCCAGCAGGAAGCATCACCTCGACGGCACTGCTGGTCTGCGGGAAGGAAAAGACTAGGCGTTCGGCACTCGCCTTGGGACTAAGCAGATCAATCCGCTCCGAGCCATAACTTACCCGGCTCTCCCCTGCTGAAGCGAGCAAGCGGGGCTTCAACTCTGTGGTCAGCGGTGCCTGGGGTTGAGTCAGCTTCTCTTCCAGCAACTTGAGGCGTGAGACCAGATCACCGCTGGTGGCACGGCTTTGACCAAGCTGCTGTTCGAGACGCTTCAATTCACCCCAAACCTGGCTCAAAGCCTGCTCTCCCCCTTGGGCATGAGCGATCCGCTGCTGCGCCGTACCGATCAGGGCCCAGCGATCTAGCCGGACTATATTGGGATGACGTTCTGTTTTGGTGGCTGGTTGGGACGCACTCTGAGCAGTCACGCGCCCGTGCAGTCTAGGCTGGGCTGGCGTTTCGGCCACGCCGCCCAAACGGGTTTGTTGAATCTGCATCATGGCTCCCTGAAACTGGATTTATGGCATGTAATTGAACAGGCTCAGCCCATTGACCTTGGCAAAGGCCTGCTGCTGAACTTGCAGAGCCATCAGCACATGGGCCTGTTGGGTGACGGCACTTGCATAGTCGAGAGACTCTATCTGATTGCTCACCTCCTTGCTATAGACGCTCTTCTCAGCATGCCCTTCATCCACCTGGTCGAGCAGATTGATGCGGGCACCAATGGTGCTGACCATCTGGCTGATATCATCTTGCAGGGTCAGACTGCGATCCAGCATAGCCCTGGCCTTATCGGCAGAGTCCGCAGCACCACTATCGAAAGAGGCCACCATGTCGTCGAGCTGCTTAAAGAAGTCCCCGTTCTGGATGAACAACTTGTCTGCGGTATGGTTAAGCTCCACCGTCACTCCCTTGGCGATGCCGACTTCGCGCACCAAGTTATCCCCCTGGTAGACATAGTTACCGCTCAAGTCTTTCACTATGGCGGTCTTATCTACCTGGCTGCCGCTAAACAGACTGGAGCCACTCTCGTTGCGGGCATTGGCGAGGTCCAGCAAACCATCCTTGATTATGGCCAACTCGCTGGAAACAGCCCGACGATCATCTTCGGAAAGGGAGCCGTTGGCAGCAGTCTGGGTCAGATCACGCAATCGACTCAGCATGTTGGTCATAGTGTCAAGCTGGATCTCCCCTTGAGAGAGCTGGCTCTTGGCATTGGCAATATTCTTCTGATACTGCTCCATGGCCACCTGCTCTTTCTTCAATCCGAGCAGACGCACACTCCCCACCGGGTCATCAGAAGGCTGCAGAATACGCTTGTTGGTGGAGATCTGACGATCGAGGCGGGCATATTCACCGAAACCATACTGTAGGTTATCGAGCATGCTGAGTTGAATCTGGTTGGTACTGATGCGCATGATCGCTCCGCTAGAACATGTTCAGGATGGAGGTGAAAAGTTGCTCTGAAGTGCTTATCACCTTGGCGTTGGCCTGATACGCCTTGGTATAGGCCATGATCTTGATCCCTTCCTCATCCGTGTTGACCCCGCTGACGCTGCTCAGCTTAGTGGCCAGCTGTTTCTCCATATTCGCATCAGCCATCATGGTGGCCTTGGCCTGACCACTTTGTACCGCCATCCGGCCCAGCAAGGCGCTGTAGGCATCATATTGATCATCCTTGATGGTCAACAGGTCCTGCAGATTGCGGTTGTCACCACTGCCGCCGCCGGCCTTGGCAAAGGCGAGATCATCGCCAGTGAAGCCATCGGCAATCTTCAGAGTGCCGGACGGGTTGAGGGGATCGTAGGTGAAGAGCGGCTTGCCCGGATTACCATGCAAGTCGACACCGCCACCCTGCTTGGCATTGAAATCATCCGCCAGTTTTTTCGCGATCTGGTTGAGCTCGTCGCGCAGCGGGCGCAGAACTGTCGTCCGATATTCCATAACCCCCGCCAGACTGCCACCATGCAGCTTGGGAATATCGAACGATTGCGGACCGAAGCTGAGACTGAGCTTGTCACCCGCCAGCGAGAGTGTACTGCTGCTGCCAGCCAGCACCAACGGCTGACCCTGAGGCAGGCTCAGTGAGAACGAACCGTCACTTTGCCGGTTGACCCTGACTTCCATGAAGGTCGACAGCTCACGTACGATCTGCTCGCGACTGTCTTCCAGCACCGAAGTATTGACGCCCTTGGACGCCTGCTCGCTGATCTGAGTATTCAGCTCAGCAACCTGTTTCAGATAGCTGTTGACCTGAGAAACGGTACTGTTGAGCTGATCATCGATCTGCTTCTCCTGGGTCAGCATGCTTTCGTTCAATTGGCCAAAGCGGTTGGCCAGCGCCCCCGCTGAGCTGACGATCTGGCTGCGCTGAGCCGGCGTTTCCGGGCTGTCTAGCGCTGCACTCAGAGAGGCGAAGAAGCTGTCCAGCCCCTTGGCGATGTTCATCGACTCACTGCCCAGCAGCTGTTCGGTGGTATTGATGTATTGATGGAAAGAGTAAGAGGCACCGGTTGCAGAGCGGCTGCGCCAATGTTGGGAGACCAGATAGTCATCCGTGATCCTGCGAACACCGGTTACCTCTACCCCCTGGCCATTATCCAATCGGCCAAAACCGGACAGGCTGCCCATCATGGCTTCCTGGCGGCTATAGCCGATGGTATTGACGTTGGCGATATTCTGGGCGGTGATATTTAACGCGATCTGGGCCGAGTTAAGTCCGCTAAAACCGATATTGAGCAGCGACATCAGTCAACTTTCCTCATTTTTGCCGAATTCAGAGGCTGACTGAAGGCAGCCAGGGTCTGCTGTTCTGAAGCGACCATCGACTCGGCATTCTTTAATGTCGGCGCCAATTGGCTGACCATCTGCTCTTTCAACCCGATGCCGCCGCGCTTGACCATGCTCATCGCCAGCTGGCTGTCATACATGTCGCGATAGAGCTCCTGGCCCTTGACGAGCTTGTCATCCTCGTCCTGCATGGCATCGGAGGCTGAACGCATGTGCTTGAGCACGGTTTGCAGAAAGCTCACTTCAAATTGGCCGGCGGCCGCATCCAGTGCGGCACGCTGATCCGGGTTGCTCTTTATCTGCTGCAGTTCGTTGAGATCCTGATAAAACCCAGGTTCCGAGGTTATTCTGGTCATAAAGATCCTTAGATGACCACCAGCTCTCCCTCGAGGGCACCAGCCTCATCGAGTGCTTGTAGGATGGCCATGACGTCATCGGGGGTTGCCCCGAGCGAGTTGACTGCCTTGACGATCACCTCCAGTGAGGTGCCATCCGGCCAGACAAACATGTTGTTTCGTTCCCGATCCACCTGGATCTTCGAGTTGGGGGTCGTGGTGGTCTGCCCATTGGAGAAGGCATTGGGCTGACTGACTGTCTGGCTCTCGCCAATGGTCACCGTCAGACTACCATGGCTGACCGCCGCTTTGTGAACCTTGACCCCTTGACCCATGACCACGGTTCCGGTCCGGCTGTTGAAGACGACCCGGGGGCGCTCCTTGCCCATATCGACCTGAATGTCCTGCAGCAGCGCCATGAACGAGATCCGCTGGCTCTCGTCCTTGGGAGCCGCCACCTGGATCCGCCCCGCACTGACCGCCCTGGCCACCGGCCCCAGCTGACGATTGATCTCCCGCTCCACATTGCGAGCGGTCTTGAAGTTGGGCTGGTGCAGATTGAGCGTCACTTCGGGCTTTTCCGCAAAGTTGCTGGCCACTTCGCGCTCTATGATGGCGCCGTTGGGAATGATCCCTGCGGTCGGCACGTTGATGGTCACCGACGAACCGGACTGCCCCTCGGCCTTGACCCCGGCCACCACCAGATTGCCCTGGGCGACGGCATACACTTCCCCATCGATACCGCGCAGTGGCGTCAGCAGCAGCGAACCGCCGCGCAGACTCTTGGCATCCCCGATCGAGGTGACCGTTACATCCACCATCTGCCCCTTGCCTGCCAGAGCCGGCAAATTGGCCTGAACCGACACCGCCGCAACGTTCTTGAGCTTGGGATCGATATCATCCGGTAGTTGGACCCCAAACTGCTTGAGCATGTTGGCCATCGACTGGCCGGTGAACTTGACCTGACTCTTGTCACCCGTGCCGGACAAACCCACCACCAACCCATAACCCACCAGCTGGTTGGTCCGCATCCCCTGCACATCGGCGATATCCAGCAAGGCCCGCTTGGCGGGTGCGGCATTGGCCCACCAGGGCAGGCAGAGGCAAAGCAGGGTGATAAACCATCTGTTCATGTAAGACCTCAAAAGGGGGCGAATGCGGAGCTGAAGAAACGCCCCAGCCACCCCATCTGGTTGCTGTCGGCAAGGGCTCCACGCCCGGCATAGGTGATGCGGGCATCGGCGATGCGCTGGGATGAAATACGGTTGCTCTGGTCTATATCCTCAACCCGTACCATGCCACCCAACCGGATATACTCATCGCCCTGGTTGAGCCTGATCCACTTCTCGCCGCGGATCCCCAGCACCCCGTTTGGCATCACTTCGGCCACCGTCACCGTGATCGAGCCGGCCAGAGTATTTTGCTGGCTGGAAGTCGCACCGCCATCAAAGTCACGATCCGCGCTGAGTGACGCCCCCCAGTCAGAACGCACCTTGCCACCTATGGTCGGTGCCGGCACGTTCATGCTGCTGTTCTTGCTCATACTGGTGTTGGCTTTCTTACTCGACTGGGTACGCTCTTCCAGCACTACGGTGAGAATATCGCCAATACGATAGGCTCGACGATCCTGAAACAGGGTCATCATGTAGTCGCCGCGATAGAGGCTGCCGTCTTCCCCCTTGGCCGAGACGGGCAACTTGGGGCGTGAAGGCGCCCACTTCTCCTCACCCGGTTCGGGAGCCTTGAGCTCATAGGTGGCACAGCCGCCCAACAGCAGTACCACCCACAGATAACGCCACATCGTCTTCATCATCACAGCGCTTGGGTAATGAACTTGAGCATCTGGTCGGCCGACGAGACGACCTTGGCGTTCATCTCATAAGCCCGCTGGGTAGTGATCATGTCGACCATCTCTTCCACCACGTTGACGTTGGAGCTCTCCAGCGTGAACTGCTTGATGGCCCCCATGGCCTCTTCACCGGGCACACCTTCAATGGCCTCACCAGAGGCGCCGGTCGCTCGATAGAGGTTGCCACCGAGCGCTTCCAGGCCGGCAGGGTTGGCAAAGTTGGTTAGGGTGATGCGACCCAGCTCCACATTTTCCTGCTGGCCCGGCAAAGTCGCACTCACGGTTCCATCGGTGCCAATGGACACCTTGGTCGCATTGTCCGGGATCTGGATCTGCGGCAGCATGGGCAAGCCATCGGAGTTGACTAGCAGGCCTTCGGCGTTGCGATGCCACTGACCATTGCGGGTATAGGTGGTCTCACCGTCAGGGCGTTCCACCCCGAAGAAACCGGCCCCCACGACCGCCATGTCCAGCTCCTGGTTGGTGTTCTGGAACTGGCCGGGAGTGAACACTTTCTGGGTACCGACCACACGAACCCCGTTACCCATCTGGATGCCGATGGGAGACAGGTTCTGTTGATCCTGCTGGGCCCCGGGCTGGCGTTGCACCTGATAGAACAGATCTTCAAACGCAACCCGATCGCGCTTGAATCCGACCGTGTTTACGTTAGCCAAGTTGTTGGAAATACTGGCCATTTTGGCATCTTGCGCCGACAGACCGGTTTTACTTACCCAAAGTGCCGCGTGCATCTTCGTCTCTCCACCTGATTCATGAGGACATCAACGCCCCCTCAATGCGAATTGGCCGTGGCGGGCAGCAAGCCCGCCACTCATCAGCCCTGGCCGGAAATCAACCGGGCACCTTGCCGGGCCTGATCGTCCGCTGTTTTCATCAATTTGACCTGCAGTTCGAAATTGCGGGTCAGCGACATGCTGCTGATCAGCTCGTCGACTGCATTCACGTTCGCCCCTTCCAGAAAGCCGGACGCCAGTACCACCTGCTCGCTGGCCTCGGCATCCCCGCCCTGACGCAACCGGAAGAGACCATCCGGCCCCTTGACCAGTTCTGCCGGGTCCGGGTTCACCAGCTTGAGACGCCCCACATCCAGCCGGGCACCGCCGCCGGGCGGTGTGATACTGAGTGAACCGTCCTTGCCAAAACTCAGATCCCGATAGGCAGGAAGGACCATTTCCCCGCCTTCCCCCAGTACCGGACGACCATTGAGCGTCAGCAGACCATCGGCATCACTCTCCAGATTGCCGGCCCGGGTATAGGCCTCTTTGCCATCGGCGGTCTGGACCGTGATAAAGCCTTCACCACGGATCGCCACATCCAGCTTGCGGCCCGTCTGCATCAAGGCTCCCGCCTTGAAGTCGGTACCGGCCAGCTCCTCGCGGGCCATTACCCGGCTTGGATAGCCATCACCGGCCAGGGCATAGGCCGACACGCGCTCGAAGTCAGCCCGAAAGCCGGCCGTGTTAACGTTGGCCAGGTTGTTTGCCCGGATTTGCTGGGCCATCAGGGTATGCTGCGCCCCCGACATGGCGGTATAGATAAGCTTTTCCACGCATCAAGCCTTAGAAGGAGTTGAAGAGAACCTGAGTCATCTTGTCAGCGGAGCTGATGGTCTTGGCGTTGGCCTGATAGTTGCGCTGAGAAGTCATCAGGCTGACCAGCTCCCCGGTCAGATCCACGTTGGAGCCCTCATAGGCCCCTGCGGTCAATGACCCCATGGTCCCTGTGCCAGGGGCACCCAATACCGGCTGGCCAGAGCTGAACGATTGCTGCCAGGTGGTGTTGTTGGTTTGCAGCAGGCCGTTGGGGTTGGTGAAGTTCGCCATCACCACCTGGCCCTGCAACAGGCTCTGACCGTTGGTAAAGGTGGCATAGACACCACCATCGGCATCCACCCGCACCCCGGTCAGATCGCCGGCCGCATAACCATTTGACTGGTTGCGCGTGGCGTTGAAATCTGAGGCGTACTGACTGACACGGGCGATATCGACCTGCAGGGAGATCTTTTCAGCGCCGGGCGGGGTCAGGTCCAGGACCGGGGAGGTCGTCGGAGACTTCAGGGTACCGTTGGTGTTGAACTCCAGCGTCACTGGTGTGCCTGTCTTGGTGCCATTGAAGGCATAGTTGACCTGCCAGGTGTTGTCGGCCGTCTTGACGAAATACTGGGTGACGGTGTGCTCAACCCCCAGAGAATCATACACCTTGCTGGACTGGGAATAGCTGAAGCTGTCCGACTTGGCTGGGTCGAACGGATGGGCTGTCTGGTCGATCACGCCGGCATCGGCCTTGAGGTTGGCGACGAACTCCAGCTTGTCGGATGGTTTGGCAGGCAGGCTGCCAGCCTTGACCTGAATGTCTCCCACCACGCCGGACTGCAGTTCGCCCGCATCATTGGTGGTGTAGCCTTGCAGCCGGGTACCGCTGGCGGTGGTCAGGTAATTGTTAGGATCCCGCTGGAACATGCCTGCCCGGGTATAGGAGGTCTGACCGTTGCTGTCCTTGAGTACAAAGAAGCCGCTGCCCGAGATCGCCAGATCCAGCCCTCGACCGGTATGGGTCACGTCACCATTGCGGTCGAAGTTCTGGGAAACGTTGTTCATCTCGACCCCGCCCGCCTGACCGCCACCATAGATGGCAGCAAACTCGGCACGGCTTGACTTGAAGCCGGCCGTGCTGGCGTTGGCCACGTTGTTGCTGATGACACTCAATTCCTGGTTTACGGCGCGCAGGCCGCTCAATCCGATACTGAAAGACACAGTTTCGCTCCTATCTGATTACGCCGATTTGCCGAACTGGATGGCGCTGAAGAGAGGGACATCGCCCACTCCGGCCACCTGTAACATGATTTCGCCTGTACCAGGCAGGGTGACCCGCTCTACCGTGCTGGCCACATAATTCTTGGTAGTGGTCGCCACACCGTTGAGCGAGGCTTTGACCTCGAAGCTATATTCACCGGCAGGCAAAGGCGGCAGTTCATAGTCGAGGCCACCGGCCTTGCTCTCACCCCAGTTCTTGGTTGCAACCAGGGTGCCGTGCTCGTCATACACCTTGAGCTCAACCTGATCGGCTGCACCGGCCAGCTCCACCTGCCCCCGGATCGCTTTTTCATCGCTCTTGGTCAGTGTCTTGCTCGGAACCATCACTTCCTTGTCGATCAGGTCCGTACTCTGCAGTACCTGCTGGGTATCCATCATGTTGATGGACTTCTGCTGCAGGACTTTCAGGCTTTCCACCCCTTCCACCATGCTGAACTGGGCCAGCTGGGTAACATACTGGGCACCATCCAGGGGGTTGGTGGGATCCTGGTTCTGGATCTGGGCAACCATCATCTGTAGGAATTCGTTACGCAACTGCATACCGCTCTGAGCATTCTGGCCGGCAGCCGTGTTATTAGGGGCTATCTCCGGTGTCGTGTTGCGCTGGCTGGTGCTGCGGGCCGTATCCAGACTGCTTACCTGAGGCAGGCTCATGGCTTACACTCCCTGACCCAGGCGCAACAGACCCTGCTGCATGCTGTTGATACGGTTGATCACCTCGACGGAGGTTTCAAACCCACGGGAGGCACTCATCATGTCGGCCATCTCCTCCACCGCGTTGACGTTGGAGTAGTAGACAAAGCCGTCCTGATCAGCCAGGGGGTTGGTGGGCTCAAGACGCTTCTCGACCTGACGATCCGATTGCACTATGCCGGCAATCTGCACCTGGGCCGACCCCAGCGACTCGGCATCCTGCACCCGCTGATAGAGGGTGGAGAACACCGGCTTGATGGCACGGAAGGCAGCCTCTTCACTGCCCGCAGCACTGTCCACGTTCGCCAGGTTGGAGGCAACTGTGTCCAGACGAACGGTTTGTGCTCGCATTGCACTACCGGCAATGTCATAGATGCGATTGAACGACATAATCAGCGGCCCTCGATCGCCTTGGCGATCCCGGTAATTTTCATATTCAGAAAGGTGAGACTGGTCTGGAAATCAGTAGCATTGTTGGCAAACTTGCTCTGCTCGACGCTAAGTTCGGCGGTGTTGCCATCCATCGATACCTGATAGGGAATGCGATAGAGAGGATGCTGCATGTCATTGGCCATGCTGCCCTGTGCAATGGCGGCACTCTCGTCTCCCGCTGCAACTTGCTGCGCGACACGCCCCAGAATCGTCTTATAATCGACATCCCGGGCCAGATAACCTGGGGTATCTACATTGGCCAGGTTGCCTGCCAGGATACGCGCCCGATCCGCCCGCACATCGAGGGCATAAGGGTGTACACCCAAAGCGCTGTCAAATGAGATACTCATGCTTCATCCTTCTATGAATCAGTCAGACCGGTGCACTCTTTATCAAGACTCATGCCAACCATGAAGAACCTTTATTTCCGCTGGTTACAGCGTCAACAGTGGCTGATAACACGGATAAAAGGGGAAGCACTGTTTCCCGTATGGAAGCGAAGCAACGTGCTGGCCCTGTGGCTACTGTCATGGCCACTGCTGGCCGAGCCAACCGCCCTGACCCGGCAGCTTGAAGCGCTGTTGCAGGAGGATGCCAGCCAGGCCCTGCATGCCTATCTGCAGCAGCAGGGCTGGCCAGCGCCCGAAGCGGAATATCAGGTCTGGATCTCCCCGGCAGTCACCCATCTACCCGACTGCTCGCAACCTATCCGCCTGCAGGCCGGCGGTCAGTACCGTCAGCCCTGGGGACGACGACCCTATCTGGCAAAGTGCGTCGACCCGGCCTGGCAGATCAGGGCCAGGGTCGAGGTGACACTGATGCTGCCGGTCTGGGTGACGGCGCAGGAGTTGCCGAGAGGCCATGTCATCCGACCGGGCGATCTCATCGAAAAATCACTTGAGGTCAGCCGGTTGCAACGTGGCTTTGTGCCCACCTCAGAGTCTCTGGTGGGCAGCAAGAGCAACCGCAACCTGCGGATGGGTCAGCTGATTGGCGAACTGGATTTGCAGAAAGCCTGGGCCATACGGGAAGGTGAAGGGGTGTTGATCCGGGCTAGCCAAGATGGATTTTCCGCCACCACGCGGGGCCGAGCCCTGGCGAACGGGGCCATCGGCGAGGGAATTCGGGTGAAAAATCTGAGTTCAGGCAAAGAAATCCAGGCCTGGGTGATCGACAAGGGGGAAGTTGAAACCCGTTTTTAACGCAAAGCACAGGTTTGATTTAAGTTACATCGACCTTGGGTCGCTTGTCATAGATAGACCATCAGGAATTGACGTTATGAAGATCACACGCACCGACCCGCTCTATGTTCAGGCCCAGCTGCAACGCAAGCAGGAAGCGCCATCCACCCCGTCGCAGCCACGCGCCAGCCAAGCTGATGCCCAGATCAGCACCACGGCCCAGTTCGTGAATCAGGCGAGGGCCGAGCTGGCTACGACTTCCGACGTGGATATGGACAAGGTCAACCGGATCCGCCAGGCCATCAGCGAGGGCAAGCTCGAACTCGACATGGATGCGCTGGGTCAGGCCATTCTGGACATGCATCGTCGATGAGCATGGACGCCAAGCAAAGGGTCAAAGAACTGATCCTGGGCATTCAGCAAGACAGCACCCGCTATGTCGCCCTGCAACAACTGCTGCTGCGCCAGCATAGTCTGCTGGCAGCTCACGACGTCGACGCGCTGGCTGAACATAATCAGCAGCAAACACAACTGATGATGCAGGTGCAGCAACAGGCGCAGCAACGCTGTCAGCATCTGCTGGCGCTGGGATTGAAGCCTGATGAAAAGGGGATGGCGGCACTCATCGAAAAACTGCCTGCCAACCTGCAACACAAGGTTGCCAAACAGTGGCTGCAGCTGGAACAGCTGTTGCAGCAATGTCTGCGTCAGAACGAGCTCAACGGCCGCTTGCTGGCCGGCCAGATAGAAACCATCAATACGCTGCTGGGTCAGGAACCCGCCTATGGGCAGCAGGAACGCTTTCCGGATTAATCCCTACTCCTCTTTCATCATGCGATGTCGCAGACTGGCCAGCTCATCCAGCTGGCGTTGATCGCGCGACTCCAGCTGCCGCTGCTGTGCCTGTTCACGTTTATCCAACAGCAGTTCCAACCCTTTGACCCGACCAAACTGTTTAAGCACCTCTCCCTCGTGTCGCTCCAGATCGAGTCTGGCCAGAGCAGACTGCTGCATTTGATGGGCCAGCAGTTGCCGCAGCTGACCATCCATCTGATGCTTGTTCTGCCACAACAGAGGGTGAAAAGTTGCCGAACCACAGTGCAATGAGCCAATGACCTCCTGCAACCGCAATGCCCGCTGCTCTTCCCGCATGGCATCTTCCCGCAGTCGTTGGCGCTCCTTGCCCATGTTTTCCAGCGCATCCTGCTGCAAACCAAGATAAGACTTCAGCACGGTAGCCCCTTATTGCCTTCCGAGCACTTGTCGGAGCCCGGTGGTGACCTGAGCGAGGGGAGTCTCTTCGTGGATGCCTTGCTGCAGGAAGGCGGCAATAGCTGGATAACGCTGCACGGCTTCATCCATCTGGGGATCGGCGCCCGGCTGATAACCACCTAGCGGCAGCAATTCACGCACCTGCTGATAGCGACCCCACAATTGACGCAACGTGACGGCCAGTTGTTGCCATTCGGCAGGCACCACTTGCGGCATTACCCGGCTGACCGAGGCACCAATGTCGATGGCTGGATAGTGACCTTCCTCCGCCAATCTGCGGGTCAACACTATGTGACCATCCAGAATGGCGCGAGCCGAATCCACGACCGGATCCTGCTGATCATCCCCCTCCGCCAGCACCGTATAGAAGGCGCTCAGGGAACCATCCGGGTGCGTACCATTACCGGCTCGCTCCACCAGCTGGGTCAGCATGCTGAATACCGAGGGTGGATAACCTCGAGTCGCGGGCGGTTCCCCTATTGCCAGGGCTATTTCACGCTGGGCCTGGGCATAGCGGGTCAGAGAGTCCATCAACAGCAACACATCCTGACCCTGCTCACGAAAGTACTCGGCGATACGGTGGCACAGCTGAGCCGCCCGCAGCCGCATCAGTGGTGACTGATCTGCTGGCGCCGCTATCACCACGGCGCGAGCCAGCCCTTCCGCCCCCAGGCTGTGCTCGATGAACTCGCGTACCTCGCGTCCCCGCTCACCAATCAGGCCGACGACGACTATCTGGGCGGTGGTATTGCGGGTCATCATGCCGAGCAACATACTCTTGCCGACCCCCGAGCCCGCAAACAGGCCCAGCCGCTGCCCCTTGCCGACCGTCAGCAAGCCGTTGATGGCACGGATGCCGACATCCAGCGGCTCACGGACCGGTGTACGCAGCAAAGGGTTCGGGGGGGAAGAGAACAGCGCCACATGCTCCCCCTCATCGCGCAGCGGCCGGCCATCCAGTGGTTGCAGCAGGCCATCGACGACACGACCCAGCAGGTGTTCACCGACCCGAATCGTCTCTTCACCGTCGATGGGTAGCACCCGGGCTCCGGCATAGAGACCGCCCATCGGTTGCAGCGGCATCAGATAGGAGACATCGCGGTTGAAGCCCACCACTTCAGCCAGCAATGGCGTGCCTGTCGCAGTATCGACCCGGCAACGCTGACCCATCACCAGCTGGCAGCCCACCACCTCCAGCGTCAACCCCGTCACCCGCACCAGCCGGCCATAGCGGCGAAAGCCGGGGACATCGTCAAAGCTGTCCAGCGCCGATGTGAGCGCCTGTTGCAGGGCTTCATGCATCCTGGGGCAATTCCAGTGTGCTGTTGAGCTGCTCCATGCAGGCGGCAAGACGTTCGCTCGTGTTGACCTCTATGACCGCCGCCCGGGTCTCCAGGCGTGCATCGCCTATGCCCAGTGCCGGGTCCACCTGCAATGGCCACCCCTCGCAGCGGGTCACCCCCTGCTCTGCCAGTCGCTGCCGATCCCCTTCGCTGAGATAGATCACCAGTTCTTCCGAGGTAGCGGGCAGGCTCGCCAACGCCTGTTCTACCTGTTTGAGCACCTGTTGCGGATTGAGCGTAAATTCGGCCTGGATCACCCGCTTCGCCACCTGAGCAACCAGCTGGGCCACCAGTTCCTTCTGTTCCTGCATTCGACTGCGGGTCAGGGATTCCCACTGCGCCTGCAATTTGGCAAACGGCACCATGGCCTGATCGAAAGAGGCTCGCCCTTCCGCCAGTCCCTGGGCAAACCCGCGGGTTTGCCCTTGTTGTAGCCCCTTCGCCTCCCCTTCCACCAGCCCGCTGGTCAGGCCCTGCTGGTATCCTGACTGATACCCTTCATCGTGTCCTTGTTCCAGCCCCTGCTGATAGCCGAATTCGAATTGCTCCTGCTGGCTCTGTGCCTCTTCTCCACTCTGTCCCAAGGATGGGAAACGGTAGAGGCGGGTGGCTCCCGCCGCCAACTTGCGCACACTGTGGCTCATGGACGCCTCCTGTTAATTGACGGTGGGTTCTTCGAATAGCTGGAATTCGACTTCACCCTGCTCCACCAATTCGCGGACCAGCTGCATCACCTCTTCGCGGGCCTGTTCGACCTTGCGCAGAGAGACGCTGCCCTGTCCCTGGATCTGGGCTTCCAGCGCCTGTGCCATCCGCTTCGGCATGGCTCCCAGCACCACCTTGCGGAAGCTGGCCTCGGTATTTTTCAGTGCCAGTGCCAGCAGATCGCCTGGCAGTTCCTGCACCAGACGCTGCAGGGTTTCGTCGGTCTGACGGCGCAGCGCCATGAAGTCGAACATGTTTTTCTCGATTTCCAGCGCCATGTCGCCATCGTGTTCGCGCAGCAGAGAGAGCATCTGCTCCTTGTCACCCTGATAGCGGTTCAGAATGTCCGCAACCTGGCGCACCCCGTTGACCTTGGCTCCCGACTGATCGGCAACATAAGCCAGACAACGGTCCAGGGTCAGACGCAATTCTCCCAGCACGTGTTCGCTGACACTGTTGAGACTGGCGACACGAACCAGCAGATCGTCGTGCACCGAACCCGGCAGAGCATCCAGCACGGCGGATGCCGTCTGCGGGGGCAGGAAGGCCAGCAACACTGCCTGCATCTGTGGATGTTCATTGCGGAAGAAGCGGGCAAGCACCTCGGCAGGCACCCACTGCAAACGCTGGATGTCC
Source organism: Aeromonas sp. S5(2024) (assembly GCF_041403025.1). Lineage (NCBI taxonomy): Bacteria > Pseudomonadati > Pseudomonadota > Gammaproteobacteria > Aeromonadales > Aeromonadaceae > Aeromonas > Aeromonas sp. S5(2024). The sequence goes on along the minus strand of NZ_JBGLRI010000004.1, from coordinate 50,688 downwards.
TGGCTCATCACGTCGCCATACAGGCTGTCGAGCAGGCTGCGGGAGAGACGCTGACCCAGCGCCAGATCCAGCGTCTGTTCCAGATACTCGCGTGAGGCGCTGCCGATGCCGCTCTGTTCACGGTACTGATTGAAGAACTGCTGCAGCGTCCACTTGGCTTCCATCGAACTGACCCCAGACAGGCCAGCCATCTTGGAGATAAGCCGTTGTACCTCATCACGGGACAGCTTTTGCATCACCTTGGCGGCGGCCTCGGTCCCCATGCTCAGCAGCAGAATCGCGGCCTTCTCCAGATTGTCGATGTCGATATCGACGGCGTTTTGGTTCAGGTTAACGTTGTTCATTGCCACTCACCCATGATCTGACCACTTCCGCGACGCGCGCCGTGTCTTTTTCCACCAGCAGTTGCAGGTGTTTGAGCTGTACTTCAAGTTCGGAGCCAGGCTCTGGCAAAGCCTCCAGATCCAGTGAGGAGAACTGCGGTTCCATCTGGTTGTCAGAGCGGATCAAACCATTGCCCATCGCGGGGGCAGCCAGAGCCGCATCATCATCCCGGCGCATGGAAAGACCCACTGTCGGTTCCAGCTGCTCATCCTGCTCTTCGGTCGCGGTTTCCTCCGGCAACTGCTGGGTACGCACCAGATGTTTGACCAACGGTCTGATGCCGAAGAACACCAACGTCAGGCCAAGCAGGCCGCCCACCAGGTAACGCAGAGAGTCTTGCCAGTACGGGGTTTCCCACCAGCTCGACTCGGGCGGGGCGATCGGCACGGCACCGGTAAAATCGAATACCTGCAGGCTGATCTGATCGCCACGGGTATCGTCAAACCCTACCGAACGTTCCACCATCTGCCGGATCTGCTCCAGCTGCTGCTCATTCCAGCCACCCTTGGGGGCACTCTGCAGGTTCAGCAAGATGGAGACATTCATCTTCTCCAAACGACCTTGCTGGTAGCGGGTGTGCACTATGGTGCGGCTGTTTTCGTACTGCTTGTTGACCTCTTGGCGCTCGGAACGAGAATCGTTCTTCTGGGCTTCTGCACTGGCCGCCCCCTGATTCTGGGCTGGTTGTTCAGTCTTGGGTGTCGTTTCGGGCGGGCGATTGGACAAGGCGCCGGGGATCCCCAATGCCAACGCATCGATGGTTTTATCTGACTTGCTGGACTCCTTGGTGACCACGCCCTGTGGATCCAGCTGTTGCTGGGTCTCCTCTACCGCATTGAAGTTCACGTCGGCAGCAATCTGTACCCTGAAGTTGCCGGTACCCAGCATGGGATAGAGCATGTCGTTGGCGCGCTGACGGATGTACTGCTCCAGCTTGCGTACATACTCCATCTGCTGCACGCTCTGCTTGCCAAAGCCAGCCTTGTCCCCCAGTTCGGCGCTGAGCAGCTGACCAGCCTGATCCACTATGGTCACCGCCCCCGGCTTCATGCCGGAGATGCTGCCAGCGACCAGATTGGCGATCGCTTCAACCTGTCCAGGCTCCATGGCCTGACCAGGCTGCAGGTCCAGCATGACGGACGCACTGGGCTTCTCTTCATCCCGGCCAACGAACAGTGTCCGCTTGGGGATCGCCAGATGCACGCGGGCGCTGCGCACTGCATCCAGTGAAATAATGGTTCTCGCCAGCTCCCCTTCCAGCGCATGCCGGTAACGGGCTCCCTCCATGAACTCGCTGGTCCCGAGGCCAGTCACATTGTCCAGCCCTTCCAGACCGGCTGGCATAGCGGCCCTCACCCCTCTAGCCGCCAGCGCCATGCGCACATGGGCAAGCTGATTTTCCGGCACCAGGATCTGGCCGGAGCTCTTCTCCAGCCTGAATGGTACCTGCTCTTTCTCCAACATCTCCATGATGTTGGCCGTGTCATACAACTCCTGCTTGCCGTAAAGAGGGACGTAGTTCTTGCTGGAGGTCCACAGGATCACCACTATGGTGCCCGCCACGATGGCGGCGAGCAGCGCTATGGTCAGGATGGATTTGTTGTCGCGGGACAGACTGCGCCAGTTGCGCAACCCCTCCTGGACGCGTGTTCTGAAGGAATCCGAAGCCCCTTGCGGGGACGTTACCAGTTCAGTCATCACTTACCTCAGAGTGGCATACGCATAATGTCGTCGAAACCGGTCATCAGTTTGTTTCGCACCTGCATGAGGGCGGAGAAACTGAGGCCCGCTTTCTGGCTGGCAACCATGGCACCAACCAGATCATCGCTCTGACCCGCATCCACGGCAGTCATCAACCGTGAGGCGATATTTTGTTGTTCGTTGACCCGGCCAACCACATCGCGCATGGCGTCACCGAATGATACGTTCGAGACATCATTTGATTCGATAACAGGGGTTTGGCTGGCGACTCGCTGCATCTCCTGCATCTGCTGCAAGAGCGTCACCTGTGATGACATCATTTCAATCTTCACTCGGTTTATCCCTTAGTTTTGAAGCTGCTGCTCAATATCTATGCCCTGCTCACGCATGGCCGCCAGCTTGTATCTCAGTGCCCGGGTCGTCATCCCAAGGGCTTCAGCCGTGCGGGTCCGATGGCCGCGAAAGCGGCGCAAGGTCTCTAGTACAAATTGAAATTCTGCGTAGCGGCGAGTCTCACTCAGCCCTTCCGGGGCGGAAAGCACTTCCGACAACGCATCGTCGGATTCAATGGTGTAACTGGGCAGCATCAAATCGACGGCCTGAATATGCAATCCGCGAGCCATGATTAATGAACGTTGTATGACATTGTCCAACTCCCTGACATTGCCGGGCCAGCCGTATGTCAGCAGTTGCTTGCGTGCATTTTCACTGAGGCGATAGCCCTGCTGCGGGGCATGCAGTTCAATGAAGTATTCCGCCAGCGGTAATATGTCGTCGGGGCGCTCGCGCAATGCAGGCCAGCTCATGGGTAGCACATCGAGGCGGTAAAACAGATCCTCCCGAAACTGACCTGCCGTGACGAGGGTGCGTAGATCCTTGTTGCTGGCGGCGATGATCCGGACATCCAGCGCAATGGTTTGGTGGCTGCCGAGCCGTTCAACTTCTTTCTCCTGCAAGACCCGCAGCAATTTTGCCTGCAGCGTCAACGGCAGTTCGGAGATTTCGTCGAGCAGCAGCGTGCCTCCCTGGGCCTGCTCGAATTTCCCGGCCTGGGCTCCCGTTGCACCGGTAAACGCGCCCTTGTTGTGACCAAACAGAATGGACTCGAGCATGGATTCGGGGATAGCTGCGCAGTTGATGGCAACGAATGGTCGACCGGACCGGCTGGACATATCGTGGATATAACGGGCCAATCGCTCCTTGCCGGTACCGGACTCACCACCAATCAGAATGGTGGCAGGGGTCTTGGCCGCGCGGCGGGCCAGTTGCAGTACCTGCAGGCTCATGGCGGAGACAGCGATCAGATTGGGAATGGATTGACGCAAACGCAGCGCCCCCTTCACCGCATCAACCATCTGCTGGCCACTGAAGGGTTTGATGATGTAGTCGATGGCCCCCGCCCGCATCGCTTCCGCTGCAAGATAGGCTTGATGTTCGTTGACCAGCACCATGCAATCAGTACCACTGAAATCATGTACCAATTGCGGACCAGCTTCGGTCATGGCATCCATATCGAGCAGGATCAGATTAACTGAATTATCAGCGAGAATTAATTTTGATTTGCTGATGGAATCGACACAGGAAATGTTATAGCCATGGGCCAACAATATTCCTGCAATATCGTTTCCATTTGATAACGAAGAGCCAATCAATAACAAATGGGGAGCACTCTCAATAGCGGTTGGCCTTGAGTTTTTTTTAGTAGATAAATCCGAAAGCATAGGAACCCGAACCCGTGATTGTGGACAAACCAATCAACAGAACTGATGTGTCAAAAATAAAAGCGCACCATCCCCAAAAGGCGCCAAAAAAGACGTCATCTATTGGGTGAGAAGTGATATCAAGGCGGTGACAATGGCCTTGGTAACCCCGCTATCATTAGCATTCCTGCTATTAGACCGGAGGCTTTGCGTCCTGACTTTTCAGTTCAGTTTGCCTTTATCATGCGACTGTCCGTATTGGGACAATGCGGCACCACCTATTCGGTGGGAGCTGCATGGCACATGTGAATTGTTATATTTGTTATTTATCTTTAACATCAACTGCGTCAAAAACAGTCACATCATAACGGCTTCCAATGACAATTCAAGTAGATATGCGGAATATCATCTTCCCGTCAGTTCATTAACATGGCAGTTCCGCTTCAGCCCAAGGTGCCAATAACTTCCACCCGTAAATCCTCCGGAATTTCATTATAAGAGAGCACTTTGAGGCCTTTTGAAAATGAACGGGCATAGCGTGCCATCAAGGGGCGAAGTTGAGGCATGACCACCAACACGGGAGCATGTCCCTGCTGTTGCAATTGCTCCTTCACCAGCGGCATGTTTTGCTGCAATTGCGCCAGCAACTGGGGATCAACCGGAAAACTGTCCAGCTGGATCTTGCCTTGCTGCTGGGACTGGTTCATGGCCGCCAGCAAGGTTTGCTCCAGCCGATCATCCAGCGTAAAGGTGGCCAGTACATCCCGGTTGCCGATGGCCTGTCTGACAATCTGGCGCTTGAGTGCACAACGCACATCGGAGGCCAGCAGAACCGGATCCTTGGTCAACTCACTCGCATCCAACAAGGTAGTGGCAATAGTGCGGATATCGGTCAGACTGATCTGCTCCTTGAGCAGTTGACGAAAAACTCGCAATTGCTGCATTTGGGTCAGCGCCAGATTCAGTTCTTCCGCCAGCCGAGGAGACTGGGTAGCCAGGTGCTGGCCAAGCTTGCCGACCTCGTCATGACCGAACAACCCATCCAGCTGCTCCCTGAGCAGCTTGCTTGCATGAGTGGCGATGACGGTCGCAGAATCAACCACCGAGTAGCCCAGGTTCAGCGCCTTGGCCTTGTTCTCAGGCGAGATCCAGACTGCACTCATGCCATAGGCCGGATCCTGAGTCAGCTCACCGTCCAGCGCACCATAGGTTTCACCACTGCTGATCGCCATCAACCGCTGGCAATCTACGTTACCGGTCGCCAGCCCTACACCTGACAGCTTGATCCGGTATTGATCCGGCTGCAGTTGCAGGTTGTCACGTACCCGGATTTCGGGCAGCAGAAAACCATACTGTTCTGACAAGGTTTTACGAATGCCCCGCACCCGCGCCAGCAATTCAGCCCCCTTGTCGGCCTCAGCCAGTGGTACCAGCCGGTAACCCAGTTCAATGGCAACCGCATCGACCGGCAGCAAATCCTGCCACTCCAGCCCCTGCGGTTCCGGCTGGACCAGCTGACGAGTCAATTCTTGCGCGGCATCCAGATCCGGTTCATTGGCCCGACGCTTGCTCACGCTCCAGCCAGCCCAGGCCAGTACGGCAGCGAAGCTGAGGAATGCCAGCATGGGCATACCGGGTACCAGACCCAGGATCAGCATGATGGCAGCCGCAGTGTAGATTACCCGGGGCGATGCCAGGATCTGCTGACCCACCTGATCAGACATCTCTCCTTCATCACTGACCCGGGTCACTATGATGGCCGCTGCAGTGGACATCAGCAGGGAGGGGATCTGGGCAACCAGACCATCACCGATAGTGAGCAATGCATAGCTCTGGAACGCTTCAGCAACAGGCAGAGAGTGCTGGAAAATACCGATGGCCAAACCGCCAACCAGGTTGATGATGAGTACCAGCAGACCGGCAATGGCATCACCACGCACGAATTTGGACGCGCCATCCATCGCACCGTAGAAATCCGCTTCCCTCGCGATCTCATCACGCCTTGCTCGCGCCTGATGCTGATCCATGGTGCCGGCATTGAGATCGGCATCGATCGCCATCTGTTTGCCCGGCATGGCATCCAGAGTAAAACGGGCGGATACCTCGGAGATCCGCTCTCCCCCCTTGGTGATCACCACGAAGTTGATGATCATCAGGATCACGAAGACCACCAGACCGACGACATAGTTGCCACCGATCACTACCTCACCAAAGGCTTGAATGACCTTGCCCGCGGCCTCATGCCCTTCATGACCATGCAGCAACACCACCCGGGTAGAAGCGACGTTCAGCGACAGTCGCATCAAGGTGGCAACCAGCAGCACGGTCGGAAACACGGAAAAATCGAGCGGTCGACGAGCCGAGACAGAAACCAGCAACACCAGCACTGCCAACACTATGTTGAATGTAAACAGAGCATCCAGCAGCCAACCCGGCAGAGGCAGGATCATCATGGCCAGAATGGCCAGGAGCATCATGGGGATCGCGGTATAGGATTTGGTCAATACACGCCAGTTCACAACTTACCTCTCAGGTTGACGTAACTCGGGCGGCACATGCAAAGGCGCAAGAGGATTGGGTTTTTTCCCCTTGCCAGCCGCATAGGCCCGTAACTGCAATACATGGTTCAGCACATAGGCGACCGCGGTATAGAGGCCTGCCGGCACCTCCTGGTCCACCCGGGTGGAGTAGTAAATGGCCCGGGTCAGCTCAGGCAGACTCATGACCATCTTGTCGTGCTGCTTTGCGACCTGACGGATCCGTTCCGCCATGCCGTCGACCCCTTTGGCAATCACATAGGGTGCATTGGCCCGGGCAGGGTCATACTTGATGGCCACCGCATAATGGGTCGGGTTGACGATGATCACATCAGCCTGCGGCACACGCTGTTCAATGCGCGCCCTGGCAAGCATCCCCTGAACCTGGCGGATCTTGGCCTTTATCTCGGGTCGGCCTTCGCTATTCTTGTGCTCATCCTTGACCTCCTGCTTGGTCATGCGCAACTGCTTGTTCAACGACCAGCGCTGATAGGGCACGTCCAGCACGGCAATCAGCATCTGCACGGAACCAAGCAAAATAAATGCCTGCGAAAGAATGCGCAGCGCCTGCTCCATCGCAGCCTGGGGAGGCATACGGTTCATCATCATCAGCAAGGGCCACTGGTGCTGCAACATCAAGGCCAGCGTCGAACCAATGAGCAGGATTTTGAGTACCGACTTGAGCAGTTCCATCATGCTGTGAGACGAGAACATCCGTTTAAGCCCTTTGAGCGGATTGATTTTTTCCGCACTGGGCAGGAGTTTCTTCCAGGTCAGTACCATGCCGCCCGGAACAATGCTGAGCATCACCAGCAGCAAGGCCAGAAAACCGAACAGAGGCAGCAATACCCACAACATGCTGAGCAGGGCTTCTGCCGTCCAGTGAAGCATCATCTGGGGATCCCGGGCCCCCTGCCAGTCGAAACGCTGGGGGCGTTTCATCAACTCGGCAAAGAAGTTGCCGAAGCTGGGCACCATCCATTGCATGGCTAGCCCCCCCAGCAACAGCAGCCCGGCCGAGCTCAGCTCCTTTGAGCGCGCAATTTGCCCCTCTTCCCGTGCCTTGCGCAGTTTCTGGGAGGAGGCCTCTTCGGTTTTGTCCTGAGCGCTGTTCTGGCTCATGAAGGTGTCAATGCCCTGAGCTGTTCCAGCACATAGGTCACCAGATCAAGGTAACGAGCCGGTACGCCGCTGATGGAAATGGCCATGGTCAGCAGGCCCAGCATCAGTGTCATGGGAAAGCCCAGCGAGAAAATATTCAGAGAAGGGGCAGTTCTGTTCATCACCCCGAAGGTAAGGTTGACCATCAACATGGCAACCACGGCCGGCAGAGTCAGGATCAGGGCGGCCCCGATACTCCAGCCAAACAGACCGATGACGCCCTTCATATCCAGCAGATCGAGCGAGGAGCCGGGTGGCCAGCTCCGCAGGCTCTGCACCAGCACGTCCAGTGTAACCAAGTGCCCGTTCAGGCCGAGAAACAACAATGAGCAGAAGATAAGCATCAGCTGGCTGACGATGGGGGCCGTATCTCCGTTGCTGGGATCATTCATCACCGCCATCGCCAGACCCATCTGCATGGAGAGGATCTGACCGGCCATGGTCATGATCATGAACAGCATCTGGACACAAAGCCCGAACAGCAGTCCAAACAATAACTGCTCTATGGTCAGCACCAGCGCGCCCGTGCTGAAAGGGTCGACCACGGGCATGCCCTTGAGCATGGGCGCCAGCAGCAGGCTGATGATGAAGGCAAGAAATAGACGAACCTGAGGCGGCAACCGGCCATCACCGAAGATGGGCATCACCCAGAAGGCGGTGGCGATCCGGATAAACGGCCACCACCACTGCCCCAACCAGGCCGTCAGGTCGGCTGCGCTGAGGGACAGCAGAGAATTCATCCGATCAGTCCGGGTATCTTCAAAAACAGATCGTGGAACAGGGTAGTGATTTGGGAGAGCAGCCAGTTTCCGGTAAAGATGAGCGTCATCAGGGTTACCAAAAAGCGAGGCAGAAAGCTGAGGGTCTGCTCCTGGATCTGTGTTGCGGCCTGGAACACGCTGACGATGAGGCCGATGACGAGGCCAGGAATTATCAGCACCGACACCATCACCACGACCAGGTTGACGGCACCGCCAACCAGCGCAACACTCTGCTCCGGCGTCATGTCAGCCTCCCCCGCCAAAACTGGCCGCCAGCGTACCGACCGTCATCGACCAGCCATCTACCAGCACGAACACCATCAGCTTGAATGGCAATGAAATGATAAGAGGGGACAACATCATCATCCCCATCGCCATCAGCACGCTAGCCACTACTAGGTCGATCACCAGAAAGGGGATAAACAACATGAATCCGATCTGGAATGCCGTATTCAGCTCGCTCAGCACAAACGCCGGCAACAAGACACCAAACGGGACGTCGGCCTTGCTGAGGGTGGTGGGTTCACCGGAGATCCGCAGCATCTGCTCCAGATCCGGCTCCCGGGTCTGGGCCAGCATAAAGTGACGCAGCGGTTTTTCAGCCCGGGCCAGCCCTTCCGACAAGGTAATTTCGTTCTGATCGTAGGGAACAAACGCGTTCTGATACATATCGGTCCAGACCGGACGCATGATCACCAACGTCAGGATCAGGCTGATGCCGATCAACACCCTATTGGGCGGGCTTTGTTGCAATCCCATCGCCTGCCGTAAAATAGCCAACACTATGATAATACGAGTAAAACTCGTCATCATCAGCAACAGTGTCGGCAGCAATCCCAACAGGGTCATGAAGAAGAGGATCTGCAACTTGATGTTGTAGTCCTCGCCGCCACCAGCCCCAGGCAGTACTGAGAACAGCGTCATATCCGCCCCCCAGCCGGGCAGCGAAAACAACAGCAGAGCAAACAGCAGATGGCGCATCAGTCGTCCATGCCACCCAGCAGATTGGTGTCGATCACATCTACCAGACGCAGGCCATATTTGCCGTTGACCACGACCACTTCGCCTTTGGCAAGCAGTCGGCCGTTGACTCGAACATCCAGCGGTTCACCAGCCAACTTGTCGAGCTCGATCACGGCCCCTTCTTCAACACGCATCAAATCACCAAGAGGTACTTCGGTGCTGGCCACTTCCAATGTCACTTTGACCGGGATCTGGCGAAAAAAGGAGAGATCACGCTGCTTGCTGCTACTGGTGGGGGACATGTAATCGGCGGCACTCGGCATGCTGATATCATCACCAAACAGTTGATCCAGTCCATCCAGGTCCAGCGGGTCGTTCATATTGTGCTCGTTCATGATGTGATTATTCCTCTACAACTGTCGCGACCTGATAGACCAGGTTGCCTTTATGTTCGGCGACTCGTCCGCTGAAACAGGAACGATTGCCAATCAGGGCCGGAACTACCTCCGGTAGATCCAGCGAGAGCACATCGCCTACCTTGAGGCACTCCAGATCGGCCAGTGTCATGGAGAGTTGCCCCATGACCACGCGCAACCGCACTGGCACATGTGTCAATGCCTGCTCCAATGCTCCATCCTGCAAATCATGTCCCACAGAGCAACCGTTACTCTCGGCAGGTGGTACCAACCAGAGCCGCCAATCATGGGCAAAACTGCCCACGGTCAGGTTGGCCTCTGCCATCCACAACCGTGATTGCGGTAATGCATCGCGGGTAATCAGGGTCAGCTGCCAATCAAGATCGCCCAATCCCAGACATGAAGACCAGATGTCGACCTGATATTGGCAAAGACGCAGCATCAGTCGCTGCTCGGTATCGGTCAGCCCTTTACCATGGGAGGGAGCCTCGCTCTGGTCGCGCAATGCACCACCAAAAAAGAGCACGGCCAGGCGATATATGACGGCAGGCGAGATAGAAAAATAGGCAACCCGATGCGCATCGAGTGCACTGCGAGCTTCAACCCAGATCAGACCGTCGTCATGCTCCGGGGATGCCAGCACGGTGAACTCCTGATAATTCAGCTCACAATCTGCACTATTGAAAAGTTGGGCCATACACCCTGCCGCTTGCAGAGAAAAGGTTCCCAACAGGGCATTGATTTGTTTGAGTCGTTCCTGGTCGGCACGTTCAATACCAAGAAGATCGTAATGGGGAAGAGTTTTGCCCCGCTGTGCACAGAGCAACCGGGAAGGTGTGAGCATTACGCCGCTTGATGACATTCAAAATCCACCTTAGCCATTCTTATTTCACCTTACAGCCACAAAGGCGTCTATCAGGCCAGTCATGTGATCGGTACAGATAGTCCAGCCGACTTAGAGCGACCAGAATGGGCGAGAACTTTATTACAAAACCCTAAAAGGCGCCACGCACCAGGCCCGCAACTCCATAATAAAAATCCCGGCACCAGAAGGTGCCGGGATTGGTTGGTATTTGCATACCTTGAATAGGTCGGAGTCGGCCTGTAAGCCGGGTTCTGTACCGGGTTGCCCCGGGTAGCAATCATTCCTCTAGGCCAGCAATCGCTCGCTGGCTCAAGCAACCTACCCGCCCCCAACGCGGGCCGCGCCAATAGGGGCCTATTTGGTCTTGCTTCGGGTGGAGTTTACCGTGCCACGAACTGTTGCCAGTCGCGCGGTGCGCTCTTACCGCACCCTTTCACCCTTACCTGATCCCTTGCGGGCCATCGGCGGTTTGCTCTCTGTTGCACTGGTCGTAGGCTCACGCCCCCCAGGCGTTACCTGGCACCCTGCCCTATGAAGCCCGGACTTTCCTCCCCTCCGCCCGTCTGTCCCGAGGGACACAACGACGAAGCAGCGATTGCCCAGCCAACTCCGGGCGCGGATTATAGCCTTGTCCGGCACCTCGGGTAAACCTGCAATTGAGTTTTGACCGAGTTAATCGCATTCGGGGCCAGGCCAGACGGCCTCCGGCCTGCATTTATCCGCCTCAGTAATGTTCGAGACCGTACTTGTAGAGCGCGTTCTTCTTCACCCCGTGGATCTCGGCGGTGAGCGCCGCCGCTTTCTTCAATGGCAATTCGGCCACCAGCAGCCCAAGGGTACGGATCGCCTCGGCCGGCAGTTCCTCTTCCGTTTTATTGGCGCCCGCAACCACCAGCACGATCTCGCCGCGGCAGCGATTTTCGTCCTCACCCAGCCAGACCAGCATTTCGGAGGCTGGCAGACCGTGGATCGACTCAAAGGTCTTGGTCAGCTCGCGGCACACCACCACCTGGCGTTCGCCGAGAATGCGGGCGATTGCTTCCACCGTGTCCTGCACCCGACGCGGGGATTCGTAGAACACCAGTGAGCGAGTATCTTCGATCACTGCCTGCAAACGGTCGTCACGGCCCTTGCTCTTGGCAGGCAAAAAACCTTCGAAGGCAAACCGGTCGGTGGGCAGCCCGGCCGCGGAAAGTGCCGTGATGGCAGCGCAGGGGCCGGGCAGCGGTACTACCTTGACCCCGGCTTCGCGACAACGGGTGACCAGGTGATAACCAGGGTCGCTGATGAGTGGCGTACCGGCATCGGAAACCAGAGCCACGCTCTTGCCCTCTTTTATCCGGCCGATCAGCACGTCCGCCTTCTGCTGCTCGTTGTGATCGTGCAGCGCGAAGGTGGGCACCGAGATTTGATAGTGGCTGAGCAGGATGCCGGTATGGCGGGTATCCTCGGCTGCCACCAGATCGACACTGCGTAAAATGTCCAATGCACGCTGGGTAATGTCAGCCAGATTGCCGATCGGGGTGGGGACTATGTACAGGGTTGGGATGTCACTCATGGGAGCTCCGAGTGTCCCGACAATTGTGTCGCCATATTGGCCCGTTTACACTATGGAGAATTTCAACACTGGTCGGGGAATGAACTTGAACCGGGTTACAAAGCAGCTAAGTGTATCACGACTCTTCGGCATCCTACTCGCGGCAGTACTGCTTGCCGCCTGTGCGTCGGAGCCCAATCAATCAGCCGGACAATCCGGCATGCCGTCGGCCTTCTCGGATCTGACCAAGAATGCCCAGTGGTATCTGGCACAGGTGGACCCGGCCAAACCAGCCGAAGCCTTCACCTGGCAGGTGATGGCGGCGCGCAGCTATCTGGCGCTCGGCCAGGCCAAGCCGGCCGCGGCCCTGTTCCAGCAACTGCAGAAGCAGGGCCAGAGCGCCGAGCAAAAGGCCCAGTTGCAACTGTTGCAGGCTCACCTGCTGCTCGCTCAGGGCAACGCCAACCAGGCGCTGATCCTGCTGGAGGGCAAACCCGAGGTGGCGCTGGATGCCGATACCCAGAAGGACTGGTATCGCCAGCGGGTGGTGCTACAACTGGACATCAACAACAAGTTCGGGGCCGCCAAGTCGCTGATCCTGCTGGAGCCCTATCTGGCCCAGAATGAGCTGGCCACCAATCATCAACAAATCTGGTCACTGCTCAAAAGCATGACCCCCTCCACCCTGCAGGCACTGGAAGAGGCGCCGGCTCCCGACGTGACCACCGGCTGGCTGCGACTGGCAGCGCTGGTGAACGAGTTCGGCGCCCAGCCCAATCAGCTGGCGCGCCAGCTCGCTGGCTGGAAGCAGGCCTTCCCGAACCACCCGGCCCAGAAAGACATGCCGGCGGGTCTGGGTGATCTGGCGACCAGCAACATCAATACCCTGCAGCAGATCGCCGTGTTCCTGCCGCTCTCGGGCAACCTGGAACCGCAGGGCGCCGCTATCCGCAACGGCATGCTGATGTCTTACAAGGAGAATCAGGGCCAGTTCACCCTGAACTTCTACGACACCCAGACCAAGGCGATGGGCGAGCTCTACAAACAGGCGATTCAGGAAGGGGCCAACATGATCATCGGCCCGCTGCTCAAAGACCGGGTCGAGGAGCTGCTCAAGTCCAATCCGACCGTGCCGGTGCTGGCACTCAACGAGCTGGACAAGCCGATCGTCAATGACAACACCTTCTACTTCTCCCTCTCCGCCGCCGCCGATGCAGCGCAGGCCGCCCAGTACCTCTACGGTCAGGGCTATCGCAAGCCCCTGCTGATCGCCGCCCAGGGCCGGATCGGTTATGGCAGCATCAAGGCGTTCGAACAGGCCTGGGCCACCGTGAGCCAGGACAAGCCGGTCGTCGCCACCTTCGGCGCTCGCAACGAAGTGCAGGGCATGGTCAAGAACGCCCTGAGCGGTCGCTCCACCACCCGGGCCGGCGAAGTGGTGCAGCTTGCTGACACTGCGCCGCGCAGCATCGACGTGGTCTATGTGGTCGCCAACAGCCTGGAGACCCGGATGATCAAGCCGTATGTGGACATCTCGGTCAATCCGATGGGCAGCCTGCCGATCTACAGCAGCTCGCGCAGCTATGACAGCGCCACCACCGAAGTAGCTTCCGAGCTCAACGGCATGCATATCTCCGACATGCCGCTGCTGCTGGGTGGTTACGAGAAGCAGCGCGAACAGATCGCCCTGCTCTGGCCGCAAACCCAGGGTGACCTGCTGCGTCTGTTCGCCCTGGGCTACGATGCCGTGGCGCTGGCGGAAAACCTGCAGCAGATGCGCAAGGTCAATGCCATGCAGCAGCCGGGCATGAGCGGCCAGCTGAGCGTGGATGCCAGCGGCAACATAGTGCGGGTACTGGACTGGGCCACCTACCAGAATGGCAAGCTGGTCAGCGACAGTGCTATGCCTCAGCTCGAGGGAGCCCCCCATGAAGGGTCTATTGGCACGGATGCACCAGCAGTGGCAGAACCTGTTCCCGTCAGCACCGAGCAAGGGACAGCACTTTGAACAGCTAGCGGAACGCTGGTTGCAGGCCCGCGGCCTGCAACCCGTGACCCGCAACTACCGCTGCCGGGGCGGCGAGATCGATCTCATCATGCGCCAGGGGGAGACCCTGGTGTTTGTTGAGGTCCGCTACCGTGCCCAGACCAGCCATGGCGGCGCCGCCGCCTCGGTCACCCGGCGCAAGCAGCACAAGATCGTGCTGGCAGCGCGCCACTATTTCAAGCAACATGCCATCAACGAGGCCAGCCAGGCCTGCCGATTCGATGTGATCGCGTTCGAGGGCGACCAGCCAGACTGGCTCCAGAACGCATTTTAAGAGGACCCCATGACTGACCGCATCAAAGAGAACTACACCGAGAGCATCCAGACCAAGATAGCCGCCGCCGAGGCGCTGCCGGATGCCATCCATACCGCAGCCCAGATGCTGACCATCTGCCTGCTCAATGGCCACAAGGTGATGGCATGCGGCAACGGTCCTTCCGCAGCGCTGGCCCAGCTGTTCATCTCGGAATTGGTCAACTGCTACGAAACCGAGCGCCCTTCCCTGCCCGGCATGGCGCTGACCCCTGACATGGCCACCATCAGCGCCATCGCCACCGACCACGGTTTTGAAGAGGTGTATGCCAAGCAGATCCGGGCACTCGGTCAGCCCGGCGACATCCTGGTGGTCATCACCACCACCGGCAACAGCCGCAGCCTGATCAAGGCTGCCGAGGCCGCCCTCTCCCGCGACATGACCATAGTGGTGCTGGGTGGTGGTGACGGCGGCGAGATCGCCGGCCTGCTCGGCCCCAACGACGTGGAGATCCGGGTACCGTCGGCTCGTCGACCCCGCATTCTGGAAGTGAACCTGTTGACCCTGCACTGCCTGTGTGATCTCATCGACCAGACTCTTTTCCCGCAACAGGAAGATTGAAACCATGAACAAGCAAATACTCCTGCTCGGCCTGCTGGCCGGCACCCTGCTGCTGCAAGGTTGCGCGGCCGTAGTGGTAGGCGGTGCTGCCGGCACCGCCAAAGCCTCCGGCGATCGCCGCACCCTGGGCGCCCAGTGGGACGATCAGGCCATCGAGCTGAAAGCGGCCAACCTGCTGGCTGACAACAAGCCACTCAGCGCGGCCAGCAAGATCAGCGTCTACAGCAACAACGGCCGCGTGTTGCTGGTCGGCCAGACACCTTCTGACGCTTACAAGCTCGAAGCTGGCAAGATAGTGGCCCGCATCGAGGGGGTGCGCCACGTCTACAACGAATTGCGCCTCGGCCAGCCGGTCAGCATAGGGGTTCGCAGCAACGACTCCTGGATCACCTCCAAGGTGCGGGCAGACATGCTGGGCGCCAAGAATTTTGACAGTGCCAAGGTCAAGGTGGTCACCGAGAATGGTGAAGTATTCCTGATTGGCCTGGTCACTCGCCAGGAAGGGGATCACGCCGTCGAGATCGCCCGCCACGTCAGCGGCGTGAAGCGCGTGATCAAGGCCTTCGAGTTCGCCCAGAACTAACACTGACTACCGACGCTCGGCATAAAAAAACGCAGCCAGTTGGCTGCGTTTTTTATTTGATGACCTTCAGGGTCGGACGACCGCTCGGACGCGGCGGTTCCGGCTCGGGTTCCACCGGCGCTTCGGCCTGCTCCAGCCAGAGGTCATAACCCGGCTCGGGCGGGAACAGGGTTCCCACGCCATTTTCCCGGGCATGGATGGCCAATACGGCCGCCATCGGGATGTAAACCTGCTGGGAGACACCACCAAAACGGGCGCTGAAGCTGATGGCTTCATTGTCCATGTGGAACTGCCCTACCGCACGGGGGGCGATGTTCAGCACTATCTGTCCATCCTGGACAAACTGCATCGGCACCATCACATGAGGGATGTTGACGTTGACCACCAGATGCGGGGTCAGGTCATTGTCCAGCAACCAGTCAAAGAACGCCCGCAGCAGGTACGGGCGACTGGGTGTCATTGTCGGTTCCATGCTCATACGCCGGCACGGATCTCGCGCTCGGCTTCAGTCAGGGAAGCCTGGAAAGACTCGCGCTCGAACAGACGAACCATGTAGGCCTTCAGCTCTTTGGCGCCACGACCGGTGAAGTCGATGCCGAGGCTCGGCAGACGCCACAGCAGCGGGGCCATGTAGCAGTCGACCAGGCCAAACTCTTCGCTCATGAAATAGGGCATTTCACCGAAGATCGGGGCGATGGCCAGCAGGTTGTCCCGCAGTTCGGCACGTGCCGCATCCACGTCGGTACCCGCCATGATCTTGTCGGCCAGAGAATACCAGTCCAGCTCGATGCGATGCATCATCAGACGGCTGTTGCCGCGGGCCACAGGGTAGACCGGCATCAGGGGCGGGTGCGGGAAGCGCTCGTCCAGATACTCCATGATGATGCGTGAGGTGTACAACGCCAGCTCGCGATCGACCAGGGTCGGTACAGTGTTGTAGGGGTTCAGCTCGGCCAGCTCATCCGGCAGGTTGCTTGGGTCAACCTGGCAGATATCTACGCTAACACCCTTCTCCGCCAGGACAATGCGCACCTGATGGCTGAACATATCGTTGGCACCGGAAAACAGCGTCATTACCGAACGCTTATTGGCAGCTACAGCCATTGAACCCTCCCGTCATTAAAAAGCAGAAACGGCAATGAAGCCTCTTGGTCTTCATTGCCGTGCATTATATTACCCGGATCTGGTCGCTTAGTGAACGTCGCGCCAGAATTCCTTCTTCAACAGCACAGTGAAGATGAAGAAGATCACGATGAAGCCAAGTACCCAGAAGCCCATGCGTTCGCGCTCCTGTTGTACCGGTTCAGCCGAGTAGACCAAGAAGTTTACCAGATCCAGTACCGTCTGATCATACTCTTCGTTATTCATTTCACCGTTGCCGTCAGATTTGACACTGACAACCTGCTGTACTTCCACTCCGTCGACGGTGTGGGTCGCGAACTCGGCGCGGGGCGTGCCTTGCAGCGGCTCCAGTACATGGGGCATGCCCACGGACGGGAATACCACGTTGTTCACGCCAAACGGACGGGTCTCATCCACGTAGAAGGAGCGCAGGTAGGTGTAAATCCAGTCGGCACCACGTACCCGGGCAACCAGCGTCAGATCGGGGGGCGGCGCACCAAACCATTTGGCCGCATCCTTGTCCGGCACCGAGTTTTCCATCAGATCGCCGATCTTGGCACCATTGACGATCAGGTTGGCCGCCATCAGATCTTCCGGAATACCGATGTCTGCCGCCACCCGGTTGTAACGCTGGTACTGGGTGCTGTGACAGCCAAAGCAGTAGTTCATGAAGGTGGCCGCACCACGCTGCAACGACGCCTTGTCGTTCAAGTCGTAGTTGGCCTTGTCCAGGTGCACTGCCCCGGTGTTGGCAAACACCAGCGACGGCAGCAGGGTCAGCACTGCAAAAATTATTCTTTTCATTTAAATGTCACCCTCTCCGGCAGCGGCTTGGTGCTTTCATTCTTGCTGTAGAAGAACAACAGGACGAAGAACCCGAAATAACCCAGGGTACAGATCTGGGCGATCAGCGTCAGGGTCGGAGTCGATGGCAAGACGCCGAGCACCCCGAGAATGATGAAGCAGACCACGAACTGGGCGATGTTCAGCTTGTGCAGGGTACTGCGATAGCGCACCGAACGTACCTTGCAGCGATCCAGCCAGGGCAGCAGGAACAGCACCACGATGGAGAGCCCCATCATGATGACGCCCAGCAGCTTGTCAGGCACCGCCCGCAAGATGGCGTAGAAGGGGGTGAAGTACCACACAGGCGCAATGTGGGCCGGGGTCTTCAGACCATTGGCCACTTCAAAGTTCGGCTTCTCGAGGAAATAACCCCACATGTCCGGCTTGAAGAAGATGATGGCGCAGAACAGGAACAGGAAGCCTGCAACGCCGATCATGTCCTTGACGGTGAAGTAGGGGTGGAATGCCACCGCATCCAGCGGCCAGCCGTTCTCGTCCTTGTGCTTCTTGATATCGATGCCGTCCGGGTTGTTGGAACCCACTTCGTGCAACGCCAGAATGTGCATGGCAACCAGCATAACCAGTACCAGCGGCAGGGCGATGACGTGCAGCGCGAAGAAGCGGTTCAGGGTAGCGCCGGAGATGACGTAGTCACCGCGGATCCACAGGGTCAGATCGTCACCGATGACCGGAATGGCGCCAAACAGCGAGATGATGACCTGGGCACCCCAGAACGACATCTGACCCCACGGCAGCAGATAGCCCATGAAGGCTTCCGCCATCAGGCAGAGGAAGATCAGCATGCCGAAGATCCACAGCAGCTCGCGCGGCTTCTGGTAGGAGCCGTAGATCATGCCGCGGAACATGTGCAGATAGACCACGATGAAGAACGCAGACGCGCCGGTGGAGTGCATGTAACGCAGCAACCAGCCGTAGTCCACATCCCGCATGATGTACTCCACGGAGGCGAAGGCACCTTCGGCGGAGGGGTTGTAGTTCATGGTCAGCCAGATACCCGTGATGATCTGGTTGACCAGCACCAGCATGGCGAGCGAGCCAAAGAAGTACCAGAAGTTCAGGTTCTTGGGCGCCGGATACTTGGCCATGTGGTCGTTGTACATGGCAGTGAGCGGAAAGCGGTAGTCAATCCAGCCCATCAGTTTGGCAAACATGGTCAGGCCTCCTTGCCATCGGCACCGACCAGGATGGTGGTGTCGCTAAGATATTTGTACGGCGGAATGACCAGGTTCAAGGGTGCTGGCACCCCCTGGAACACTCGACCAGCCATGTCGAACTTGGAGCCATGACAGGGGCAGAAAAAGCCTGAGGTCACGCCCTGCACCTGCTCGCCAAAGCTGTCCGGCAGATAGGAGGGGGAGCAGCCCAGATGAGTGCAGATCCCGACGGCTACGAAGATCTCCGGCTTGATAGATCTGTAACCGTTGTGGGCATAGTCGGGTTGCTGGGGCTCGTCGGAAGCCGGATCGCGCAACTTGTCGTCGTGCGCGGCCAGGGCATCCAGCGTCTGTTTGGTGCGTTTCACCACCCAGACCGGCTTGCCTCGCCACTCAACACGGATGAGCTGGCCTGGTTCCAACTTACTGATATCCACTTCTACCGGAGCACCCGCCGCTTTGGCTTTGGCACTCGGGTTCCATGACTTAATAAACGGCACTGCGGTAAAAGCAGCTCCTACCCCACCAACGGCGACCGTTGACCAGGTAAGAAATCTGCGGCGACCGGTATCAACTGGCGCATTGCTCATCCAAAAACTCTCCCATGTGGACTCCGCACATTCTTATTGTGTCCCTGTTCCCCTTTCTTCCGTGACAACAGCGGCGGAAGCGGAGTTACAATTGTCACAGAAAAACCGAGGGAATTTTAAAGAAAAGATAACAACTTGACAAGAAAGAGAAGCGAAGGTCAAAAACAATAAATACACAATTTTTTGTCTTTTGTGACGTGGTGTTAGCAATGCCGTTGGTAATATTACCAATAAAAAAAGCCTGGCACATGGCCAGGCTTTTTTGACACTCGTGAGAGTGCGTACCAAAAGCGAATTAACGCTTGGAGTACTGCGGACGCTTACGAGCTTTGTGCAGACCGACTTTCTTACGCTCAACCTTACGGGCATCGCGAGTAACAAAGCCTGCTTTACGCAGTTCGGAACGCAGGGTTTCATCGTACTGCATCAGAGCACGAGTGATACCGTGGCGGATCGCACCAGCTTGACCGGAGATGCCACCACCGTTAACGGTGATGTACAGGTCCAGTTTCTCGGTCATCTCAACCAGTTCCAGCGGCTGACGAACTACCATGCGGGCAGTCGGACGGCCGAAGTACTGCTCCAGGGAGCGCTGGTTGATTACGATTTTACCGCTACCCGCTTTGATAAATACGCGAGCAGTGGAGCTTTTGCGACGGCCGGTACCGTAGTATTGATTTTCTGCCATTGTTGCCAGTTCCCGTTAGATATCCAGTACTTGAGGTTGCTGAGCAGCATGAGCGTGCTCGGCGCCTGCGTAAACTTTCAGCTTACGGAACATGGCACGGCCCAGCGGCCCCTTCGGCAGCATGCCTTTAACGGCAGCTTCGATTACCATTTCCGGTTTACGCTGAATCAGCTTGTCGAAGCTGATGGACTTGATACCACCCGGGAAACCGGAGTGAGCATGGTACATTTTGTCGGTAAATTTCTTACCGGTTACGTGTACCTTCTCAGCGTTTACAACGATGATGTAATCACCGGTGTCAACGTGCGGAGTGTACTCAGCTTTGTGCTTACCACGCAGACGAGCAGCGATCTCGGTTGCGATACGACCCAGAGTTTTACCTTCTGCGTCCACAATGTACCAGTCACGTTTTACGGTTTCTGGCTTGGCAACGAAAGTTTTCATTAAGTTAAACCCAATTACCTGTTACAGACCCAATTGCTTATGGGGGCTCTCCCACAAACAACAAACGATGGCCTACCTGTACCCCTTCGAATACAAGTAAAGCTTAAAGTGTTGCTGTCTTATCGACAGCTGTAACGTGGGCCGGGCGATTATAAGTGAAGTTGCCTTAAATATCACCTGCTAATTTCACTGCCATGAAGCTAGCAAATGTCGCCCGGCCCTACCTGCCGCAGATGCCCATCCGACTGGCAGGCGCGGTATTGTGACTAAGGAAGGTGTACTCTGGCAAGGTATTCGTGCGATTGCATTTCCTGAAGCCGTGAAAGACAACGTTTGAACTCAAAATTCAGCAGCCCGTTGCCATAGAGTTCCTGCATGGGCACCGCCGCCGATATGATCAGCTTGACGTGCCGCTCATAGAACTCGTCCACCATGGCGATGAAGCGGCGCGCCGCGTCATCCGTGCCCGCACCCATTGGCTGCACATTGGCCAGCAGGACGGTGTGAAACAGCCGGGCCAGCTCGATGTAATCGCCCTGTGAGCGGGGAGTACAGCAAAGTTGCTCAAACTCCATATAGAGCACACCTTCCCCCATCCCCAGCGACGCCAGTTGACGGTGATTGATCTCGACACTGCCAGCCCGGGCCTCTTCCAGCCCGGTCAACTGCCAAAAATAGCGATCCAGATTGGATTTTGCCTGCTGATCCAACGGGAAGTGATAAATCTCCGCCTGCTCCAGCGTACGCAGGCGATAATCGGTGCCGCCGTCCACGTTAAGTATCTCGCAATGGCGCTCGATGAGCGCGATCGCCGGTAGAAAACGGGCCCGCTGCAGACCATTTCGATACAAATCTTGCGGTGGTATGTTCGAGGTCGCCACCAGCACGACCCCGTGGCCGAACAACTCCTGGAACAGGGTCCCCAACAGCATGGCGTCGGTGATGTCGGAGACGAAAAATTCGTCGAAACAGATAACGTCGGTTTCGCCGGCCAGCTTGCTGGCGATCAGCTTGAGTGGATCGGCCTGACCGGTCAGCCCCTTGAGCTCATCGTGCACCCGGTGCATGAAACGGTGGAAGTGAATGCGCAGCTTGCGCTCTCCCGGCAGGCTGTCGAAAAAAGTATCCATCAGCCAGGTCTTGCCTCTGCCCACTCCGCCCCACATATATAGACCCAGGATGGGCGTGCGGGGTTTCGGCTTTTGCAGCCAGCCCAGCAGGCCGCGGGATCTGGTCGGAGTCGGGGTTTGGCACAAATCCTGATAGAGTCGCTCCAGACGGGCCACTGCCATCGCCTGGGCGGGGTCGGCCACGAAGCCGGGGCGCTGCAAATCCTGCTGATACTTTTGCTGCGGGGTCATCCTGTCGATTGCCTTCAAGTCCCTGAATGAAGGACAAAATGGTATCACGCTCTCGGGGTGCACGGTATAGTGCCATCAAGGCGTAGCGGCCGCTTTGGCCGCATCAACCCACATTGATTTAGCTGTAACAAGGAGCATCTATGAGTCTGTTAAACGGGATCCTGCTGGCTGTCGCCGCCTTGATTATCGGTGTCATCATCGGCCGCTTCACAGTGCGCAGCCGGGATGCCGGCCGTCTGGAACAAGAACTGAAGAAGGCTCACAAGGAACTGGAAAGCTACCAGGGCCAGATCAATACCCACTTCGCCGACAGCGCCGCCCTGATGGAGCAGCTGGCCGAGCAGTACCAGACCCTTTATCGCCATATGGCGGAGCAGAGCAAGTTCCTGGCCAAGGCTCAGGAGCCGCTGTTCCGTGAAACCCTGCTCGACGAGAGCAGCGATGTCCCGGCCAATGAAGAACCGGGCGTACCACCCCGTGACTATGCAGGGGCCTCCGGTCTGCTCAAACAGTCCAGTTAGTTCCCTGCGGAACTAATTGCGCGGTAGCGTGGTCAGACCTTGACGATTGCATTGCAACTTTTTCTGGGAGCTGTTTTTCATATGCGTAAACCTCTTTCTGTGCTCAGTGTGTTAGCCCTCAGTGTCGGTATCGCCATGTCTGCGGCCCCTGTACAGGCTGCACTGCCCTCTCTGCTGGCGAACAATCAGGAGATGCCGAGCCTGGCGCCGGTGCTCGAGCAGGTCACTCCTGCCGTGGTCAACATTTCAGTCTCCGGCAAGAAGATCACCCGCCAGCGTCTGCCGGAACAGTTCCGTTTCTTCTTCGGCCCCAACATGCCCGACGAGCAGGTGAGCGAGCAGCCCTTCCAGGCGCTCGGCTCCGGCGTCATCATCGATGCCAAGAAGGGCTACGTGATCACCAACGCCCACGTGGTGCACGAGGCGGACGAGATCAAGGTCAACCTGAAGGATGGCCGTGAATACGCCGCCAAGAAGATCGGCGAGGACAAGCAGTCCGACATCGCGCTGCTGCAAATCAAGGCCGAGGATCTGGTGCAGATCAAATTTGCCGACTCCGACGAACTGCGGGTCGGTGACTATGCGCTGGCCATCGGCAACCCGTTTGGCCTCGGCCAGACCGTCACCTCCGGCATCGTCAGTGCGCTTGGCCGCAGCGGCCTCAACATCGAAAATCTGGAAAACTTCATCCAGACCGATGCGGCCATCAACTCCGGCAACTCAGGTGGCGCCCTGCTCAACCTGCGCGGCGAGCTGATCGGCATCAACACCGCCATCCTGGGCCCGAACGGCGGCAACATCGGCATCGGCTTCGCGATTCCGTCCAACATGGTACGCGACCTGTCCGAGCAGATCGTGAAATACGGGGAAGTGCGCCGCGGCCAGCTGGGTATCACGGGCACTGAGCTCACCTCCGAAATCGCCAAGACCTTCGGCTACAACAAGAAGGATGGCGCCTTCGTCAACCAGGTCATGCCTGACTCCGCCGCCGCCAAGGCAGGCATCAAGGCCGGCGACATCATCATCAGCATCGATGGCAAGGCCATCCGCTCGTTTGGTGAGCTGCGCGCCAAGATCGCCACCATGGGGGCTGACAAGCAGGTCGCTCTGGGCCTCATCCGCGATGGCAAGGAGCAGACCGTCAAGGTCACGCTGAAGAAGGCGGATGACAGCGAGATCCTGGCCAGCGCCCTCCATCCGGCACTGGAAGGGGCCAAGCTGAGCACCACCGCCGAGCCGGTGACCGGCGTGGCCGTGGCCGACATCGATCCGCGCTCGCCTGCCGCCGCTTCCGGCCTGCAGAAGGGTGACATCATCATCGGGGTCAACCGCCTGCGCATCAACTCGCTGGAAGAGCTGAGCAAGGCGTTGAAGAACAAGCCGGATGTGCTGGCGCTGAACATCCAGCGCGGGGAATCCTCCCTCTATCTGGTGATCCGTTAACTGCCTCTCACCCGCGGCCCTCGCCGCGGGTGATTTTTATCCACCGATAGTGTTATTCTCTGCGCGCTGTATGTACGGATGAGAATGACATGAAAATCCCCCCTCTAGTCAGTTACTTGGGCAAGTCTGTCGGCTTCGGTCTCACCGTGGCGGCTCTTCTGTTGCTGCTGTTTCCCAATTTCCGTGGCGGGGCCCAGCTGCCCGGCCTCATCACCAATGCCCGTGAACTGAGTTTCTCCTACGCCGCCCACCGCGCCGGGCCGGCAGTCGTCAACATCTATACCCGCAGCTTCGCCCGCAACCAGGGCAATCAGGCCGAACTCAGGCCGCAGGGGCTCGGCTCCGGCGTCATCATGAGCCAGCGTGGCCACGTGCTGACCAACTATCACGTCATCGCCGATGCGGACCAGATCATCGTCGCGCTGCAGGATGGGCGGGTATTCAGCGCCGAGCTGGTTGGCTCCGATCAGCTGACCGATCTGGCGGTGCTCTACATCGAGTCGGACAATCTGCCGGTGATCCCGCAGGATCCGGAGCGCCTGCCCGACGTGGGCGACGTGGTGCTCGCCATCGGCAACCCCTACAACGTCGGCCAGACCATCACCCAGGGCATCATCAGCGCCACTGGCCGCATCGGCCTCTCCAGCATGGGCCCGGACAGCAACGGCCGGCAGGATCTGCTGCAGACCGACGCCGCCATCAACGAGGGCAACTCGGGGGGCGCCCTGGTCAATGCCCGCGGCGATCTGGTGGGCATCAACACCGCCGCCTACCACCTCAACGGCAACCAGGAGAGCTACGGCATCAGCTTCGCCATCCCCTACAAGCTGGCCAAGCGCATCATGGATGAGCTGATCGCCAACGGTCGGGTGATCCGCGGCTACCTCGGCATCTCCAGCGTCGAGATCAACCCCATCGTCGCCCGCATGATGAACCTGGGCGATCTGCGCGGCCTGGTGGTGGAGAGCCTGGATCCCAACGGACCGGCCACCAGAGGCGGGCTGAAGCGGGGCGACGTGCTGCTCAAGATCAACGGCGAGGCCATCAGCGGCGTGCGCACCGCCATGGACAAGATCGTCGAGAGCCGGCCGGGCACCAAGCTCACCATCTCGGTGATCCGTGACGGCAAGCCGCTGGAGGTGGAGGTCACCATCGAAGAGGATCTGCGCTACCAGAACCGGGCCAGCGCGAGCGCCGCCACCGCCAGCTGATCCCGCCAATCCCCTTCGACAGGGGCGGTAAACCGCCCCTGTTTGCTTCCCCCATACTCCCCCATCCGTGAGGCGACTCACAGTTTCCAGCAAGCCTGCTCGGCCCGGCTCGACGGGCCAAGTGCGCCCTCGATCACACAAAGTCAGCCCCGATAGCAGCCCTTTGCCCCTCCACCCCACAAAAATCACCGTTTTCAGCCCAAGCGTGCGGGAATTTCCGCTTCGAATCGGAAAAACAGTGCCTCCTCTCTCCTCTACTGCCGGCTTAGGGTAGCGCTATCCCTTCTGCCAGCCTTGGAGAGCAGACCTTGCACACAGAGACCCATGACCAGAACCTGACCCCGGATAGCCCGGCGTTGCTGCGCCAGACCGACCACACGCTGGCGCGCATCCACACCCTGCTCGGCGAGCAGGGCATCCGCCCCAACGAGGTACAGCAGCAGATGCTGGCCTCCCACGTCAAAGCCATGGTGTGGCGCTCCTACAGCGGTGAATCGCTGCCGGAGGTCGATCTCAGCCTGTTCGAGGAGATCTCCCCCCTCTCCCTGCGCCTGGCCGAACAGGTCGTCGCCTGGCTGGACAAGCTGGCCTATGAAGAGGCCCATCTGCTGTCCGTCCATTTCGAAGTTGCCAAAGAAAACGAACTCAGCTCAGTGAAAGGAGAAAGCTAAATGACAGCCATCAAACTCGTGATCGGTGATCGACTCGGCAAGGGCCAGAAAGTGGGGGCAGGCGCGGAAACCGCCGGCGCCAGCGTGACCATCATCCCCGGCATGGCCGCCGACATGAAGCTCGGTGACGTGATGAACAAGGAGCAGGCGGATCTCGGCATCTCCTTCTGCGGCAGCGGTGGTGCCGGTGCCATCACGGCCCAGACCAAGTACGGCTACAAATGCCGCTACGGCATGCGATCCATCGAAGAGGGCGTGACCGCCATCAACGAAGGCTGCGTGGTGCTGGGCTTCGGCTTCATGGACAAGGAAGAGCTGGGTCAGAAGCTGATCGAAGCCTTCGCCAAGAAACACGGACGCGCCTGATGAAAGAGGACTTCACCACCCAGGTCATGGTCAGCGGCAAGGGGCCGACTCGCCAGCAGGCGTTCGCCGCCGCCCTCAGCCAGGTGCAGCCAACGCTGCTCAAGGACAACCCGCGGGTGATGCTGCGCATCGAGCCGCTCGAGGTGCAGGTGCTCAAGGCCGAAGAGTCGGCCCGGGTGGAGAAGTTCCTGTTCTTCTTCCTGCCGCGCCAGCGCCGCGAATTCCGGGTCCAGCTGGCGATCACGGTCAAGGTCACCAGCCTGGATGCCGAGCAAGTAACGTTCACCCTGGTGTGACACCGCCCGCAGGTACCACCCCACAAGAAGGATACGTTGGATGTTTCTAATCATATTTATCAAGTCACTCATCATCGGCGGCCTGGTAGGCGTCGGGGTGGGGGCCGGCGCAGCACGGATGTTCCACGCGCCGACCGTACAGGGCATGGGCGCCTTCCGTACCCTGGGTGAGCTCAACTCCTGCGAAGGGGACCCCGCCTCCCACTTCTCGTTTGGTCTGGGCTTCTTCTTCAACGCCTGGGCCTCCACCGTGGCGGCCGGCGCTTTCACCCAGGATGTGGACCACCGCATCATTCCGCACTGGGCCACGGCGGCACTGCTGTTCAAGAACCGGGATCTTGCCACCACCCTGCACGACCCGAAGAAGATGGCCATTGCCGGCGGCATCATAGGTGCCATCGTGGTTGCCTTCCTCAACAGCACGGCCGCCGCCGTACCGGCTGCCCTGCAGGTCACCGCGGTCAAGGTGCTGGTACCGGCCGCCAACCTGCTGGTCAACACCGTCATGCCGGTGATCTTCTGGCTGGCCGCCATCGAGGCGGGCAAGAAGTCCGGTTTCTGGGCCACCATCTTCGGCGGTCTGGCCCAGCTCATCATGGGCAACGCGGTACCGGGCCTGGTGCTCGGCATCCTGATTGGCAAGGGCGTGGAAGAGAGCGGCTGGAACCATGTCACCAAGGTGATGATGGCAGCCATCGTCCTGCTGTTCGTGCTGAGCGGCTTCTTCCGCGGCTTCGACATGAAACTCATCGAGTCCTTCCATCTGGGTGTTCCCCTGTGGCTGGAAAACGTCCATAACCTGCTGAGCGGCAAATAAGGGGTCACACCGTGGATGAGAAACTGAAAAACAACTTCTGGTACGCCGACTGGTCCTTCCCCATCTTTGTCGGCCTGCTCTCCGCCGGGGTCTTCACCGGTACCCACATGTTCTACCTGTACGGGGTCGGCGCCTTCAACGAGGTGGCCTTCGTCGCCATGCTCAAAGCAGGCATGGATACCGGTGCCTATGGCGCGGTGGCGGCCTTCGGCGCCAGCTTCCTGTTTGCCCGCATCATCGAGGGCTCCCTGGTGGGGATCCTGGATATCGGCGGCGCCATCCAGACCGGGGTCGGTCTCGGCGTGCCCGCCCTGCTGCTGGGGGCCGGCATCGTCTATCCGGTGGAGAACTTCGGTGCCTCCCTGGCGACCGGCATGGGGATTGGTCTGGCCATCGGCTACGTCATCATTCTGGCGCGCAAGTTCACCATCAACCAGAGCAACTCCACCTACGGCGCCGACGTCATGATGGGGGCTGGCAACAGCTCGGGCCGCTTCCTCGGCCCGCTCATCATCCTCTCCGCCATGGGCGCCTCGATTCCGATCGGTATCGGTTCCCTGCTGGGTGCGCTGCTGTTCTACGTGTGGGGCAAGCCCATCACCGGCGGCGCCATCCTGGGGGCCATGCTGCTCGGCACCTTCTTCCCGGTTGCGCTTGCATAACCATCCGCCGCCCTGCGGGGCGGCGCTCGAGAGGCCATCTAGCATGTACGACATCATCATCAAAGCGGGGCGCCAGGGAGATGGCCAGCTCGTCGATATCGCCATCAGGGAGGGCAAGATAGCCGCCATCGGCACCCTGCCGGAGACGGTAGCGGCGCGGCAGATCCTGGATCTCGGCGGCCGGGTGCATGTGAGCGCCGGCTGGATCGACGGCCACACCCACTGCTACCCCGCCTCCCCCATCTATCACGATGAGCCGGACAAGGTGGGCGTGGAGTCCGGCGTCACCACCGTCATCGACGCCGGCAGCACCGGAGCCGACGACGTGGATGACTTCCAGCGTCTCGCCGCCGGCTGCAAGACCCGGGTGCATGCCCTGCTCAACATCTCCCGCATCGGCCTGCTGCGCCAGAACGAGCTGGCCGACAGCCGGGATCTGGACATGGATCTCGCCTCGGCGGCCATTGCCCGCCACCCCGGCTTCATCGTCGGCATCAAGGCACGGATGAGCGGCAGCGTAGTGGGTGAGAACGGCCTGCAGCCGCTGCGCATGGCCAAGGCACTGCAACAGGCCCACGGTCGGCTGCCGCTGATGGTACACGTGGGCAACACGCCGCCGGATCTGGACGAGATCGTCGCCCTGCTGGGCGATGGAGATCTGCTGACCCACTGCTTCAACGACAAGCCCAACCGCATCCTGACCCCGGCCGGCGAACTGCGCCAGGCGGTGCGTGAGGCGATGCAGCGGGGACTCTTGCTCGACATCGGCCACGGCGGCGCCAGTTTCAGTTTCGAGGTGGCGGAGCTGGCCATTGCCCAGGGGATCCTGCCCCGCACCATCAGCTCCGACATCTACTGCAAGAACCGCATCAAGGGGCCGGTCTACAGCCTGGCCCACGTGATGTCGAAGTTTCTCGCCATCGGCATGACCCTGGAGCAGGTGCTGGCCTGCGTCACCCACCATGCCGCCGATGCCCTGCACCTGTCCGGCAAGGGGCGACTCGAGGTGGGCGCCGATGCCGACCTGACCCTGTTCGAGGTGAGCTGCGGCCCCACCCTCTTTACCGATACCGAAGCCGGCGCCCGCAATGGCGATCGGCAGTTGCTGCCCCTCGCCGCCCTGGTCGGTGGCGAACTGGTTCTGACTCACTATGGGAAATCACACCATGCCTTCTGTGTATGAGAAATATCAGCTCAAACCGGTGATCAACGCCTCCGGGCGCATGACCATTCTCGGCGTCTCCACCCCCGAGCAGGAGGTGGTCGACGCGGTCAACTTCGGCCTTGGCCACTACTTCGAGGTGAAGGATCTGGTCAACAAGACCGGCGCCTACCTGGCCGGCTTGTTGGACGTGGAAGATGCGGTGGTGGTCTCCTGCGCCAGCGCCGGCATCGCCCAGTCGGTGGCCGCGGTGATAGTGCGCGGCGACCCCTACCGCCTCGAGCAGTTACACGCCCATGCCCACCATGTGCCGAGCGAAATCGTGCTGCCCAAGGGACACAACGTCAACTTCGGCGCCCCGGTCGGCACCATGGTCAACCTGGGTGGCGGCAAGGTGGTGGAGGCCGGCTACGCCAACGAGTGCTCTGCCGCCCAGCTGGCCGCCGCCATCAATGCCAACACTGCAGCCATCCTCTACATCAAGTCCCACCACTGCGTGCAGAAGAGCATTCTGTCGGTGGCCGAGGCAGCCGAGGTGGCCAAGGCCCACGGGCTCCCGCTCATCGTCGATGCGGCGGCCGAGGAGGATCTGCGTCTCTACTACAACCAGGGGGCGGATCTGGTCATCTACAGCGGCGCCAAGGCCATCGAAGGGCCCACCAGCGGGCTGGTGCTTGGCAAGCGCCAGTATGTGGAGTGGGTCAAGCAGCAGGCCAACGGCATCGGCCGTGCCATGAAGGTGGGCAAGGAGGGGATCCTCGGTCTGACTCACGCCATCGAGCGCTATCTGGCCAAGGAGAAGGAGAGCGGCGCCGCCATGGTCGCCAAGATGACCCCCTTCATCGAGCGCCTCAACCAGCTGCCCGGCGTCAGCGCCAAGGTGGTGTGGGACAGCGCGGGGCGCGACATTGCCCGAACCGATATCGCCTTCGATCACCAGCAGATCGGCATGACCACAGTGCAGGTCGTCGCCCGTCTGCAGCAGGGCACGCCTGCCATCTACTGCCGCGGCTACAAGGCCAACGAGGGGCACATCGAGATAGACGTGCGCAGCGTCACCGTGCCCCAGCTCGACCAGATCCATGCCGCCATTACCCACCTCGTTCAGGAGAACAACTGATGTCTTTGACTCCCAATTACTACCGCGATCGGGTCTGTCTCAACGTGCTGGCCGGCTCCCGACAGAATGCCGTCGACATTTATGAAGCCGCCGAGGGCCACGTGCTGGTCGGCGTGCTCTCCAAAAACTACCCGGATGTGCCCTCCGCCGTCGCTGACATGCAGGCCTACGCCAAGCTTATCGACAACGCCCTCTCCATCGGGCTGGGGGCCGGCGACCCGCGCCAGTCCGCCATGGTGGCCGAGCTGGCTCGCCAGCTGCAGCCCCAGCACGTCAACCAGGTGTTCACCGGGGTCGGCGCCAGCCGGGCACTGCTTGGTCAGTCTGACACCCTCGTCAATGGCCTTGTCTCCCCCACCGGCACGCCGGGGATGGTGAAGATCTCCACCGGTCCTCTGAGCAGCCAGCAGCCCGACGGCATCGTCCCCATCGACACCGCCATCGCCCTGCTCAAGGACATGGGCGGCAGCTCGGTCAAGTTCTTCCCGATGGGCGGACTGGCCTGCCGCGCCGAGTATCAGGCAGTGGCCGAGGCTTGTGCTCGCCACGGCTTCTGGCTGGAGCCCACCGGCGGCATCGATCTCGACAACTTCGAGGAGATAGTGCGGATTGCGCTGGATGCCGGGGTCGAGAAGGTGATCCCCCACATCTACAGCTCCATCATCGACAGCGCGAGCGGTCAGACCCGTCCCGAGGACGTGCGTACCCTGCTGGCCACGGTGAAGCGGCTGCTGGCCTGACAGCCCTTCAGGCACCGGTCCGATCACTGACCGGTGCCTGGCTTGTTAATGACTCGCTTGTTAACATCGATTTTTCATTCCGCGACAGGAGTCCGTTCCCCCCTCATGATCAAGCTGCCCCACCCCAGACTCCATCAACTACTCACTCTGCTCCACGCCGAGCCGCTGCCGCAGGAGGAGCTGGCCCGCCGCCTCAATGTCTCCACCCGCACGGTGCGCACCGACGTGGCGACCCTGAACGAGCTCATCGCCACCCGGGGCGCTCACCTGATCCACCAGCGCGGCAGCGGCTATCAGCTCAAGATCTACAATCAGGAGCTGTTCGAGGCGCTGCTGGCGGCCCAGGAGCAGGAGAGCGGCTTGCCCCGTACCAGCCGCGAGCGAGTGCTGCACCTGCAGATCCTGCTATTGACGGCGGAGCAGGGCATCAAGCTCGACGAGCTGGCGGACACCTGGTATCTGAGCCGGGCGGCACTGCAGGGGGACATGGCGGAAGTACGGGAGCGGCTCGCCCACTTCGGACTCGCCATCGACAGCAAACCCAGGCAGGGGATGCGGATCCAGGGGGGCGAGACGGCCATCCGCGCCTGCCTCACCCAGCTGCTCTATCAGGAGCTGCTGCACAGCAACCCATTGCAAAGCCTGCTGCCCAACCTCTGCCCCAGCAAGACGCTGGAGGTAGTGGGCAATCACATCCACGAGCAGCTCGGCCGTCATCAGCTGCGCCTGGCCGATGAGAGCCTGCAGCAGCTCGCCATCTACTGCGCCGTCGCCCTGCTGCGCCAGGCGGCCGGCCACGAGCTGCGCCAATTCACCAGCGAGGATCTCACGGCGCCTCTGCTGGCGGTTGCCCGCGACATCTATGGCGAGCTGCCGACCCTGACTCCGCCGGGGGAGGAGGAGATAGCCTGCCTCACCATCCAGATCCAGGCCCGCCTCACCGCCGATGCCCCCCAGCTCAGCCCGGCCATGGCGGCCGAGAGCGAACAGCTGGTGGAGCATCTGCTGGCCTACATCCACCAGCACTACCCCTATGACCTGCGCGGCGATCTGCAACTGCGGGCCGACCTGCAGACCCATATCAGCGCCATGCTGCTGCGGGTCAAATACCAGATCGGCAGCCACAATCCGCTGGCGGACCACATCAAGCAGTACTACCCCCTCGCCTATGACATCACGCTGGCGGCCATCTCGGAGTGGATCAGGCAGACTCCCTATCGGCTGACCCACCACGAGATAGGCTATCTGGTGATCCACATCGGGGTCGGACTGGAGCGTCACTACGACATCGGTTACACCCGCCGCCCCCAGGCGCTGCTGCTGTGCGATGCGGGCAACGCCACCTTCCGGGTGCTGGAGGCCCGCATCAAGCGGGAGTATCCCCAGTTGCAGCTGACCATGCTGGAGTCGGTGCGGGATTACGAAGGGCTGGCGCGGATCGAGCAGGACTTCGTCATCAGCACCGTCAAGGCCGGCGAGAAGAACGTGCCCGTGGTGCAGGTCGCCCCCTTCCCGACCCAGTACCAGCTGGAGCAGCTCGGCAAGCTGGTGCTGGTCGATCGCACCCGCCCCTACCTGCTCGACAAGTACTTCGATGCCGACCACTTCATGGTGGCTACCGAACCGCTCAGCCAGGCAACGCTGTTTGATCGCATCTGCAGCCAGCTGGAGGCGGAGGATCTGGTGGAGAGCGGCTTTCGGGGATCGTTGCAGGAGCGGGAGCGGATCGTCTCCACCATGCTGGGGGACGGCATCGCCCTGCCCCACTCCCTCGGCCTGCTGGCGCGCCGCACCCTGGTCTATACCGTGCTGGCCCCGCAGGGGATCGACTGGGGCAACGGCGAGAGCGCTACTCTCGTCTTCGTGCTGGCCATCGCCAAGGCCGACTACGAAGAGGCGATGGGGCTCTACGACCTGTTCCTGGCGCTGATGAACGAAAAAGCCAGCAGGAGTCTGCTGGCTTGTCGGGATTTTGCCGCCTTCAAGGCGCTGGCACGCAGCGCACCTTGAGCATGCCGAGGTGCGTTACTCCTCGTTGAAACCCGAGGTGAACAGCGCCACCACGGCGGCCAGGGCCTCCACTTCCTCGGGCCCTTCCACCTGGACTTCCACCTGCTTGCCCTGGGCGGAGTCCAGCATCAGCAGGCCGATCACGCTGTCCGCGTCGGCCTCGACCCCCTCTTCGTTGCGCAGCAACACGTGGGCATCGAACCCCTGCACCAGCTCGAACAGCATCATGGCCGGTCTGGCATGCATGCCCAGTTTATTTTTCACTTCCACCGAGGCTGAGACGGTCATCTGATCTTCCTATTGGTCCATCAAAATTGCGGCGCACTCTTGTCGAGGGTGCGGTGGCGGATCTGGACGTTCTTGCCCAGCAGGCGGAAGGCGCCAGCCAGCTGCTCGGCAATGAATACCGATCGGTGCTGGCCACCGGTGCAACCGATACCGACTGTCACATAGCTGCGATTGTTGCGCTCCAGATGGGGCAACCAGGTCGCCAGCATGTTCTCGATCTGCAGGATGAACTGCATCACGTCGGGCTGGCTGGAGAGGTAGCGGGCCACCGGCTCATCCTTGCCGGTGAAGGGTTTGAGCTCGGGGATCCAGTGCGGATTGGGCAGGAAGCGGGCGTCGAACACGAAGTCGGCATCCTTGGGAATGCCGTACTTGAAGCCGAACGACTCGAACACCAGCACCAGCTCGTTTTCCTTCTTGCCGAGCACCCGGGTCTTGATGAGCTCGCTCAGGTCGTGAATGCTGAGGTTGGTGGTATCGATGCGCAGGTCGGCCGTCGAGGAGAGCGGTGCCAGCAGGTGGGTCTCTTCCCGAATCGCCTCATCCAGCGACAACTGATTGCGTGACAAGGGGTGCAGCCGGCGGCTCTCGCCGTAGCGCTTGAGCAGGGTGGAGTTTTCCGCATCGAAGAAGAAGCTCGAGAACTCCACCCGCCCCTCGTTGCGAACCTGGGCCAGCAGGGTTTCCAGCTTGTCCGGGCTCGCCGGCAGGTTGCGCACGTCGATGCTGACCGCCAGCTTGTCATACTGGCTCTCGACCGAGACGATCAGCTGGGGCAGCAGGTTGACCGGCAGGTTATCCACGCAGTAATAACCGAGATCCTCCAGCACACGCAGGGCAACTGTCTTGCCCGAGCCGGAGCGCCCACTCACCACTATTAATTGCATCTTGTTCCCTCACCGCTTGGCGTCATTGCAAGGGCCTGCATCTCAGGCCGATGTCATGATCTGATAGAGTTCTTCGTCGCTGGTTGCCTGGCGCAACTGGCGGCATACCGCCTTGTCGCCCAGCTTGGATGCCATCAGGGAAAGGGTCTTGAGGTGCTGCTTGCACTCGCTTTCCGGCACCAGCAGGGCGAACAGCAGGTCAACCGGTTGATTGTCGATGGAATCGAAGGGGATCGGCTCTGCGAAGGTCATCAGGATGGCGGTCGGCGGAAACTCGTCGCCGATCCGGCCGTGGGGAATGGCGATACCGGCACCGATCCCGGTACTGCCCATTTTTTCTCGCGCCAGCAGGCACTCGAAGAGCACCTGACGAGAGGTCCCCAGACGCTCAGCGGCTAACTCGCTGATGATCTCCAGGGCGCGTTTCTTGCTGGTACAAGGGACCGCACTTTTGGTGCAGTCCCGACTCAGTATGTGTTCAAGTTGCATGGTTATTTTTGATTTAACTTATCTTTGTGCTTGATGATCTGCCGATCCAGCTTGTCCAGCAGGGTATCAATCGCAGCGTACATGTCGGCATGCTGCGAATTGGCGAACACCTCACCCCCGCTGACATGCAGCTTGGCTTCGGCGATCTGGTTCAGTTTTTCTACGCTCAACACCACATGAACATTGTTGATGTGGTCAAAGTGACGCTCGAGTTTGGCAAATTTGTTGTTCACATAATCACGCAGAGCTTCGGTGATCTCGACATGGTGTCCGGTCAGGTTAATTTGCATAACGTCTTCCTTTTGTTTTGCCTAAACCAGGCGTTTGCGCTGATTGGATGGCGGGATCAACAAGGATTCACGGTACTTTGCGATCGTGCGTCTCGCCACCATAATACCCTGTTCGGCCAGCAAATCCGCGATCTTGCTATCACTTAGCGGCTTGGCGGGATTCTCCGCCGTGACCAGCTTCTTGATAAGCGCGCGAATTGCGGTCGATGAGCACTCTCCTCCTCCCTCCGTGTTGACATGACTGGAGAAAAAAAACTTCAGTTCGAAGATGCCGCGCGGTGTATGCATGTACTTCTGGGTCGTGACCCGCGAGATGGTCGACTCGTGCATCTCCACCGCTTCGGCGATGTCGTTGAGCACCATGGGTTTCATGGCCTCTTCACCGTATTCGAAAAAGCCCTGCTGCTGCTCGACGATACAGCTGGCCACCTTGAGCAGGGTGTCGTTGCGGCTCTCCAGGCTCTTGATGAACCACTTGGCTTCCTGCAGGTGGGAACGGATGAACTGGGTATCCTGGCTGGTGCG
Source organism: Aeromonas sp. S5(2024) (assembly GCF_041403025.1). Taxonomy (NCBI): domain Bacteria; kingdom Pseudomonadati; phylum Pseudomonadota; class Gammaproteobacteria; order Aeromonadales; family Aeromonadaceae; genus Aeromonas; species Aeromonas sp. S5(2024). Next base: position 15,435 of record NZ_JBGLRI010000004.1, on the reverse strand, counting down.
CGCCTGACGGGCCATGGCGGCATAGGTCTCGTTGACCCGGATGCGCGGGGCCGAGTCCGGATTGAGCTCGACCACCCACTTGTTGCCCTTCTTGACCACGGAAACATCCGGGATCACGTACTGGGATTCGCTCTGGATGACGCCGTTGCCGGGTCTCGGCTCCAGCTGCTGGATCAAATCCAGCACCTCCTTGAGGTCGCTCTCCTTGAGCCGGGTCTTGCGCGCCAGAGTGCGGTAGTCGCGATTGCCGAGCAGGTCCATGTGCTCGAGGATCACCTCCTTGGCCTCGTTGAGCCAGGGCAGGTCCGGGGAGTATTGGCCCAGCTGGATCAGCAGGCACTCCTGCACCGAGCGGGCGGCAATGCCGACCGGATCGAAGTGCTGCACTCGCTTGAGCACCGCCTCCACTTCATCAAGCTCCACCTCGACATCCTCGCTGCTTACCGCAGTCTGGATATCTTCCAGCGACACCGTCAGGTAACCGGATTCGTCGATGGCGTCGATGATGGCGAGGGCAATGGCGGCATCCACGTCGCTGAACGGCGTCAGGCGCATCTGCCACAGCAGATAATCCTGCAGGTTTTCGGTGGTTTCGCCCTGATAGATGCTGTCTTCACCGTCGTGGATCGGGCCCGCACTCTGGGCCGTGCCGGCCGAGTAGACCTCTTCCCAGGTGGTATCTACCGGCAGTTCGTCCGGCATGTTGTCCTGAGACATGGCATCGCTGGAGTCGAGTTGGCTGGCATCGACCGGCTCTTCCGGGCTGGTCTCCTGCACATCATTTTCCTCTTGCTCCAGCAAGGGGTTGTTGTCGAGCGCTTGCTGAATTTCCTGCTGGAGTTCCAGAGTGGAGAGCTGGAGCAGACGAATCGCTTGTTGTAATTGCGGCGTCATGGTCAGGGACTGGCCGAGACGCAACTGTAATGTCGGCTTCATCTACGTCGGGATATCCTTATGTTCAGCGAGGCAGTCGTCACAGGAAATGAAGAGATGCCCCCTTACTATAGACTGAATTGATCGCCCAAATAGACGCGCTTGACCTGTTCGTCGGCCAGTATGTCGGCCGGTGCACCTTCGGCAATCATCTTGCCGTGGCTGACGATATAGGCCTTCTCACATACGTCCAGAGTCTCTCTGACGTTGTGGTCGGTGATCAAGACGCCCAGGCCTCTATCTTTGAGATGCTGGATGATCTTCTTGATGTCTATCACAGAAATGGGGTCGACCCCGGCAAAGGGTTCATCCAGCAGGATAAAACGCGGCTCGGCAGCCAGTGCCCGGGCGATCTCGACCCGGCGCCGCTCCCCGCCCGACAGGCTCTGACCCAGGCTGTCACGGATATGGGTGATGTTGAACTCTTCCAGCAGTTGCTGGACCTTGTCCTCCCGCTCTTCGCGACTCAGCCCCTTGCGGGTCTGCATGACCCCCATCAGGTTGTCGAACACCGACAGGCGACGGAAGATGGAGGCCTCCTGCGGCAGATAGCCGATACCGTTGCGGGCACGGATATGCATGGGCTGCAGGCTGATGTCCTGATCATCGATGGTGATGAGGCCGGCATCGCTCTGCACCAGCCCCACGATCATGTAGAAGGAGGTGGTTTTGCCGGCCCCGTTCGGCCCTAACAACCCGACGATCTGGCCGGTTCCCACTTCCAGGCTCACATCGCTCACTACCATGCGGCGCTTGTAACTTTTTTGCAGGCCGGCTGCTTTCAACACTGCCATGGTTTATTTTCCCTGCTTCTTCTGATCGGCCGGCTTGTCGAAATTCTCTACCTGATCCGGCAGGAACACCGTCTTGACCCGCTGGTTCGGGGTCTTGCTCTCGGCAATCATCTTCTGTTTGACGATGTCGTAACGGATCAGGTCGCCATTGACCTGGCTGTCTTCCTGCTTGAGCTGACCGTTGCCGGTGATGGTCACCAACCGGTTCTTCAGCTCATAGCGGATGCTGTTGCCATGGGCATTGACCGGCTTGCCGTTGTCCAGGATCTGGAAGAAGGTGGCAGGCTTGCCATAGGCCGTCATCACCTCGGCCCCCTTCTCGCCGGAGCGGATCACCACCACCTTGTCCGCCTTGATCTTGATGGTGCCCTGAGTGATGGTCACATCCTGCTCGAAGGTGATGCGGTTGTCCTGCATCTCGGCCACCTGCTTGACCGCATCCACATAGACCTTCTCGGCAAAGTCGGACTCTTTGGCGCTCACGGTGCCGCACAGCAGCAGGGCCGCGAGGGCCAGATTAGCGTTTTTCATTGAAATAGATGGCATGGCCCTGATCCAGTAATTCAAAATATTTGCGTTCCAGATGACCCTTCAGGCCGACGCCCTCGGTCTGGAAATCCTTACCCACTATGCTGACCTGCTGATTGCTTCTCACGTTCTGGGTCACCAGATCCAGCTCCAGATAGGGGGTATCCAGCGTGGAGATGAAAGAGGTGGGCAGCAAGCCGTCCAGATGCACCTTGTCCCGCAGGATCACGTTGTCATCGGTGTTGAGCACGCCGGTATCGGCGGTGACCTTCCACTCGGCCTCCCCCTGCTTGTCGAACATGTAGACCACTGGCTTGTCAAAAGTGGCCTGCTCGAGGATCTGGTAGTACTCCGCGTAGCGGGACTCCAGCCGCTCGGTGCGACGTCCCTCGACATCAAAGCGGGTCGTCACCAGATTTTTGGCGGTGAAGTCCGGCTGATAATTCTCCACCTTGGTGGTCGGCTCCGGCGCCAGTTCGATGTCGCCGAGCTGCCAGGCGGCCAGCGCAACCAGGAACAGCAGGGCGAACAACAGGGTCTGTCTGCTCATACCGAGGCCTCTGGCTGATAGTCACCCAGCCCCTGGGCCTGCAAAATGAGATCGCACACCTCGCGCACCGCGCCCACACCGCCGGCCAGTCGGGTCACCATGTCAGCCCGCGCCAGCACCAGCGGATGGGCATCGGCCACGGCGATGCCGAGGCCACAGGCCTGCATCACCGGCAGATCGATGGTGTCATCGCCGATATAGGCCGCCTGCTCGGGGGTCAGTGCCAGCTTGGCCAGCAGCGCTTCGAAGTGGGGCAGCTTCTGATCTGCCCCCTGTACCAGGTGCTGCACCCCCAGGCTCTTCATCCGATCGCTGACGATGCGGGAGTTGCGCCCGGTGATGATGGCAATCTCGATCCCGGCGTTGAGCAGCGCCCGCATGCCGGCACCGTCGCGGGTACAGAAGGTCTTCAACTCTTCGCCGTCATTTCCCATGTAGATGAGGCCGTTGGAGAGCACCCCGTCCACATCGCACACCAGCAGGCGGATCTGCGCCGCCTTCTCAAACTGGCTGCGCGTCACCGGACCATAGAGGGTCGGTACGTTTTGCATCAAATTACTCCGGCTTTCAGCAGGTCGTGCATGTTGAAGGCACCCAGCGGGCGCTTGTCGCCATCCACAACCAGTAATCCATTGATCTTTCTGGTTTCCATCAGTTTGACAGCCTCGGCTGCCATCATCTCAGGTCCCACGGTAACACAGTTGACCGTCATCACGCGGCTGATCGGGGTGTGGTGGATATCCACCTGCAAATCCAGAATGCGGCGCAGGTCGCCATCGGTGAACAGGCCGGCCAGGCGGCCATCGGCATCGGCCACGGCCGTCATGCCGAGCCCCTTGCGGCTCACTTCCAGCAGTGCCTGGCTGATGGTGGCATCTATCCCCACCTGGGGCAACAGCTCACCGCTGTGCATCAGATCGCCGACCCGCAGCAGCAATCGCTTGCCAAGGGAGCCACCCGGGTGAGAGAGGGCGAAATCATCGGCGGTAAAGCCGCGGGCTTCCAGCAGGGCCACCGCCAGCGCATCGCCCATCACCAGGGTCGCGGTGGTACTGGACGTGGGCGCCAGCCCCAGCGGGCAGGCTTCTTTCTCTACCTTGATGCACAGATGCACGTTGGCTTCTTTCGCCATGGTGGAGACCGGGTTGCCGGTCATGCAGATGAGCGGGATACCGCGGCGCTTAAGCACCGGCAACAGGGCCAGGATCTCGTCGCTCTCGCCGGAGTTGGAGATGGCGATGATGAGATCGCCGCCGGAAATCATCCCCAGATCGCCGTGGCTGGCTTCACCCGGATGGAGGAAGAAGGCGGGAGTGCCGGTGCTGGCCAGGGTGGCCGCAATCTTGCTTCCGACATGACCTGACTTGCCCATGCCGGTGACCACTATCTTGCCACTGCAGCACAGTATCATCTCGCACGCCTGATCGAAGGCATCGTTCAGGTACTGGTAGAGTCCATCAATCGCTTGTTTCTCGATGTCCAGCACGGTACGGGCGCTGCGACGAAAATCGAACAGTTCAGACACTTTTTCAGACTTTACAGACATAAAGGCACAGCTCCGGGCTGAAATTTGCTGCGGGATTATAAAAAAGTCTGTCGAGATAAGCGAATCGGATACTTCCCGACCTGAAAAGAGAGACAATTGGTTACAAAAAACTGTCGCGCGTCTGGACAGGCAGGCTGTTCAATAGTTGTTCCTTGCTGTTGCTTAGACCTAGACTAGCCCATAAAATTCGCTCTTCATTTACACCGGATGGACAATTGTTTGAACGATGACCTGATCACCATCTCCGACCTGACCTTCAGTCATGGAGATCGGCTGTTATACGACGGGATAAACCTGACCATTCCCCGTGGCAAGGTCACTGCGGTCATGGGCCCCAGCGGCATCGGCAAGACCACCTTGCTGCGGTTGATCGGCGGCCAGCTCAAGCCCGAATCCGGTCATATCCTGTTTGACGGGGAAGATATCCCCACTCTCTCCCGCTCGCGCCTGTACGAGGTACGCAAGCGGATGAGCATGCTGTTCCAGAGCGGCGCCCTGTTTACCGGCATGACGGTGTACGACAACGTGGCCTTCCCGCTGCGCGAGCACTCCGGCCTGCCCGAGGAGCTGATACACACCATCGTCATGATGAAGCTGCAGGCGGTGGGCCTGCGCGGCGCGGCAAGACTGATGCCGTCCGAGCTCTCCGGCGGCATGGCCCGGCGCGCGGCGCTGGCCCGTTCCATCGCGCTGGATCCGGACCTCATCATGTATGACGAGCCGTTCGTCGGCCAGGACCCCATCACCATGGCGGTGCTGGTGAAGCTCATCAAGGATATGAACGATGCCCTCGGCATCACCTCCGTCATCGTCACCCACGACGTGAAAGAGGTGCTGAGCATTGCCGACTACGCCTATATCATCGCCAACCGCAAGGTGGTGGCGCACGGCACGCCAGCACAGCTGCGCGAGGAGCACAATCCCGAGGTCGAGCAGTTCCTGAAAGGATTGCCCGACGGTCCTGTTCCGTTTCATTTTCCGGCAGGCGACCTGCTACAGGATCTCTGATGTTGACAAGCCAGGTAAGCAAACTGGGGCGAAGCGGGGTGCGGTTCATCAGCGCCATCGGCCGCGCCACCATCATGTTGTTTCACGCGTTGGCGGGCAAACCCGCACCGCGCAAGCACTTTCCGCTGCTGGTGCAGCAGTTGTATGTGGTCGGGGTGCAGTCGGTCGCCATCATTCTGGTGTCGGGCCTGTTCATCGGCATGGTGCTCTCGTTGCAGGGCTACAACGTACTGAAAGACTTCGGTGCCGAGCAGAGTCTGGGGCCGCTGGTCTCCCTCTCTCTGCTGCGGGAGCTGGGCCCCGTGGTGACCGCGCTGCTGTTTGCCGGCCGCGCCGGCTCGGCCCTCACCGCCGAGATCGGCCTGATGAAGGCCACCGAACAGCTCTCCAGCCTGGAGATGATGGCGGTGGATCCGCTGCGCCGGGTGGTCGCGCCGCGCTTCTGGGCCGGGGTCATCAGCATGCCGCTGCTGGCCTTCATGTTCAGCCTGATCGGCATCTTCGGCGGCAAGCTGGTCGGTGTGGACTGGCTGGGGGTGGATGAAGGCAGCTTCTGGTCCGCCATGCAGGCCTCCGTCGACTGGCAGGATGACATCATGCAGGGCGCCATCAAGAGCCTGATCTTTGCCCTGGTGGTCACCTGGATTGCGCTCTTTAACGGTTATGATGCCAAGCCGACCTCGGCCGGGATCAGTCAGGCCACGACCCGTACCGTGGTCCACTCCTCCCTGGCCGTGCTCGGCCTGGATTTTATACTCACCGCAGTCATGTTTGGATAAGGTAAAGATGAAGTTCAGCAAAGTAGAATTCCTGGTTGGCGCTTTCATGCTGGCCGGCATCGGTGCCATTCTGGCGTTGGCACTGCAAGTGGCAGGTTTGAGTTTCAAACCGGAAGGAGAAACCTATACCCTGCGCGCCCATTTCGATAATATCGGCGGCCTGAAAGTGCGCTCACCGGTCAAGGTGGGCGGCGTGGTGGTCGGTCGGGTCAGCGACATCACTCTGGACGCCAAGAGCCAGGTGCCGATCGTCTCTTTGCAGATGCAAAAGAGCGCCGGTGAGTTCTCCGAGACCAGTACCCTCTCCATCCTGACTTCGGGGCTGCTCGGCGAGCAGTACATAGGCCTGATGCCCGGCTTTACCGATGAGGAGATGGGCACCAGCATGCTCAAGGATGGCGACATGATTGAAGACACCAAATCCGCCATTGTGCTGGAAGACCTGATTGGCAAGTTCCTCTACAGCCAGTCTTCCGACACCAAATCAGACAGCAAGTAAGGAGTAACCATGTTCAAGAAGATCGCCCTGCTGCTGGGCCTGATGACCAGCATGCTGTTTTCCCTGACCGCGCAAGCCACTGATGCCACCGATCCCTATGCCCTGGTGGATCAGGCGGCCAAGCAGACCTTCGCCCGCCTGAAGGCCGATCAGGCCCAGGTGAAGAGCAATCCGGACCACCTGCGGGTAATCATTCGCGAAGAGCTGCTGCCCTACGTGGACAACCGCTTCGCCGCCTACAAGGTGCTTGGCAACCAGATCAAGCAGACCACCCCGGCCCAGCGTGACGCCTTCGTCGAGGTGTTCACCGAGTACATGGTGAGCTCCTACGCCGACGCCCTGGCCCATTTCGACAAGCAGACCGTCAAGGTCGAGCCCGGCAAGGCCGCCGGTGACAGCAACATCACCGCGGTCAACGTCAGCGTGAAAGAGGCCGGCAAGCCGGACATCTTCCTCGAGTTCAAGCTGCGCAAGAACAACAAGACCGGCGAATGGAAAGCCTTCGACATGGTCGCCGAAGGGATCAGCCTGCTCTCTGCCAAGCAGAACGAGCTGGGCGGCCTCATCCGCCAGAACGGCATCGATGCGGTGATCGCCCAGCTGCGCGCCCACAATGCCAAACCGCTGGTACTCAAGAAATGAGACTGAGCGGCGAGCTGCAGGCAGCCCAGGTCGTTGAGTTGTGGCAACGGCGGGCCGACTGGTGGCAGGAAGACCAGATCGAGCTCGGCGACGTCACCACTCTGGATTCGGCAGGGCTTGCCCTGCTGGTCAAATGGGCCAAAGCCGCTCTGGCACGAGGCGCCACACCGCAACTGGTGGGCGCCTCCACTGATTTTTATACCCTGGCCAACCTGTACGGGGTGGCCGGATTGTTTCAGTCAACTCCGCTCACAACTGAGGACGCATAATGCAAGTCTCTGAAATTGAAGCGATACTCCTCGAGGCTCTGCCATTGTCCGAAGTCCATGTCAAAGGGGACGGCAGTCACTACCAAGTGATCGCCGTCGGCGACATGTTTGACGGCATGAGCCGGGTCAAGAAGCAACAGGCCATCTATGCCCCGCTGATGGACAAGATCGCCAGCAACGCCATTCACGCACTCTCCATCAAGGCTTTTACCGATGCCGAGTGGAAACGCGAACGTAAATTCCTACTGCCCTCCTGATTTGGTATCAAACGTAAATGGACAAATTCAAGATCGATGGTCGTTGTACTCTCAACGGCGAAGTGACCATCTCTGGCGCCAAGAACGCCGCTCTGCCGATCCTGTTCGCCACCCTGCTGTGTGATGAGGAGATCCACCTCTCCAACGTGCCGCGTCTGAAAGACGTGGGCACCACCATCAAGCTGCTGGAGATGCTGGGCGCCACCACCAAGGTGAACGGCAACGTCACCGTGCTGACCGGCGCGGTGAACAACCATGTCGCCCCCTACGAGCTGGTGAAGACCATGCGCGCCTCCATCCTGGCGCTGGGCCCGCTGGCCGCCCGCTTTGGCGCGGCTGACGTCTCCCTGCCCGGCGGCTGCGCCATCGGTGCCCGTCCGGTCAACCTGCACGTGCACGGTCTGGAGCTGATGGGTGCCAAGATTGCCATCGAGGATGGTTACATCAAGGCTCGTGTCGATGGCCGCTTGAAGGGTGCTCACATCCTGATGGACATGGTCTCCGTCACCGGTACCGAGAACCTGATGATGGCCGCCACCCTGGCTGACGGCCGCACCGTGATCGAAAACGCCGCGCGCGAGCCGGAAGTGGTCGATCTGGCCAACTTCCTCAACGCGCTGGGCGCCAAGATCCAGGGCGCGGGCACCGACACCCTGACCATCGACGGTGTCGAGCGTCTGCATGGCGGCAGCTACAGCGTCCAGCCCGACCGTATCGAAACCGGTACCTTCCTGGTAGGCGCAGCGGTCACCGGCGGCAAGATCACCTGCCGCAAGACCGATCCGACCCTGCTGGAAGCGGTACTGGTCAAGCTGGAAGAGGCTGGCGCCCTGATTGAGAAGGGGGAAGACTGGATCACCCTCGACATGACCGGCCGTACCCTCAAGCCGGTCACCATCAAGACCGCCCCCTACCCGGCCTTCCCGACCGACATGCAGGCCCAGTTCACCGTGCTGAACGCGGTGGCCAAAGGCACCGGCATGGTCACCGAGACCATCTTCGAGAACCGCTTCATGCACGTGCCCGAGCTGGTCCGGATGGGCGCCGACATCGAACTGCAGGGCAATGTGGCCATCTGCCGCGACACCCAGCAGCTCAAGGGTGCCCAGGTGATGGCGACCGACCTGCGCGCCTCCGCCAGTCTGGTGCTGGCCGGCTTCGTCGCCGAAGGCTCCACCATCGTCGATCGCATCTACCACATCGACCGTGGCTACGAAGACATCGAGCACAAGCTGCAAGGCCTTGGCGGCCGTATCGAGCGCATCAAGGGCTGATTGCCGCCCCTGAGCACGCCGATACAAAAAGGCCCCTCGCACTGCGAGGGGCCTTTTTCATGGCTGCAATCCGCTGATGCCGGGATCAGTGGCCGGCCAGCTTCATGCTCTCGACCAGCACCGAGCCGGTCTTGAGGCTGGAGCGCTCATCTTCGTCGCTACCCACTGCCACGATATGGCTGAACATCTCGGCCAGATTGCCGGCGATGGTGATCTCTTCAACCGGATAGGCTATCTCGCCATTCTCCACCCAGAAACCGGCAGCGCCGCGGGAGTAATCGCCATTGACGATGTTGACCCCCTGCCCCATCAGTTCGGTCACCAGCAGGCCGGTGCCCATCTCCTTGAGCATGCCATTGAAATCCTGGCCGGTGCTGGAAACCTGCCAGTTGTGGATGCCGCCGGCGTGGCCCGTGGTGGTGAGCCCCAGCTTGCGGGCGGAGTAGGAGGTAAGCAGCCAGCTCATCAGCTCGCCATTGCGCACTATGTCCATGTCGCGGGTCAGCACGCCTTCGCCATCGAACGGAGTACTGGCTAGCCCCCCCAGCAGATGGGGGAACTCCTGAATGGTGAGCCACTCGGGCAGGATCTGCTTGCCCAGCTTGTCCAACAGAAAGCTCGACTTGCGGTAGAGATTGCCACCGCTGATGGCCATCACCAGATGACCCCACAGACCGGCCGCCGTATCGGGATGGAACAGCACGGGAGCGTGGCGAGTGCTGATCTTGCGGGCACCTAGGCGAGAGAGAGTGCGCTCCACCGCCTCGTCGGCGATGCGCTGCGGGCTCCAGAGCCCGTCCAGGGTACGGCTGGAGGAGTAGCCGTAATCGCGCTGCATGTCGCCGTCCTGCTCGCCGATCAGCACGCAGCTCAGGGAGTTGCGCGATGCCGCGTAGCCTTTGACGAAGCCATGGCTGTTGCCATACACCTTGATGCCGAGGTGACTGGAGAAACCGGCGCCGTCGGAGTGCTTGATGCGGGCATCGCGGCCCAGCGCCAGTCGTTCACACTCGATGGCCAGTTCGATGCCGCGCTGCGGATCCAGCTCGATCGGATGACACAGTTGCAGATCCGGGGCATCCCAGGCCAGCAACTCGGCGTCCGCCAGACCAGCACAGGCATCCGGCGAGGTGTGCCGGGCAATCTCCATGGCCGCTTCGACGGCGGCACGAATGGCCGACGGGCTCAGGTCCGTGGTGGAGGAAGAACCCTTGCAGCCATCGCGATAGACGGCGATGCCGAGCGCCCCGTCCTTGTTGAATTCGATGCTTTCCAGTTCACAACCCCGGGTGTTCACCGATAGCCCGGTCTGCTTGCTGATGGAGACTTCGGCAAGCCCGGCACCCAGTCCCTTGGCAATCTCCAGGGCCTCGGCAACTACGGCTTCAAGATGGGCTTGATCCTGGCGGATTTGGTCTTGCTGATCCATAACTCACATCTGTATGAAGGAAGGAAAGGGGCTAAGCATATCAGACCCCTGCGCCCAGCGGGAGAAGCTGGTAACATATCCACCAAACGTGAATGACAGGAATCAAGAGACCGATGAGTCAATATCAAGACGACAACGAGTGGGAAGACTGGGGCCCCAGCAAAAGCCAGCTCAAGCGCGATGCCGAAGCCTTGCAGAAGATGGGGGAGGAGATAGTCTCCCTCAGCCACAGCGAGCTGGAGAAGATCCCGCTGGATGAAGAGCTGGCCGAAGCGGTCGAGCTGGGCCGCAAGCTCAAGCCGAAGAAAGACGAGTCTTTCCGTCGCCACCTGCAGTTCATCGGCCGATTGATGCGCAGCCGCGATGTGGAGCCCATCGTCGAGGCGCTCTCCATCATCAAGAATCGCCACTCCACCGTGAACGCCCGCCTGCACCGGCTGGAACAGTGGCGTGAGCGGCTGATCAATGAAGGTGACAGCGCCCTCAACGAGCTGATGTCCCAGTTCCACGAACTGGACCGCCAGAAGCTGCGCCAGCTGATCCGTACCGCCAACAAGGAGCGGGAGCTGAACAAGCCGCCGGTGGCCTATCGCGAGATGTACCAGTACCTGCGCGGCGAGATCGAAGATCTGCTGTAAGTGATGACTCACCTTCGCCGACCGGCGATGAACAGTACGAAATAAAACGGGGCCTATATGGCCCCGTTTTCGTGTCGCCGCAGCTGTCAGCTGCCCGCCATGCACTGGGTATGAGTGCCTGGCTGCAGATACGGCATCAGCAGCGGGGCCATTCCCTTGAGCACCTGCACCGGCAGGGCCGAGGTGAAGCGGAACTTGTCGGACTGGCTACCCGGCACATAGGCCGTCAGGGTGCCGAAGTGATCCTCTCCCAGATAAAAGACGAAGGTGGCGGTCCGGTTGCGAGCCAGCGAGCTGGTCACGTTGCCGTAGCGGCCGACCGTTTCAATCCGGTTGTCGCCCGTCCCCGTCTTGCCCCCCATCTGCAGCACGGTACCGTCCGGCAGGGCAAAGGCACCGGCAATGCGTCTGGCCGTGCCCCCTTCCACCACCTTCGACAGCGCGTTGCGCAGTGCGGTAGCCACCTCGACCGGCAGCACCCGGGTCCCCTCGGTCTGCGCTGGTTGGAACTCGGTTTCGAACGGCGTGCCCTTGGCAAACGACAAATGCTCGATGCGTAGGGTCGGCGCACGAATGCCGCCGTTCTGGATGATCCCCATCAGCTCGGCCAGCGCAGCAGGGCGGTCGCCCGAGCTACCCAGAGCCGTTGCCAGCGACGGCACCAGGTGATCGAACGGGTAGCCCAGTCTGGCCCAGCGTTGATGGATATCGAGGAAGGCCTCGACCTCCAGCATGGTGCGGATCCGGCTGTCGCGGGCGCTGCGGTGGCGGGTCTTGAACAGCCAGCTGTAGACCTCTTGCCGCTCGTCCCGGCTCGCCTCGACGGCATCGGCGAAAGTCGCCTTGTCGAACTCCTTGAGATAGGAGAGCAGCCACAGCTCCAGCGGGTGCACCCGAGCGATATAGCCTTGATCCGGCAGCGAATACTTGCCGGGACCATAGCTGGTATAGAGCTGCTCGATACGACGATCGCTCAGCTTCTCCCGCGGCAGACGCTTCGCCAGGAAGGCAGCGAAGGTCTCCTGCGACGCATCCGGCATCAGGTAGCGGTGTACGGCGGCCAGGCGCACGGCGCTGGGCTTGAGACCATCCAGGAAGGTATCGAGCTGTTCATCCGCAGTCTTGCCACGGTATTTGCGCCAGAAGCGCAGCAGATAGGTCTGCCCCTCTTTATCCGCAAACTTGGCCAGATACTCGGTACGACGCGGATCCTTGTCATCCTTGAGCAGCTGGGCACGGTTGCCCTCCCGGTAGAGGCTGTAGCGAACGATGTCGCGCATCAGACGCACGAAGGGCAGGTTGATGGACTCGCGCAGCGCGTCGCGAATGGCCGGGATGCGGCCATTGTCCTCACGCCGGAAGTTGTTGAAGGTGTGCATGCCACCGCCGGTGAAGAATCCCTCGTTCGGGCTGGCGGAGTATTTGCGATCGAGCGCGGCCTCCAGCATGGGGGGCAGGCTCTTGTCCTTGGCGGTCATCAGGTAGGAGACGGCCCAGCGACTGATGTTGTCCTGCTCCGATACCTCTATCTTGCGCAGGCTCTCGGCCGACATGTCCGCGTAGTTGTCGTGCAGCTCGGAGACGATCTCCAGGTAAGTGGTCAGCACCCGCAGCTTGGCGGTTGATCCCAGTTCCAGCTTGCTGCCCTCGTTGATGTCAAACGGCTGATCCGTGTTGTCGGTCTGCACCCGCACCTTGAAGCCCTGCGGGGATTTTTCGAACAGTGTGAAGCTGTACTTCACGTCTCCCGTCTTCTCCGGCGAGAGCAGGCGCTCACCAAACAACCCGACCTGAGCTGCAAACGTAGGATCGGCCAGCTGCTGCAGGTAGCGAGAAACCTCGTTTTGCAGCGGCATGTTGAGGCTGGTATCGGCCGTCAGATCGAGTCGGTCCAGATCGTAGAGCTGCACCCCGAGCTGACGGCTCAGACGGGTGCGGGCAACTTGCAGGCCCTTGTTGTTGTTGACCTTGGTCACCGCCGGGGACTGCAGGAAATCACGGAATGAAATTTTGGCTTTCAGCGCAGCTTCCATCAGCGGCGGCGTGATCATCCCCTCCTGCACGAACAGCCGCAGATAGCTGTCGGTCAGGGTCGCCAGTGCATCACGCCCCTGCGCCAGATAGTAGGAGGGTCGGCGATGGGCAATCATCAGCGAGACCACCTGGCGCAGCGCCAGTCCCTGCTCCGCCAGCGAAGCATCCTGGTTGCGCGCAGGGTCCAGCAGCCGGTTTACCTCGTCCACATTGGCACCAAACCATACCCAGAGACCATCCCCCAGGCCGTGCACCTCCCCATAGCCGGGAGCCGCAGAGAGCGGGACCGAGTTGAGATAGGCCCAGGCGACCAGCTTACGCGCCTCCAGCGTCTTGGGTCCCAACCGGTAGGCCCGCACACTGGCGGACGCCATCTGACGGATCTTCTCGGTGGGTGACAGCGTCAGGCCATCCGGCGAGTGGCGATACTTCTCGACCTGAGTCGCCAGCGTGCTGCCACCGGCCGACTGATCCTGCATATCGAGCGCCTTGCCGACCTGCGACATGGCTGCCTTGGCAAAACGGGGCCAATCCACGGCCGGGTTGGCCAGCGGCTGCTCATTGCTGAGCAGGTCGCGGTTCTCGATGAACAGGAGCGACTGGATCACCAGCGGCGGGATGGAGGCAAAATCCGGGTAATAGTGGGTCGGATACTTGAACTGATAGAAGGGTTCCGCCCGACAGTCATGCAAGGTCAGGCCGGCTTGCACCTTCTCGGTATAAGGCACGAAAAAACCGCGACTGGCATAGTCATACAAGGCGTCGGAGAAATGTACCTGCTCGCTGACCTGATAACCCCGTTGCAGCAAGCGCTCCTGCATCATGGGCAGCAGCACATAGCCGAGCCGCTTGTCGAAGGGACCGTCTTCGGGGAAAGCAATCTGCTTGCTGGGGCCCGGTTCGACCTGATAAGTCAGCTTGGCCGCATAGCGGGAGATCTCCTGCGACTGCAGGCGGGAAGTCTGCATCTCATAACCGACCAGAGCAATCACCGCAGCCAGGCACAGCAAAAAGAAAAAGCAGAACAACCAGCGCCACCAGGAACGACGCTTGCGCTTGTACTTGCCGTCCGCGCTTGGGACAGATGAATCCTGAGATGCCACTTTGTTCAAATCCGTCTGTTCTGATGCGCCCATATCAGCCCCACCATGGTTGCGCAATTTATTGTGTTTCACTCAAGCTTAGTCGTTTCAAGTCAATGGCTTGAAAACTATTGACCGCTTTGTAGTGATGGTAACAGGGCGATCATAAAAAGGGGAGCCGATTGTTGCAGCGCGGTGAGAGATCCGAGCTGATGACAGAAAGCAAAACACCGGCCCTATGGCCGGTGTTTTGAGAAGACAGTGAGCAGGCTTATTTGCTGGAGCTCATTGCCTTGAGCTTGGTGCTCAGCTCTTTACGCTCTTTGGACAGCTCGGCATTCTTGATGATGTGGTCGTCCACACGCTCTTCATAATCAGCCCGCATGTTGGCGATGATGGCTTGCACCTCATCGATGCTCATGCCTGGTTTGATGTAATCACTCAGGTTGTCGAGCAGCAGCACCCGCTTCTGGTTGTCACGGACCTTCTTCTCGTTGTCCGCAATTTCACGCTTGAGTTTGTTCTGACGACGGGACATACGCACATATTCCAGTACATCGCTGAAGGTGGACTTGTTTACTTGTTCCATATCGATACCACTGACGTAAGGTTGATAAAAGCAGGCCAAGTTGCATCCGTACTAAAGAAACCAGCATGAGAGAGTACGGGCCAACCCAAGATGCCTTTACTCTACCGAGTTATGAGGCAGATACAACCCTAATTGCAGGCCTGACGCCGGGTTTCGGCACGAGAGAGCCGAGTGAACAACAGGGTGGAAAGCAGTGCAGACTCTCCATCCAAAGGCGCATATCAGGGGTGAGATAAGACGAATTTCAGGCAATAAAAAACCCCGCTCAAATGAGCGGGGTTTCTCGTGTTGGGTGCCTGGCAGTGTCCTACTCTCGCATGGCGAATGCCACACTACCATCGGCGCTACCGCGTTTCACTTCTGAGTTCGGCATGGGTTCAGGTGGTTCCACGACGCTATGGCCGCCAGGCAAATTCTTCAATCTAAGAAAGCTGATTTTGTTGTTCGTTCTCGGTATCTGCTACAAGCCTTAGAACACTTCTTGGGTGTTGTATGGTTAAGCCTCACGGGTAATTAGTATGGGTTAGCTCAACACGTCGCCGCGCTTACACACCCCACCTATCAACGTTGTGGTCTCCAACGGC